>NZ_JAOEAL010000001.1:1831632-2136904 GCF_029835735.1 Shewanella sp. GD04112
AGAACATTACTTAGAGATAATCGCTCCATTTTATTGTTTATCAGCCTAATGCTGGTGTTCAGGAGCGCGGTGGCCGATTGGAATACTGTGCCGACAGGCTCTATGTTGCCGACGATTGTTGAGGGCGACCGCATTCTGGTGAATAAGATGGCTTACGATATCAGAGTGCCATTTACCCATATCCCACTCGTTAAGCTTGCGGACCCAACACGTGGGGATATTATCGTGTTCGACTCTAAAAAAGCCGATAAAAAGCTGATTAAACGGGTGATCGCCGTACCCGGTGATACTGTGATGATGCGGGATAATCGCTTGTATTTAAATGGCAAACCACTCGTATATACACAGCAAACATTAAGTGCCTATGCGCCGGAGAATGTCTCCGAATGGCAGGAGGATCTCCGCGGCATAGCCCACAGTATTCGACTTAATCCGCAGCCCTCGCAGCTGGCTAATTTTGGCCCAGTTACGGTTCCTGATAACCAGTATTTGGCGTTAGGGGATAATCGAGATAACAGTGCCGATTCACGAGTCATAGGTTTTGTACCTAGGGAGGAGATTGTTGGCCGCTCAAGCTCAGTGGTCTTCTCATTGGATTACAACGATTATTACTTGCCGCGACCAGAACGCATGATGCGCGCGTTCTAATTTGTCCTTTGATTTCACTCTTCACGAGATTCACGAGATATAAAAAATGGCGCCCTTATCGGCGCCATTTTTGTTTGATGATAAAGCGTTTTCACAAAACCTTGTGCGATTACATCAAAAAGCTGAGGTAGCCCTGCAATACAATTAAATTGACTATATCGATAAAGAAGGCGCCGACAATCGGTACCACCATAAAGGCCTGCGGAGAAGGGCCTGTGCGTGACACCAGTGCGCCCATATTCATCACCGCAGTAGGAGTAGCGCCCATACCAAAGCCACAGTGACCGCCGGTGATCACCGCCGCGTCGTAGTTACTACCCATGATTTTGAAGGTCACAAAATAGGCGAATACCGCCAGCACTGCGGTTTGCACCAGCAGGATTATCAGTAGTGGGATAGCCAGATCCAAAATTTCCCACAACTTTAGGTTCATCAAGGCCATAGACAGGAATAACGACAGCGCCACAGTACCTATCACATCGATACTCTCAGTATGGGGTTTATAACCTCGGGTCACTTCGGTGATGTTGGCGATGATCACCCCAAGAAACAGGGCATAGACAAAGTCCGGCATCTTGAGCCAATTCAGCTGATATTCGCTGACAAACACAGTAAACCATTTGGCTCCAGCAACGCAGATCAGCAGTACAAACAGGGTTTCGATGATTGTCTTAGCGGTCACTTGGTCTTCTTCGAGCTGATCGTAGGTGACCAGTTGAGGATGCGTGGCGTGGTGTTTACGGCCCATGCCGTAGCTTGAGACCAGATTGTGTTTGCCAATTAATCGTTGCGCGACGGGGCCGCCGATAATGCCGCCCATGACTAAGCCAAAGGTGGCCGCCGCCATGGCAAGCTCTAAGGTGTTGATGCCGTAGTTTTCGGCAAAGGTTTGTGACCAGGCAACACCTGTCCCATGGCCGCCTGACAGCGTAATCGAGCCAGCGATAAGGCCTAAGATGGGGTCTAAACCGAGGAGGCTTGCAAGACTCACCCCAACAGCATTTTGAATGACGATATAAACCGAAGCGACGCCAAGGAAGATAAACACTTTTTTGCCGCCACTGAGCAGTAGCTTGTAGTTTGCCGACAAACCTATCGTACTGAAAAACATCAGCATTAAGGTGTTTTGCATGGGTAAACTAAAGGCGAGGGTGATGTCTTGGAAATGTAAAAAGGCCACGACGGCGGCGACGACCAGTCCGCCAACGATAGGTTCGGGAATATTGTATTGTCTAAAAACACGCACATGGCGATTGATGGAATGGCCAATAAACAGCACGAAGATAGCAATTAAGAACGACTCGAGTTCGCCAATTGTATAAGTGGTGTGCATGATAGTTCCTTACAAATGGTTTGTGTGGGAATACCGCTGTACTCAAGCTGGCTGTATTCAAGCTGAGTGAGGGCGACCCATCTCGTTATTTAGCATTATCTAATGCTAAGTGTTAAACGCGCGATCTAAGGACAGATTCTTATCAATCCCCAAGACTGGAGAAGGAGTATTAAGCGCGAATATGAACCGTATTGGTGTAGTTGATCAGCATCGCGACAGAGGGTGCGGATACTGAAGATAATGAACTTGCTCGGAGTGTTAACTGTGCTTCAGTGCGGGCGCTAACACGTCAATAGCGATAAGCAAGAGGTGGGGAGTGTAACAGAAAAATGCGCCAATGTCGTTAAATTGTCTTTAAAATCATTGTGTTGCATTTATGTTTTTCGGCTGTTGCCAGATGCGAGCGCTGCATTTAAAAAAATCACGTCGATAAATAAATCGCCACAGGGGATTTTTATCTCTGATTTTCAAGCCATTATTCAGCATGGCGTTAACCCTCGACTCTGCGCTTGGTAACATTTTATTCTCAAGCCAGTTACCGATAATGGCGGAGTCGAAAAAACTGTTAACTCGCGAGTACGTCCCTTAGCGCAGGTTCGAGTCGCTCAAAGCGGAAGCTAAACCCCGCATCTAGCGCATGTTTGGGGAGCACAAATTGCCCTTCGATAAGTAACTCCGCCATTTCGCCCATCGCGAGTCGCAGCATAGCGGCTGGGGTCGTGATAAAGGTTGGGCGATTTAATACTCGACCTAGGGTGGTGGCAAACTCGGCGTTACTGACAGGATTAGGCGCGGTGGCATTGAAAATGCCCTTGCATTCGTCATGGTTGAGTAAAAAGTCTATCAGCGCCACCATATCCTGAATGTGTATCCAACTCATGCCTTGGCAGCCGTGGCCTATTGGTCCACCTAGCCCCAATTTAAACGGTGGCAACATCTTCGCGAGTGCGCCGCCATGGCCAAGCACTATACCCGTGCGTAGGATGCAGACGCGGGTTTTGGTGGCGGCTTGCTGCGCGAGTCGCTCCCATTCCTGACAAATATCATGGCTAAATTCGGGGTGTGGGGCTGCGGTTTCATCGATGGGGATAGCACCTTGGCGGCCATAAAAACCGATGGCAGAGCCACTTATCATCACTTTGGGCGGGGTGCAGCTGTGTAAAATCAGTTGGCTTAGTCGCGCCGTGGTATTCCAGCGGCTATCGCAGATGCGCTGCTTTTGCTGCGCGCTCCAACGTTTAGCCACAATGGGCTCGCCGGCGAGATTTATCACCGCATCGATATGATTTAAATCATCAACTTCATCTAAGGTACTGAGATATTGGTGCTGCGGGCCTAATAGTTGCCGACTGGTGCCGGGGTGGCGGGTGAGCAAGACCAATTCATGCTCATTGGCTAAATGGGCGACTAACTGCTGACCAATAAACCCACTAGCTCCCGTTATCAATATCTTCATCGTCGAGTCCTTGGTTGATGGTTTTCTTTGATTATAAGCAATATACGATAACGGGCTTGCGGGGATCACTTTATTGCTGTTTTTGGTAACACAACTCCATAGACACCGAATCGGCAAAGCGCAGAGCGTGGGGCTTATCGATTTCGACGCTGGCAAATTCGACCCAAGGATGCTCACTGGCGATGGCTAGTGTCTGGCTGGTGAGGTTTTCGAGCAGTGAGAAGCGATTGTTTTCAATCAACTCAATGATTTTTTTTGTGATGGTACGATAATTCAGCGCATCGTCGACATTATCACTGTTGCGCGCCTTGTCGGCACAGTAGTGAATGACGACATTGACGATCACATCCTGCCGATTTTGGATTTCATCTTCTTTTATACCGATAAAAGTGCGCAGTCTTAAGTTTTTAATGCGTATAATCGCGGTTTCTGGTTTCATAATGACAATCTAGTTTTATGGCTTAGGTGATTGAGTTTGAGACTTTTCTTGGGCTAGCCTAACAACTTTATCTAAGATCAAGAAGGATTTTTACGCCATGACACGTTCCAATACGCCGTCTGCCGCTTACAAAGGTTTTGCCGTCATGGCCTTTGTGGTGATTATTTTGGCAGGGATAAAGGCCGCCAGCCCGATTGTTGTTCCCTTTGTACTATCCAGTTTTATTGCGGTGATTTGTAATCCGGCGATTGGCTTGATGACCAAATACCGCGTACCTAAATGGCTCGCCGTGATCCTGCTGATGGGTTTTATCGTGTTGATGGGATTATGGCTCGCCTCCCTTGTTGGCAGCTCCATTAACGAGTTTTCTAAGCAGTTGCCGCAGTATCGCGATCAGCTGGTGGAGCAGTTTTCTTGGGTGCTGCATAAGTTGCAGGCGCTGAATATCCAAATCTCCAAGGAACAAGTGCTGGCCTATTTCGACCCCGGCATGGCGTTGTCTATGACCACCAATATGCTCTCGGGTGTCGGCAATGTGATGGCGAATTTGTTCCTGATCATTCTGACCATCGTCTTTATGTTGTTTGAGGCGCAATCTTTGCCGAAAAAACTGCACTTGGCATTGGACGATCCCGATATGCGTTTGCAGCAGATTGACCGTTTTCTGCAATCTGTGAATCAATATATGGTGATCAAGACCTTAGTAAGTTTAGCGACGGGCTTGATTGTCGGTGTGGGGCTTGCAGTTATTGGGGTGGATTACGCGCTGCTTTGGGCTGTTATTGCCTTTTTATTCAACTATATTCCCAACATTGGCTCGATTATCGCGGCCATTCCCGCCGTATTACTGGCCTTTATCCAATTAGGCCCCGCTGCGGCTGGCGGTACTGCGCTGCTGTACGTTGCTGCCAATATGGTGATGGGCAACCTGGTCGAGCCTAAATTTATGGGCCGTGGTCTTGGGCTTTCGACTTTAGTGGTGTTTTTATCATTAATTTTTTGGGGATGGTTGCTGGGCTCGGTAGGCATGTTGCTGTCAGTTCCCTTAACCATGGTCGTCAAGATTGCCCTCGAATCCAGCAAGAGTGGTAGCTGGTTAGCCATTTTATTATCCGACGATGTGGATGATAAACTGGTGAGCCAATCGACAAGCACCGCTCCGATTTCTGAACCTGTCGATACCCATTCAACAGATAATAAGTAGTAGATAATGCAACGTTTTATAGATGCACTGGCGACGATAGAAGTCGGTGAAGATGCCACGCGATTATTCCATGGCCGCGGTGGTTATTACCCTGGCTGCGAACATCTTTGTTTAGATTGGTTCGCGCCAGTATTGTTATTGACCAGTTTTATTCCCCTCGATGCGGCAGATTTGGCCGAGTGCCAACAGGCGATTACGGCGCGCTGGCAAGCGATACAGCCCAATCGGTCGTTGAACTTGGTGTATCAATACCGCAGTGCAGGCGAAACCTTTAGCCAAGTACTGGCGGGGGAGGTGCCCGATCCCCATGTGGTCAGCGAAAACGGCGCCCAGTTTCAGGTGCATTTATTGCGGGGACAAAACCACGGTTTGTTCCTCGATATGGCCAATGGACGTGAATGGGTTAGAGCCCATGCTCGCCATAAGAAAGTGCTGAATTTGTTTGCTTATACCTGTGGTTTCTCGGTGGCAGCACTGCAGGGCGGTGCCGACGAAGTCGTGAACATGGACATGAGTAAAGGGGCGTTAGCCATAGGCAAGCAGAATCATCTTCTCAATGGCTTTAGCGCGGGCGCACGTTTCTTAGGGCACGATATTTTTAAGTCATGGGGTAAGTTACGCAAGTTAGGCCCCTATGACATAGTGGTTGCCGATCCGCCGAGTAATCAAAAGGGCAGTTTCGTGGCGACTAAGGATTACGTGCGTTTGATCAGGCATTTACCCGAGTTGTTAGCCGAGAATGCCGAGGTGCTACTCTGCTTAAATGCACCGGAACTCGATACTCAATTTTTGCGCCAGCAGGTTGAAGACGCCGCGCCAGCACTCGAATACCTTGAGCGCTTACCCAATCCCGCCGCCTTTGTTGATGTCTCTGAGGAGAAATCATTAAAGGTGCTGCGCTACCGCTTAAAAGTGTAAGCACTCTGGTCTCATTAAACGCTGTCATAAAATGCCATCATAAGACCTTGAAAGGCTTTATGATGGCGTCTAATGATGTCGCTTCGCGCCTTATCTCATCTTTACTTAATTAGCCTGTTAATAGCTTAACCGCTCCGAGAGTTGCGATTGCCCATGATGTTCAATGGCGAGACTGACATTGTGTGGGTCTAAGTGCTTAAGCGCCGAAATTTCAGAATAGAGCTTATCCTGCACATCGAGCGGGATATTCATTTGATCCATAAACATATGGATCCCCAAGATATCGCCGTGGTTGAATAAGGTAGTGAGTTTTACTGCTTCAAACTCAATGATGGCATTCATATCGACCTCCTACTCGCATCATTATTTAATTGATAGCAGTTTGTGCCCGTCTTCCTAGATTCTTTGTTTGTAAGCACGCGCCCTTTAGTTCATTAGGCTATATCAACTGAAAGGCTTTCATTTTTAGATACGTTTTTACGGCTTTTTAAGCGTTAAAAACCGTTTTTATCTTTTACATCGAAACAAAACTGAAAGTTTTCTGTAATTATCGATCTGGCTTTGGTATACTCTGCGCCACGGAAATTCCCTTTCCTCATGGGCAAAATGTCAGCATAGAACGGCATGCCTTTGCGACCTTACAAAATCGAGCAGGAGTTGTTATGGAAGTTCATGAATACGAAAACGCCTACTACCAAGTTAAAGACGACGTGATGACGTCTTTACCTGCACAGAGCGAAGAAGAAGCGGTCTAAGTCTTGTAAACCTGAGGTTTACAGTGCGGATTCTGAGTCTGAAGTAACAAATACAAGCACATGAAAATAGCAACCCTAGGGTTGCTATTTTTTTATCCGTTGTAGGAGTGCAAGCTGAGTGGGGGAAACCGTTTAGCCATTCACCTTACGTTTTTCGGGCATGAACTCAACGATAATCCATTTGCCGCCAATTTTATGCAGGCGAATGGTTCTGTCATCAATCCAAGGCTGTCCACCCTTTAAGCCCTTCATCTTAACGACGACCATGACGTCTTTGGTGAACTTACGGAAAAAGTCGATATCAATATCATCAATTTCCATTTCGACATTGGTCATCGACAGGCCGAGCATATTACGCTGTACCGCTGCGGCGATGTAATAGTGGGTTAAGACTTCTTTGAGTGGAGCATCGACATATAACTTGGCTTTCTCCACATCTCGGTCAACGTAAATGGCGCTAAAAAAGCCGAGACTTACCTCTTCGGGAGTGAGCACGTGCTGCTCTTTGTCTCCAGCATCGCCACAACCAAACAAAAACAATAGTGAAAGGAAAAATAAGGTTCTCATGGCTTTTCGTTATAGGAATTTGTCATGAGTATCGCGATTTTAGCGGCTATGTTCAAGTTTTGTAATAATGGTGGACACTGTCGAAAATGACTTGACTCGGATCGGCCGCCTGTGGCATATCTGAAAGGATGACTTCATTAGGTTATCCACAGAATCTGTGGACAACTATGTTGAAGACTAGATGGATAATTTTTAAGTGGCTGATTGTATATCGATTTATTTGCTGGTTAAAAAGTGACGCTTTTCCGTAGCGCCGTTATCCAGGCATTTCCTTGTGGATATTTTCTTAGTTTTTCCCAGTCTATTCACAGTGTGTTAATTTCCCCAAACAGCATTTTTATGACCTTTTGAGGATATTTTAAGCGTTTAATGCTGCCATTTTTGTGAGCTTTTCCCTTCGGAAATAAAAAAGCACTGAGGAGTTCAGTGCTTTTTTGATGATGCTTTAGCTAAGTATATTAGGCTTTGCTGGCATCGTTTTGTGACGCTTGAATCGCCGTCAGTGCGATAGTGTAGACGATATCGTCCACTAAGGCGCCGCGGGATAAGTCGTTCACAGGCTTACGCATGCCTTGCAGCATTGGGCCAATGCTGATGAGGTCGGCACTACGCTGTACAGCTTTGTAAGTGGTGTTACCTGTGTTGAGATCTGGGAACACGAATACAGTCGCTTGACCCGCAACAGGGCTGTTAGGCGCCTTAGAGCGAGCCACGTTTGGCATGACGGCCGCATCGTATTGCAGTGGACCGTCGATTACTAGATCTGGGCGTTTTTCTTTCGCAATACGGGTCGCTTCACGCACTTTATCCACATCTGAACCAGTACCTGAGTTACCGGTTGAGTAGCTGATCATCGCCACTCTTGGTTCGATGCCGAAGGCCTTGGCAGATTCCGCCGATTGAATCGCGATATCGGCCAGTTGTTCAGCGTTAGGATCGGGGTTAATTGCACAGTCACCGTAAACCAGCACTTGGTCTGGCATCAACATAAAGAAGATTGAAGAAACAAGGCTAGAACCCGGTGCGGTTTTGATCAGTTGTAGCGGCGGACGAATCGTATTGGCCGTAGTGTTTACCGCGCCAGAGACGATACCATCAACTTCGTTTTGCGCCAGCATCATAGTGCCGAGCACCATGTTGTCTTCTAATTGTTCTTTGGCAACGACTTCAGTCAAACCTTTGTTGCGACGCAGATCGAGCATTGGTTCAACATAGCGATCGCGAACTTCATCGGGATCGACAATCACAACACCTTCACCCAGAACAACGTCTTGCTGTGCTGCAATACGTTGAATTTCATCTTTTTTACCTAACAGCACGCAACGCGCAATACCCCGTTCGGCACAAATCGCGGCGGCCTTGATGGTACGTGGCTCATCACCCTCAGGCAGTACCACAGTTTTGTGGGCGGCACGCGCAAGTTCGGTGAGCTTATAACGGAACGCGGGAGGTGATAAACGATGTTCTCTTGGAGAGTTTTTGGTCACGCTTTCAATCCAGCTCTGATCGATATGGCTGGCAACGTACTCTTGGACTAAATCGATGCGTACCGCATCATCCACTGGCACTTCGTGGTCGAAGCGTTGGATATTTAATGACGTCTGCCAAGTGTTAGTATCGATGAGGAATACTGGTAAACCTGTCTCGAAGGCCTGTTCACACAGTTTCAGAATTTCAGGCTCTGGCTCGTAGCTACCAGTGAGCAGTAGGGCACCAATCTTCACGCCGTTCATGGCAGCAAGGCATGCTGACACAATCACATCCGAGCGATCGCCAGAGGTCACCAGCAGTGAGTCTGTCTTAATGTGGTTGACCATATTGGGCAAGCTGCGGGCGCAGAAGGTGACTTTACGCAGACGGCGGGTGTTCATCTCGCCGGCATTGAGAATGCGGGCACGTAAATGCTTCGCCAGATCCGATGCGCGTGGCGCAACCAAATCGAGATTGTAAGGCACGCTACCTAAGATGCGCAGTGGGCTCTTACCTGGCATTTGGAACATGATGGACGCATCTGAGCGTTGTACGCCTTGATGATCGAATACTTCCGATAAGTCTGGGCGCGCGCGACCTTCATCGTCTACTGGTGCGCCAATCTTGTTGATCACGGCACCAATAAGACGTTTGTTGTTTTTGCCGCCCCACGAGTTGTAGGCAATTTCGAGGCGGTTCATCAGGCCGGTTGGGGTGTCGCTGCCGGGGGTGGCAATGAAAATCACGTCCGCATCCATTGCCTTGGCGATGGCGTAGTTCACATCGTCGGCAAAGGGATGGTTACGGGTTGGCACTAAGCCTTCAACAATCAGGGTTTCGGTATTGCTGGCGCATTCTGCTGCGCGGGCAATGATTTGCTCCATTAGCACATCGGTTTGATCGGCGCGGATCAGTGCTTCGGCATGGGCCATGTCGAAGGGCTCTAACGGATTGACCGTGGGCGATTTGCTTAAAATCGTGGTTGAGCGCTCTGGGCCATTATCATTAGGACGCAGCTGTGAAATGGGTTTAAAGAATTGGACTTTTACCCCGTGTCGCTCTAATGCGCGCACCATACCTAGGCTTAAGGAGGTCAGGCCAACTCCTGTGCCTATGGGGATTAACATGATATTTCGAGACATAAAAACCTCTAAGTTCGATGGTTTTTGGCAGAGTGAGTCGCCTCTGCTTTGCTTGTGTTTATTTAGCCGTAGGTCGCTAATAATAAAGCCGTTTGTCTGAGCAAACGGCTTGAATCATCTTATTATTTTGTAATGAGTTTAATCGAATCTTCGGCGATAACCCACTCTTCGTTGGTGGGAATGACCATGGCAACAGTACTGTTGTCAGTGGTGATGATGCCTTTTTTACCGAAGCGGGCCGCTTTGTTACGCTCACCATCCACATGGAAATTGAAGATTTGCAGCATGTTGAGCACTTTCTCGCGGATGATGTCGGAGTTTTCACCGATACCACCGGTAAAGACCACGGCATCTAAACGACCGAGCGGTACAGTGTAAGACGCGATATATTTCGCCAGACGGTAGCAGAAGATTTCCAGTGCTAAGGTCGCGCCTTTATGACCATCGGCATAACCTTCTTCGATGCCACGGCAATCGTTGGTCAGTTCAGAAATCCCGAGCAAACCACTTTGCTTGTTCATCAGGTTGTTGACTTCTTCCAGCGTGTAACCCAGTTGGTGCACTAAGTGGTAGATGATAGATGGGTCGAGATCGCCACAGCGAGTTCCCATGACTAAACCTTCAAGCGGCGTCAGTCCCATTGAGGTATCAACGCTCTTACCGCCTTTAACCGCCGTCACAGAGGCACCGTTACCTAAGTGCGCGCAGATCACATTGGTTTCTTCTAAAGGTTTGTTCAACACTTTAGCGGCTTCACGGCTAACAAACAGATGGCTAGTACCGTGCATACCATAGCGGCGAATACCGTGCTCACGGTACAGTTTGTATGGCAGGGCGTAGATGTACGCGCGCTCAGGCATGCTTTGGTGGAATGCAGTATCGAACACCGCTACTTGTGGCAGTTTAGGGAAAGATGCAATGGCCGCGCGAATACCGATAAGGTGCGCAGGGTTATGCAGTGGCGCCAGTGAAGAACATTCTTCAATACCTTTGATCACATGCTCGTCGATGATCACAGAACGAGTGAACTTTTCACCGCCGTGTACGATACGGTGACCCACGGCTTGGATCTGCGCGGCTAATTCAGGTTGACCAGCAAGGATTTTATTGACGATAAATTCAACGGCTTCGCGGTGAGCGGTAAATGCACCTAAAGAGGACTCATGCTTTTCACCGTTGATTTTCCATTTAATGCGCGAGTCTTCTAAGCCAAAACACTCGGCGAGGCCAGAGATCTGATCGTCACCTGTTTGCGCGTCAATGACGGCAAATTTGAGTGAAGAGCTACCGCAATTGAGTACTAAAACCAGTTTATTAGACATGTGTAAACCTTTTGCCATTGTGTTTAAATTAACGATTCAAAATCTTGGGAACGCTTGCGTAATTTGCCATCGCAGTCTTGGGGCGCAGTGCCAGATTGTGCTATGGTAAAAGCAGTGTTCCTCTGTTGTAGGTGTCTAAAATTGAGTATTAATATTCTCAAAACCTTAGGTGACGGTCGTCGCTATATGAAGACGTGGCCTATGGTTAGACAACTCGGTTTGTATTTTCCTGAGTATCGGGTGGTACGCGCCACTCAGCTTGCCATTCTGGTGATGCCAGTGCTGGCGATTTTGGCGAGTGTGAGTCAGATTTATACCTACGGTTGGGCGTTTTTACCCCAAGCCCTCACAATCGCGTTGTTCTTTATTAGCCTGCCGTTGCAGGGCTTATTGTGGTTAGGCTGGCGTGCGCGCCATCCATTACCTTTATCGCTGTTCGACTGGAGTAATCAGTTGAGTGCGAAATTGTCTGCCATGGGCATTCATTGCCAATCCTTGGGCGCTAAGGCGTGTTACCTTGATATGGCGCTCATCTTAAAAATAGCCTTTGAGCGCTTAGATGCCAGTTATTGGGAGGAGCTTTAAGCCTCCCTTGGCTTCTTAATAGACCGCGTAAATCCCCTGTGAGCTAAACACGGCTTTAATTTTTTCCATGGTGTCGCGACTCGGTGGTGCAACGCCATCGAGCTGATAGGTTTCTCCCATCGCTTCCCACTTGTGTTTACCCAGTTCGTGGTAGGGCAGGAGTTCAACTTTTTCAATATTCTTCATGGGCTTGATAAACTCGGCCAGTTGTAAAGCCGAGGCTTCATCGTCGGTAAATCCACCCACAACCACATAACGTATCCAGGTAGGCTGATTGCGTTTGGCGAGATACTCGGCAAATTGCAGCGTTCTGTGGTTACTGACCTTCGTCAGTTCAATGTGTTTTTCGTCATTCATTTGCTTGATATCGAGCAAAACTAGATCGGTATTATCGAGTAGCTCATCGATCACTGGCGTGTACTTACGCACAAAGCCGTTGGTATCTAAACAGGTATGAATGCCTTCTTTCTTACAGGCTTTAAAGAGTTCGGCGACAAACTCCGCCTGTAATATGGCTTCGCCACCGCTGGCGGTCACACCGCCGTTGCTGGCATCGAGGAATGGACGGTAGCTAATGATTTGGCTCATTAACTCGTCGACCTGTACTTCTTTGCCACCATCCAGATCCCAAGTGTCACGGTTATGACAATACTGACAGCGCATTAAACAGCCTTGCATAAAGGTGATAAACCGTATGCCTGGACCATCCACTGTGCCAAAGGATTCCACTGAGTGGATCCGACCGGTAACTGCCATTGTGACTCCTGTTGAAATAAGTGAGGCTGTAGCACATTGTACTACAGCCTTACCTAATTTAGCTTACAGACCTTTTGTGAAAGTACGTGTGATCACGTCTTGCTGCTGCTCTGGGGTCAAAGAGTTAAAGCGCACTGCGTAACCCGAGACCCGGATGGTCAGTTGTGGATACTTGTCTGGATTGACGACCGCATCCTCGAGCATTTCACGGTTCATCACGTTAACGTTCAAGTGTTGACCGCCTTCGTGTCCTTCGTTGTGGGCGAAATATCCGTCCATCAACGCCGCGAGGTTAGTGCGGCGACCGTCTTCATCTTTACCTAAGGCATTAGGCACGATAGAGAAGGTGTAAGAGATACCGTCCTGTGCGTGGGCGAAAGGCAGTTTCGCTACAGAGGTTAACGAGGCAATCGCGCCTTTCTCATCACGGCCGTGCATTGGGTTTGCACCCGGTGCAAATGGCGCACCTGCGCGGCGGCCGTCTGGCGTGTTACCAGTTTTCTTACCATAAACCACGTTTGAGGTAATGGTCAGAATTGACTGAGTTGGGATAGCGTTACGGTACATCTTACGGTCGCGGATCTTCGCCATAAAACGTTCAACTAAGTCACAGGCGATATCGTCGACGCGTGGATCGTTGTTACCAAATTTTGGATAATCACCGCTGATCTCAAAGTCGACGGCAATGCCGTTTTCATCACGTACAGGTTTAACTTGAGCGTACTTGATAGCAGACAGTGAGTCGGCTGCGATAGAAAGCCCTGCGATACCACAAGCCATAGTGCGACGTACATCTCTGTCGTGCAGCGCCATCAGCGCAGCTTCGTAGGAGTACTTGTCGTGCATGTAGTGAATAGCGTTCAGTGCTGTGACATATTGGGTCGCTAACCAATCCATCAGGCCGTCTAAGCGATTCATTACGTCATCGAAGTTCAATACTTCGTCGGTGATGGGGTCGGCTTTTGGCGCGATTTGGATTTTCAGTTTTTCGTCAACGCCGCCGTTGATCGCATACAACATGGTTTTTGCCAAGTTTGCACGGGCGCCGAAGAACTGCATGTGTTTACCCACAACCATTGGGCTCACGCAGCAAGCGATAGCGTAATCGTCAGATTGGAAGTCTGGACGCATTAAGTCATCGTTTTCGTACTGGATAGAGCTGGTGTCGATAGACACTTTCGCGCAGTACTTTTTAAAGCCGACAGGCAGTTTGTCAGACCAGAGCACAGTGATGTTTGGCTCAGGGCTTGGGCCCATAGTGTATAAGGTGTTTAAGAAACGGAAGCTGGATTTGGTTACCAGTGTACGGCCGTCTAAGCCCATACCGCCGATAGATTCAGTAGCCCAAATTGGGTCGCCTGAGAATAACTCATCGTATTCAGGAGTACGTAGGAAACGCACCATACGCAGTTTCATCACGAAATGGTCAATCATTTCTTGAGCTTGTTGCTCAGTGATTATGCCGTTTTTCAGATCGCGCTCGATATAGATATCGAGGAAAGATGAGGTACGGCCTAAAGACATTGCCGCGCCGTTTTGGCTCTTCACTGCGGCTAAGTAACCGAAGTAAGTCCATTGGATCGCTTCTTGGGCGTTTGTCGCTGGGCGAGAAATATCGAAGCCGTATTTCGCGGCCATTTTTTTCATTTGACCGAGAGCGCGGTGCTGCTCGGCAATTTCTTCACGCAGTTGGATAACGTTAGATAAATCTTCACCGGCTTCGAACTGCGCTTGCAGTGAGCTGAATTGAGCAAATTTATCCTTCATTAAGAAGTCGATACCGTACAGCGCTACGCGGCGATAGTCACCGATAATACGTCCACGACCATAGGCATCGGGTAAACCAGTTAATACGCCGGATTTACGGCATGCCATGATTTCTGGGGTGTAGACGTCGAATACGCCTTGGTTATGGGTTTTACGCAATTCTGAATAAATGTATTTAACATCTTCATCTAGTACGCGATCGTAGGCGGCGCATGAGCTTTCCACCATACGAATACCACCGTTAGGCAACATAGCGCGTTTGAGCGGCGCATCAGTTTGTAAACCAACGATAGTTTCTAAATCTTTATTGATATAACCCGCGTCGTGGGAAGTGATGGTTGAAACCATCTTAGTGTCGAAATCAACTGGCGCATGGGTACGGTTTTCTTGCTTGATGCCTTCCATCACTTTGTCCCACAACTTGGTTGTGGCTTCGGTGGCACCGGCTAGGAATGACTCGTCACCTTCATAGGGAGCATAGTTTTGTTGAATAAAGTCACGTACATTGACTTCAGATTTCCAATCGCCAGGGGTAAAACCTTCCCATGCGTTGGCAAACAGTTCAGTTTTGTCGGTCATCGTACTAATACCTTTTGGTTGAGATAAAGGTCATTGGCGCTCATGGGGTAAGCCATGTTGAGTATAGGCCAATTGCTATTTCCTGATTAAAGCTCCCTTCAAGATGACGCCCTATGATGGGAACTGGAACTTGGGGATGTTTATCGCGCCAAGTGTCTGTCTATTGATACCCGATAAGATGACAAATATACGTTTAACGTGGATTATCGGCTATCGATAACTCTTTTTATAAATTGGTAAGACCAATTATCCATGGGCATATTAACATAGCTCTTACTGTCTCGCATCTTAAACGGGCGAGTTTGTCCTCTGTTAATCTTAAATTTGCTAGCGAGGTAGCATTTTTTTAGCACAATAAGGATTAAAGCACGCTTTTGTTGGCCCATTACGGGCTGAAGCTATCGCTTATTTAACAGACTGTCGCGCTTTTAACCGGCGAAAGCTATCACCGTATCGATTGATTTTTAATGGTTACGATTTAATCTCCAATTGGCAGGTAAAGCTGCGATGAAAAAGGCCTGATTATACGGAATGCTTGGCGGTGCTAAAGCATTTAAAGTTATGGAGGTTGATGCGGAATATTGTTGTGTCGGGCTTCGAATACTGTGATTTCTTGTTGAGCTGCTATTTAAAAGATTGCAGCACTTAGTCAACAAGCTGCCATCTCAGTGAAGGATACTTATGCTTCACTCACTCTGTATAAGGTTAAATCTGCTTAATCTAGTCAGTGAATAATGCTCAGGTGGGCGATGATAAATTGGTAAAATGCAAACAAAATTGGTATGACCAATTAACCTATTGTGTTTACCTCTTCAAAAATTTTACATTTTACCTGTGAATAACATCACGCTTTGGCAAACTCTGCTTCACGGCGAACACGATTTGTATGTTACAAAGCGTGACTTTAGTGAGTCATCATTTAAGCAAGTCTTAATGTAAATTTTGATTGGTTTGATCTGCGCCTCGGCGCTGTAGGAGAGACCTATGTTGCAAGTTCGCGTTTGTTTATCGGGTTTGGGAGTAAGGTTATGAAAGACTCACATGCTAACGCTCCACAGACATCATCAAATGGCTATGAGCCTGTGCAGGTTTCTTCGCATTTTAGTTGTTATCACCAAGCCGAAATCTACGGCAAAAGCAAAGTGGTTAAGGCGCCTTGGCAATCCTTTGGTTTAGCGGTATTTGCGGGTGCCTTTATTGCTTTAGCCTTTGTGTTTTACCTGACCGTCACCACGGGCGCGGGCGATAGTGCATGGGGCTTAGTACGTCTTGTGGGCGGTATCGCCTTTAGCTTAGGGTTAATTTTGGTCGTGATTTGCGGCGGCGAGTTGTTCACTAGTTCAGTCTTAAGCAGTGTGGCTTGGGCGCAAAAACAAGTGACTACCAGTGAGTTACTCAAATGCTGGACGCGAGTTTACCTAGGCAACTTTGTCGGCGCCATGTTGATGGTCGGCTTGATTATGGCGGCGGGCTTATATGAGCTTGATGGCGGAAATTGGGGACTAAATGCTTTAAAGGTTTCACAACATAAGCTGCACCATACATGGATTCAAGCATTTAGCTTAGGTATTTTATGTAATATGCTGGTATGTCTTGGTATTTGGATGACCTTCGCCAGCCGAGAATCGCTAACCAAAGCCATTTTATTGATCCTACCTGTAGCCATGTTTGTTAGTAGCGGTTTTGAGCACAGCATTGCAAACCTGTTTATGGTGCCGTTTGGGATAACAATTCAAGCTGTGGCAAGTCCGGAGTTTTTTGCTTCCTTAGGTATTACCCAAGAACAATTTGCTGATTTAACGGTAACAAATTTTGTATTCAATAACTTAATTCCTGTGACCTTAGGCAACATCGTCGGCGGCGGTGTGATCGTCGGTCTCGGTTATTGGTGGATTGAGCAGGGCCAAATTGCCTTACCCGATCCGCAAAAATCCCATCAACCACACTTTTTTGCGTCGCCCTTGCATACCGAAAAGGCGAAAAATAGCCAAGAGAGTAAGTAAGAGAGTTTGTAACTAAGCGAGTCAGTCGCTTAGGTTTGTGGTAAGTGTTCCTTGAGTGACTGTTTACCTTAGGCTTATAGAAATGCCCAGTTTTACTGGGCATTTTTTTGTTTTTTCACCGCAAAGGCTTTTTTATGCAGATTACTTGTTTGTGATAGATGTGACCATTTTGCATATTCATGCAAGTGAGTGAAGATTTTATATACTGATTTAAAGCGCTTTAGTTTATAGTGCGGCCTTTTCCGTTTGACATAAAATGGCGCATCTATGACGACTCCACTTTCGACGAATCAGCCAACAGAAGCAGCTCAGACTGCTCCGGCATCATCCGCTTCACACACTCCCTCACCATTTCAAATGCCCGATACCTTAGTGATCATCTTTTTTGTGGCATTGCTCGCGGGATTAATGACTTATTTTATCCCCATCGGGTCGTTTCAAACCCAAGAGGTGCATTATCTGGCTGATGGCGTCGATAAAGCGCGGACGGTGGTCGACCCTACTTCTTTTGCCTATCAATTGGATGCTGCGGGCGAGCCTAAATTGCAACCTGTGGCATTGTTTAAAGGCGAGGGCGGGGTTGGCTTTTTTAACTTCGCCTTTGAGGGCCTAACTTCAGGATCTAAATGGGGCAGTGCGATTGGCGTGATAATGTTCATGCTGGTGATTGGCGGTTCCTTTGGGGTGGTGATGGCCACAGGCACCATAGATAACGGCATCTTAAAGTTAATCGATAAAACCCGTGGCAATGAAAAGTTATTTATTCCGGTGATATTTACACTGTTTTCCCTTGGTGGCGCCGTGTTTGGCATGGGAGAAGAGGCCATAGCTTTTGCCATTATCATCTGCCCATTAATGATCCGTTTGGGCTATGACGGCATCACCACTGTGATGGTGACCTATGTGGCGACTCAAATTGGTTTTGCCAGTTCTTGGATGAATCCCTTCAGTGTGGCGATTGCCCAGGGTATTGCGGGAATACCGGTTCTTTCAGGCAGTGAGTTTCGCTTTCCTATGTGGCTTGGATTCACCTTGCTCGGGATTGTTTTTACCATGCGTTACGCCCATCGCATTCAGCAGCAACCCAGTTTATCCCATAGTTTTCAGTCCGATGCTTATTTTCGAGAGCATCATGCCAATACGACATTAGAGAGTCGCTTTAATCTTGGCGATATACTGGTTTTAGCATTGTTAGTGCTCACTATGGGATGGGTGATTTGGGGCGTAGTGGTAAAAGCTTGGTTTATCCCTGAGATTGCCAGTCAGTTTTTTACCATGGGTATGGTAGCTGGCGTCATTGGCTGCGTGTTTAAACTTAATGGATTGACGCTTAACAAGGTGGCGCAGAGTTTTAAGGACGGCGCTAAAACCATGCTAGAGCCAGCCCTTTTAGTGGGATGTGCCTCGGGGATTTTACTGCTCCTTGGCGGCGGTACACCGACTGAACCAAGTGTGCTTAATTCGATTCTTAATAGCGCTGGTGGGGTGATTGGCCATCTGCCGGATGCGCTCTCGGCGTGGTTTATGTTGTTGTTTCAATCCGTATTCAACTTTTTCGTGACCTCAGGTTCAGGGCAGGCCGCATTGACTATGCCACTGATGGCACCTCTCTCTGATATCGTTGGTGTGACGCGCCAAGTGGCGGTATTGGCCTTTCAACTAGGCGATGGTCTCACCAATATCATAGTGCCCACCTCTGCGTCTTTGATGGCGACCCTTGGCGTATGCCGCGTCGATTGGGGCAACTGGCTGAAATTTGTGTGGCGTTTTATGTTGCTGCTGATGTTGGTCTCAAGCGTGCTGGTGATTGGCGCGCACTATCTTGGATTTAACTAGGTACCGGGATTTAACTAGGTGCGCGGATTTCGCTGGGCGCTGGGGTTCACCTTAAGCTGCGGGTAAATAGGCGCTAAGGTTAACTCAGTTAATGGGTTAAACAGGAGATAAAAAAACGGCATCCGAGGATGCCGTTTTTGTGTGGTTTTCTATCTTCCTATAGGGAAATTAGAATTTCACTTTATATCCTGCAAACACTACACGGCCCACGATGTTATGGGTGTCAGTATCGTATCCAGGGTAACCTAAGCTGTAGTTAACTGTTGGCATCGCATCGAACAAGTTACGAGCACCAACAGTAACTTTGCCATAGCTGTCGAAGTCGTAGTTCAATGTCAGATCCCACGTAGTGAACGATGAGAAGTCTTGTTTATTTGTGCCAACTTCTTGTTGTTGTGGAGTTTCACCATCATAAGAATCAATGTATTTAGCAATCAAAGATGCTGAGAAGTCATCAATGGCGTAGCTAAATGTTGTATTGAAACGTAGTGGTGGATAACCCTTAGTGCCTAATACGTCATAACGTTTTGCAATCGGGCTTGCTTGCTCTGTATATTCAAGAGCATAGGTTCCTTCAACCGCAAACTTAAATGCACCAAATTCAGCAAAATCGAAGTTTGAGGTGAATGACACGTCAAGACCTGATGTTTGTACGCCATCCATGTTGATGTTGCCAGCGCCAATTTCATCGATGGTACCGTCAGCTTTACGTTTGACGTAGATGTAGTTAGGGTCATAAGCACCTAAGCCACCAATCGCTTCTAAATCCACAATTGTTTGTGCATCGATGTAGCTGACTTGGTCTGTGATTTCGATGTTGTAATAATCAACAACTAAGTCGATGTTTTCAGTGATATTCCATACGGCACCGAAAGAGTACTGAGCAGATTTCTCAGGATCTAGCTCTGTGTTACCTGAACTCTTACGTAGGTATTGGTTATCTTCACAAGCTGGGTTGCCGTCTTTCTGATCAGCAGGCAGACTTTGACACAGAGTGGTGTCAGTGATTCTGTCATAACTGGTTGCTGGCTTGCCTAACAAGTCATCCAGTGATGGTGCTCTAAAGCCTTGGCCGTAAGATGCACGTAACACTAGGTTATCTAATGCTTCGTAACGTACGTTTACAGAGCTTGAAAGCTGACCAACATCTGGCAAGCTATATTGGTCGTAACGGCTCGCTAGTTTCACGTTTAAGTGATCTAATACTGGCAGTTCCAACTCAACGAATGCTGCTTTATAGCTTCTATCACCAGCAGAATCACCGCCGTAAGTACCTAATACGTTACCTGCTGCTTGTTGAGCATCACGGGTATCTTTGTATTCGATTTTTTGGTATTCCATACCCACTGCGTAACCTAAGTCACCACCAGGTAATGAAATTGGAGCCAGTGCAGCCCAAGATATACCAGTACCTGTTGTGTTAGATGTCGCTTTACGAGTAGCTGTGTGTAAGAAGGTGTCTAACGTGTCTTGGGTTGCGTTACCACCCTCAACGAATGGGTTGTACAAGCCTTTATCTACTGCTTCTTGTAACTTATCTTCGAATACGTAAGAGTCAGTTTCAATGTTCACGATTTGATCTGAGTATTGTACGTACCAGCTTAGAGAGCCTGCATCTAATTCAAGGTTTAGACCCGTTACGATATCAACTACGTTTGAATCGAATTCTGTTTTACGGTCTGCAACCCCTTTCAAACGGTGATAGGCTTGCACTTCAGATGCATTAGCGGTACCGAATGTTGGGTTTAATGGGTTATCTGCTGCCATGTATAAGTTAGGAGTCCATAGCGCAGTTGAAGAGGTGATGGATTTATCACGCATAACGATAGCTTGACCAAACCACTCTAATTCATCGGTAATGCGATAAGTCATATTCGAGAATACAGAGTCTTTTGTCTGATCTGGTAGGTAATCAGTGCCATCAAATTGGTTAAAACCACAAGCAGAACCGTCTTTGCTGGTAACAATACGATCCGCTGGACAGTCCTTACCTGGAACTTGCAAACCTGTATAAACAGGAGTGCCGAAAGTACCATCAGCACCTTTTACCGGGCGAGATTCAACTGGACGATATGTGCCTTCTGGCGCATATAAACCACTACGACCGTATTTTTTATCCCAGTTAGCCGTTAAGTGAGGACGTTGACCACCTTGTAGTGGATCAAATTGCTTGTGTTCGATGATCACTAAGCTGCTGCTTTTATCGCTAGTATTACCGAAAGTGACAGAAGCTGATTTCTCATCTCTACCACCTTGAGTTGGGCTACCAAACTTAGCGTCGAATGCTAAACCGTCAAAGGTTTTTTTCAGGATGATGTTAATTACACCACCGATAGCATCTGAACCGTAAATTGCTGATGCACCGTCACGTAAAATTTCAATACGCTCGATTGCATCCATAGGGATTAAGTTGAGGTTCGTTGAATCGCCACCAAAGGTTGCAGATGGCGCAATACGGCGACCGTTGATCAGGGTTAACGTACGGTTTGAACCTAAACCACGCATACCAGAACTGGCATGGTTACTTGCAGAGCTACCTGCATCACTAATAAAACTACCAGCAGTGTTAAATGGCATTTGTGCTAAAACAGCAGAAACATCACTTAAACCTGTTTTGGCAATATCTTCTGCTGATAAAACCGTAACAGGTAAAGCAGATTCCATATCCGTTCTTTGAATACGAGAACCCGTTACTTCAATACGTTCTACCTTAGCATTATCTTCTGCTGCATAAATAGCTGTGCTAGATAAAGCTGCTGTGGTTGCACCACCAATTAACGCAAAGCGAACCGCTTTGGCTAATGTCGAATTAGCGCGCATATCATTCTCCCTTAACACTTGTTATTTGTTTAATTGTTATTTTAATTAAATACGGAACGTTGTAAGAAATAGGGTCCTATTTAATTAGGCTCAAGATATAACCACAAGAAAATAACAAGTGCAACAGTGTAAATTTATGAAGGTTGCGATAGTTAAATGTTGATTGTTGCTCAGTTGTTAATTAGCTGCTTCAAATTCGTTTTAAAGAATGGTTTTTAGCGAGGGTTAATGGATTTTGATAATAAAATAAACGATATAATTAATGAAAGGTTTGTTGTTTGTTTTTATTTTGTTAAAATTGAAAATATTTGTAATAATAAAATAATCATACTTTTTTTGGATAATTAAAATTTATTTCCGCGCATCCTAAATATACAGTTCTGAATACTGTATTTTGCGTGGTGACTTATTAAAAATACCTTAAAATAGCGACTGCTGTACTGTTTTGTTTGTTTTTTGCTCTATAATTTTTATGCGACAACTTTAGTCAATTTTAGTTTTTATAAGATGATGTTTAATTAAATACAATGCGTGAATTTTAATTCACGCATTGTATTTAACAAATGTCTAACGAGTAAGTTTTATTGGATGATTATTGTCCAGTTTTTTACCGTTTTAATACTTAGGACTTATTTTAGGCCGCAGTAACTTTATTCATTTTGGGGATCGGTTGAGGAAGATAATGGAGAAGATATCTTACTGCCACATAACAAACGACTAAGGTTGCAACACCGAGTTCGAAGTCGGCAAGTAATTTTACCCATTGGCTGAGCTCGTTCATTTGACTAAATTGCGCGAGCCAGTGGGCGGTTTTAAACAGTGCCGTCGCGCCGATCACCATGGGAAAGGTGAAGGCTGCATAGCCAGGGCTAAAGGGTAATTTGAGCAGATGGAAAAAAGCGAGATAAATCACTGCAGTCATCAATACTGCAATACTGGCCAATATGGCGACCAAGGCAATCGAAGGTTGATCGCACACAGTTAAGTAGCCCGCTAACGATAAACTGGCTGGCGCGGCGAGGATGGCAATCGTTGGTTTAGCGGCATCGGGCACGGCCTGACAGAAGATTAATCGATAGAGCATCAATGGCAACATGACTAAATATGCGAGCATGCCGAAGGCTAGGATCAAGTTCACTAACCAAGGCGCGCCATTACTTGGGAAGGATACTGCCGCCACTATGATGCCAATGGGTGGCACAAACCAGCTGGGCACCATATGTTCGAGTTTGAAGTCGATAGCGCGGTAGTAAATAAAGGCGCCTAAAAAGATGACATGGATAACAATGGCGGTTAGCCAAAGGGTTAAGCCTGCATGGGGGAAATAATGGCCGAGTAAGTTCGACACTACCATCAAGGCCATGGCGAATGTCGGGATCACACTACCGACGACCGGATGGCTGAGTTCGTTTTTCAGCACTGAGGGATGCAGTATAAATTTTGCCGCAAGCAGCATGAGTAAAACTGAGGCGATGGCTGCCCCTGTCAGTTGGCCCCAACCATTGAGTGAGGGCATCACACTCTCCCAAGTCCAACCTAAGCTTGCAATCGCGAGGGCGAGTCCGCCCATAGGGCTAGGTAATTTTGCTGCCTGTGCTGTCCAGCGTTTACGTTTTGAAGTCATGTTTGTTACCTCTCAACACTGACATTAATTCGATGTGTCTATCTGTTAATGTCAGTGTATGGTCGAGGATTTGATAAATAAAATTGATTAATTTTATTCAGATATTCAAATTTTCTAACGCTTAAGGTTTTCGTTTACAACGCAGCAAAGTATGCCCCAGACCAAGGTTGTCAGTGTCTTCATCGACGTATAAGCCCGCTTGATGTAGTAACGTTATCAAGTCCTTAGAGTGGTACATACGGCTATTACCATTGGCCATCGCAGTAAAATACAAGCTAGTCGCATTGACGCAATAGGCTGAGGCGGCGGAAGGTTGTCTGTCCCAGAAGGTTTCGACAATGAACAACTGACTATTTGGCGTCATCGCCTGAGCGGTGCGTTGCAAAATGCTGAGGATTTGCTCCAAAGAGAAGCAGTCGAGGAACTGGCTCATCCAATAGGTATCGGCGCCTTCGACAAAGGGGCGTGATTCATCGAGCAAATCGGTGGCAAAGGTATGGATCCGCTCGGCAAAGCCATGCTTGGCAGCATTGTCTTTGGCTACGGCTAATTGGCCGGGGAAGTCCATCAGGGTGACTTCAACCTCTGGATCAAACTCACAGCAGCTTAGCGCCCATTTACCTGTGTTTCCGCCAATATCGACTAAATGCTTGGGCGAATGGGCAAACACTAAGGGTAAAATCTGCGGAAAAGCGTGGTCAGAATAATAGTGATCGAAGGCAAACCAGCTGGCCTTAGCCTCAGCAGGTAAATCCTTAAGGGCGGGGTAAATCGTCTGCCAATCGCCAAATACCGCTAAGCCCGCGGGTTTACCCGCGACTAGTGCCTTATCCAGTTGAAACAGTCCCTGATAACATACGTCCTGCACAAAATTGAGGTTAATGGCCGCCATATCATCGTGCAGTAAAAAATAGCCTGTTTTATCGAGTACATAGGCATCGCCATTGAGCCATACCAGTCCCATACTCAATCCCATATCGAGTAAGACGCCAAGGGCATACTCGTTTAACACACTGGTTTGCGCGAGTTGGGCAATGCTTACCCCTTGTTCGCCTGCTTGGTCAATGGTGGCTAATACTTCAAATTTCAGCAGGCAATGGGCAACCTGAAAACTGATGGGGCCAAAGGCGATTTTTTGCGCCTCAAATTTGGCATCAAAGGCACTTAAGGCTTTCGGGGTGTGATAGAAGGACATAAATTGGCTGAGTTTACAAAGAAATACAGCCTTTATAGCGAAGTTAACGGCAAAAGTCAGAGCGGTGATGGAAAACTATGAACTAGCTCCAACTTAGTGGATAAATGCGGATCTGAAGGGCGGTTAAGTGGTGTTAATAGTGATTACCGATAAATTTCGGCCATAAAAATACCCAGACAAGGCTGGGTATTTTTGCAGGCCGAATCGCCTGATTACTGAATGTTTTCTTCGTCGCCAAACTGGCCTTGGAACAGTACCGAAGATAAGTAACGCTCAGCAGCTGAAGGCAGGATAACCACAATGTTCTTATCCGCAAATTCAGGCAGAGCTGCGATGCGGTTAGCCGCAACCACAGCTGCACCAGAAGAAATACCGACTAAAATGCCTTCTTCTTGCATTAAGCGGCGCGCCATGTCGATGGCTTCATCGTTGGTGACGGTTTCAACGCGGTCGATTAACTCAAGATCTAAGTTACCAGGGATAAAACCTGCGCCAATACCTTGGATTTTGTGCGGACCTGGTTGTACTGGTAATCCCGCTAGGGTTTGGGTGATAACTGGTGAGTCAGCGGGTTCTACCGCAACAGAAGTAATGGCTTTGCCAGCCACTTTCTTCAGGTAACGGCTCACGCCTGTGATAGTACCGCCAGTACCTACACCCGCAACAAACACATCCACTGCACCATCGGTATCGTTCCAAATCTCTGGACCTGTGGTTTTTTCGTGGATTTCAGGGTTAGCAGGGTTATTAAATTGCTGCAGCATAATGTATTTTTCTGGCGCTGATTGACGGATTTCTTCCGCTTTATCGATAGCACCTTTCATGCCTTTTGCACCTTCGGTCAGCACTAGGTTTGCACCCAAGGCTTTAAGCAGTTTACGACGCTCTAAGCTCATAGTATTTGGCATAGTTAACGTCAGCTTATAACCACGGGCGGCCGCCACATAGGCTAAGGCAATCCCGGTATTACCTGAGGTAGGCTCAATCAGTTCGTGATCTTTGGTGAGCAGGCCTTTTTTCTCGGCATCCCAAATCATATTGGCACCGATACGGCATTTGACACTGAAACTTGGATTACGTGCTTCGACCTTTGCCAGCACTTTACCTTGGCTTACGCGGTTTAAACGCACTAACGGGGTGTTGCCAATAGTATATGAATTGTCTTCGAAAATTTTGCTCATGGATTGCTTGCTCCTATGTTTGCACTATTGAATCATAATCGCCTGTGGCGCATTTAGAAGTGATTGTTTGTTCTTCTTTATTCGATTTGGTTATTAAAGATAATCCTGTTATTCGCAAAGCCCAATTGGCTGTGGGTTTAACTGTGTTAACCTCTTGCTAACATCAATAAAAAATTACGCGTATAAAAGAATAACCACTTGATGTTTCACTTATAAAACCGCTATCGGAACCGGATTGCCACACTATGAAGCAACAACAAACGGACTTGGGCAAAGATCCAAGAACTATGGTCACCCCTAAGGCATTCACTATTGCCGAATCTGTGCTTTACACCCCGCTAGCGACGCCATTAAGGCGGGCGCTGGCGATGTTAATCGACGGTTTATTCATCACTATTTTAGCCGAACAAATGGATTGGCTGTTTGTTCTGCTGGTGGTGGGGATTATTTATATCGAGAAACGCAGTCGCCAATTTGGCCGCTTACTCAAATGGGGCCTTTATGCTGCCATGCTGGGATTAATGCTCTTTAGCTCGGCGGGAAATTTGTGGAATTTCCATCAATCGAATCAATCCACCCGCGAAAAGGTCTCCGCGCCCCAGGATATTAATGCTGTTGTTAAGGCGATTCCAGATCTTGTCTCCCTCGGACTCTGTGAAAATACCGATTGTGCCCGTGAACAGATCCGTGCTTTGCAGCAGACGCTCGAAAATGGGCCCATGGAGGGAATGTCGGCAGCTGAGCGTCGCGATATGGTATTAGATACTTTAGCGAGCACGGAGTTATCCTATGCCGATAAAGCACTGTTACGTGATGAAATGATGGCGGGCAGCCTCTGGCCCGAGGTGAAGGTGTTTGAAGTCACCCTAGACTCCACCAAGGGCTCTGTGAAAAATTCAGCAAAGGATTTAGCTAAAGATCCAAACACATTATCATCGCCGCAACAGCTAAATCAGTCGCTCGCTGGCAAGCTTGATGCCGTTCCCGTATCTGAACCGCAAACCGATGGATTAGTCCACGCTCAAACCGATAATCGAGCGGCCATGCAAAACGCTCCCTTAGTTCCTGACGCCAACCTCAATCCTTTGCATCAAACCGAAAGCCGCAACAGTGAAGCCGATGAGGAAGAGAGTGACACCCGCAGTGTGCTGGCGTGGATCAAAGGCTTTATGAGCGATATGGGCTTAGGTTTTGGCTGGGCCGCATTTTACTTCACTGTGTTTACCGCCAAATTTGATGGTCAGACCTTAGGTAAGAAACTCTTAGGCATCCGCGTTATCCAACTCGATGGCGCTAAAATCAGCCTTTGGGGGGCATTTGGCCGTTATGGCGGTTATGCGGCGGGCTTCACGACGGGCTTACTGGGCTTTATGCAGATATTTTGGGATGCCAATCGGCAGGGGATCCAAGATAAAATATCTTCCACAGTCGTGATAGACTTAGCGCAAATGCATAAAAAGCAACAATTAGAGCAGCAACAGGCGCAGGCTGAACACGCATTGGCCACCGTGCCAACACAGAATAATGCGACGTCTGCTCACCTTACAACAAGCACCCGTTCGGAGCACCTATGAAACAGGTCGTTATTTCTGGCAGCGGTTTATTTACGCCGCCACACAGTATTTCAAATGAAGCTTTGGTGGAGAGCTTCAACGCCTATGTCGATATGTTTAACCTTGAAAATGCAGGATTAATTGAGCAGGGTCATGTCGAGCCGCTGTCTTATTCCTCCAGTGAGTTTATCGAGAAGGCCTCGGGCATCAAACACAGATATGTGATGGTTAAAGACGGTATTCTCGATCCTGAAATCATGATGCCGCTTATTCCTGAGCGCAGCAGTGACGAGTTATCTATGCAGGCCGAAATTGGGGTTGAGGCGGCAGTGATGGCGCTTAAGCAAGCGGATGTGAAGGCCGAGCAAATCGATTTAGTGATCGTTGCCTGTGCTTATACGCAGAGGGCTTATCCTGCGATGGCGATTGAAATACAGCGGGCACTGGGGACCCGTGGCTATGGCTACGATATGCAGGTTGCCTGTTCTTCGGCCACCTTTGCCATTGTGGCTGCCGCCAATGCGATTGCAACGGGCTCGGCGTCACGGGTGTTAGTGATTAACCCCGAAATTTGTTCGGCGCAGGTGAACTACCGTGACCGTGACAGTCATTTTATCTTCGGGGATGTGGCGACCGCTATGGTGCTTGAAGAGCAAAGCCTAGTGGCCGCCAATAAGGGCTTTAACATTGTTTCAAGTCGTTGCTTTACTGACTACTCAAACAATATTCGCAGTAATTTCGGGTTTTTAAATCGCTGCGATCCAAGCTCGGCGCATCAGGCGGATAAGTTATTCCATCAGCAAGGCCGCAAAGTCTTTAAAGAACTGTTGCCGATGATCTACCAACATTTAGACGAGCATTTGGCCGAGCAATCCCTTACGCCACAGTCCTTTAAACGTTTGTGGTTGCACCAAGCCAACATCAACATGAACCAATTTGTGGTGAAAAAGCTGCTAGGGGATGAGGTAACGCCTGAGCAAGCGCCCGTAGTGCTCGACGAGTATGCCAATACCGCCTCCGCAGGCTCAGTGATTGCCTTCCATAAATATTCCGCTGACTTTAAGGCGGGCGATTTAGGGCTATTAAGCTCCTTTGGCGCGGGTTACTCCATCGGTAGCGTGATCCTGCAAAAACGCTAAATTGACTAAAGCCCCATTATCACTAATGGGGCTTTAGCTTTTATATCAGCACATTGATAAAACGGCTTGATGCGGTACCTTAGCCGAAAATGCCTTTACTCAGACAAGGCAGTTAGCGGCCTAAAAACGCTTTTTCTATAAACCTCCGTTGCAATACGAGAACCTGTCACCATGACGCTTCTTCATCCTGATTCGGATCTTCCGTTTCATCCCAATCCTAGCTGGTTTCTTGGCGCTTTTAATTGTTATGACCGCGAGGAAACACTCGGGGAAACACTCAATCGCTACGATCCTTTAGATCCCGCACAGCTGCAAGCGTTGTTCGATGCTTATGTGTTTGATGAGTTTGGTGAACAGTTGGGATTTACCTCTGCCCACAGGGTCGCGATGGCGACGAATTTAATCGCTGCGCTGAGCGAGACAAACCATGATTTCGCCATTTATTTAGCGATTGATGAAAGCGAGGAGGAATGGTGCTTCCCTTCTGAGTGGGTATTCCCTAAGCCACGCTATCCCTTCGAGCAGGCGTATCTTGCGCTGGTGCGACATTGGGGAGTGGAGCTCACCGCAATGGGGATTGTGCTTCCCAGCCCAAGCTTATTGGGTATCCATGAGTCTTAGTTAGCATTCAGATTTAAGCCCACAAGCCTTGCTGTGGGCTTTATGCTCAATCTTTCAGCCTAGAGTAACCAGGCGTAACTTAGCTTCATAAAATAGGTTTTCTCATCCCGAGTGAGACGAGTGAGCTCATCATCCGAGGTTAAACTGTCAGAATAGCCCAAATAGAACACGCTCTGGGGATTGAGTTTGTAGCCGTAGAGGATTTCATTCCCTAAGTGTGCCTCTTCGCTATCGGGTGTCGAATAAAAATACTGTGCAAGATTACGCTCGATTTGGGTGTAAATGCTCGATAGGCGAATAAAGCTGTGCAGACTCAATTGCCAGTGCAGGCGCACATCCGAGAGGTTTGCGCTAAAGAGTTTATCCTGCTCGACTTCCATATGTTGATATTGATGGGAAACATCCACCGACAGGCCGTTGGCAATTTTCCATTTGAATATCGGATTGATTAAGGTTTTTGTGCCTAATCGATCGTTAAGGAAGTCAATCTCATCGCCGTAATGGATCTCCAGCTCAAGACTCAGGGCTGAGGTGGGCGTAATCGCGCCGTAAAGCCAGCCTTGGGTTTCTTGGTATTGATTGCTATTACCTAATACTGCTAGTTGCGCGCTGTCATGGCGTGGGCCGACGCGTTCTCGAGTTTCTATCCCAAAGGATAACTCACTCTGCAGCGCGCCATACATTTCCCAAAAGATTTCAAACTCTTGCTCTAGCTGCTCCCCAGCTTGATTGTGGGTGATATCCCAGTCGCCGCCGAATTTAATCTTGTTAAATACGGTTTCGGGATACCAAATTAAGCCACCACCGGCCATAAAGGTGCGGTAATCAATTTTCTCCACAAAGCCTAAATCGGCGCGAAAATCGGGAGACACGTCGTGGTACTCGCCGTAGGCAAACCAATCGCGGGCGTTGTGTTCATAGGTCAGTTGATACAGGGCGCCACTGAAATCCCGATCCGATTGGCTACGTAACACTTGCTCATTCACTTGGCATTGGCCGAGCTCACAGCTTAACGGCGTTTGGCCGCAGAGTAGCCCTTCTGTCAGTTCTCCCTCAACATTGCCGCAAAACTGTTGATACAGGGCAGTAGGGTAGCGTGTCTGGGAATAGGCAACTTGAGCGGTAAAAATATCCTGAGCTGTCGGTTGGTATTTTGCATCTAAGCTCATGACATAATTGTGATAATCATTTTGCTCGGCAAATGCTGTCAGTTGGTTGTCGGCACTGCTCTTGGCCGTGATTAGCCCACCAAAGGAGAAGGTTTTATCCATGTCGAAGCGGTAACGCGCCGCCAGATTGAGGCTTTCCTCTGCTAAGGAAGTGACCTCAGAACTTAAATTCCCCGGCATCAAAAAGGTGGTTTGGCTGTCATTAGCGGCCAGCAATGCCCAAGTGTGTTGCTCGGTTTGGCTGGTGAGTTTTAGCCCATAGTCCGGCGACACAATATTGCGGGTATGCAGCAGATTCACTTGGGTATCGAAATAGTCTTTATTGTCGAGGAAGAAGGGGCGTTTCTCATCAAAAAATAGCGCAAAAGTGCTGTTGATATCGAGCTGGCCTGCATCGGATTCCACCTGGGAGAAATCGGGGTTAATGGTGGCATTTAGTAAGGTGCGTGAGTTGATACCCCAGCGTAAATCGAGCCCGGGTTCATAATTGCTTTGCGCTTGCCAACCATTTTCGCTTTTTTGCTCATTGCGATTGGCGACAAAGGACGGGGTAATTTGCAGATCTTGCCCTTGCTTGGCGGAGGCTAAACCCGTGGCGACGCCAAGCTGGCAGAGCTGGCAACTGATGTTGCGATCGATTCTATGGGTAGAGATGCGATGATTTTTATTGCGTGGATAGTAGCGGATCAGCTCAAATCCCCATTCTTGAACGGGCTTTTTATCGTCAAAGTTAAATAGCCGTAATGGCAGCTCGACTTCAACTTGGTAACCCTCGGCGGTGATTTTTCCAGCGGTTTTCCAAATGCCATCCCAAGCTTCGCTCTCTTCGCCCGTGAGCTCATTCTCTATCGAGTCTAATTGCACGCCCAGTGGATTGATAAAAAACTGATAGGCCAAACGCGCGTTGTTAAAGGTATCGAGTTTGATCCCCACCAGATCGTCGCCCCAAAGATTATCCCTGTCCTTGAGCGTGGCGCGAATATGTTGTGGCAGACTGTCTTTGGCGGTAAAGGCCACAAATAGGCTGGTTTGGGTCGCGTAGATTCTGGCCTCGGTGTAAACGGGCGCCGCCGTGTTTTCGCCGGGCTGAGTCTCATAACGTAGCTCGGCCTGCGCCGCGTGCTGCCGCACCGCCTCATCAAATTCGCCATCAATATTGGCGGCATCTTCTAAGGTCGGAATCGTTAATTGAAATTGGCTGGCAGAGCCCGCCAAGCTTGGCGAACTGAGAAATACCGCAGTCGATAACACTAAGGGGAGAAACGTCTTCAACAACAAGGCCCAAATCATTCTAAAATGGCGCGCAGTGTGCCAGAAATTGCGCGTTAACAAGAGTGGGCAATTGTTACAAGAATTGTATTAAAAATAGCTGAAAACTAAGGCGGCACTGGATGGCGGGCATCCAGTGCTTTGGGGGGGATTATTCGGGAGAAACCACAGGATTACGGTAAGCTTCGCGGTACTTATCGACCCACATGGCGGTGGCACCACAAATCGCGACTGGCATGACGATAAAGTTGACCACAGGGATCATCGAAAACAGGGTCACAGTCGCGCCAAAGGTAAAGCTGGTGCCGCGGGTTTGATTAAGGGCAAAGCGCATATCCTTGAAGCTCACCTTGTGGTTATCAAAGGGATAGTCGCAGTATTGAATCGCCATCATCCAAGCGCTGAATAAAAACCACAAAATTGGCGCTAAGGTTTGCCCCACCATGGGCACTAAAAACAGCAGCAAAAATACCAGCGCACGGGGCAAATAGTATTTGAGTTTGATCCATTCACGGCCAAGAATGCGCGGTAAGTCTTTGACGACGTCCATGCCTGAGCCCGTATTCATCGGTTTGCCGGTCAATAACTGCTCGACCTTTTCGGCCAGCAAGCCATTAAAAGGCGCGGCCAGCCAGTTCATCACCGAACTAAAAACAAACGCCAGCATCACCAACATGGTGGTCACCGCTAACGGCCAGAGCAAAAAGTTAAGCCAACTTAAGTATTCGGGGAGCTGGGCATTCATCCAAGTGAAGAGCACATCGAGCTGCCCAATCGCCACATAGATAACAGCCGCAAACAGCACTAAGTTGATCATTAACGGAATAAATACAAAGGTGCGCAGGCCTTTACGTTTGATTAAACCAAAGCCATCGAGAAAATAATTCACACCACTTTTACCCTGCGAAGGGGAGGAGGAGTTCTGTGTCATATCGTCATTCCAAAAAAGTTGAGATACAGCGTGAGATACAGATAACTGCGATTGTGATCAACTCGTCGCGAGATGACAAGCTAAAAGCCATATGAATTCAATAAAAAGCGTTACAAAATACTGCCTGCTTTGCTAAAGTTGGCCTCAGAATTCTATGACACGACTCGGGCTAATATTGGCCTGCATCCCTATTGGTCATCGCCCTGATGGCTTTTTATACTGAGACGCGCTAACTGGCACCATGAGATTAAAACAAATAAAACTTGCCGGCTTTAAGTCGTTTGTCGATCCCACCAAAATTCCGTTTTTACAGGCATTAAGCGCCATTATTGGCCCAAATGGCTGCGGCAAGTCTAACGTGATTGACGCCGTGCGTTGGGTGCTGGGCGAAAGTTCGGCAAAGCATTTGCGCGGCGACTCCATGAGTGACGTGATTTTTAACGGCTCCAGCGCCCGTAAACCTGTGTCTGTGGCGGGCGTTGAACTGGTGTTTGAAAATAAAGAGGGCCGCCTTGCGGGCCAATACGCCAGTTATGAAGAAATCTCGGTTAAACGTCAGGTGAGCCGTGACGGTGAGTCTTGGTATTTCCTCAACGGCCAAAAGTGTCGCCGTAAAGACATCACTGATCTGTTTATGGGCACCGGGCTTGGGCCGCGCAGTTACGCCATTATCGAACAGGGCACGATTTCACGTTTAATCGAATCTAAACCCCAAGATTTACGGACTTTTATTGAAGAAGCCGCGGGGATTTCCCGCTATAAAGAACGGCGGCGTGAAACGGAAAACCGTATCCGCCATACCCGCGAAAACTTGGAGCGTTTAGGGGATATTCGCAGCGAGTTAGCCAAACAACTCGAAAAACTCAGTCAGCAGGCCAAGGCGGCGAAGCAATATCGTGAGCTGAAGCAAGCTGAGCGTAAAACTCATGCCGAGCTGCTGGTGATGCGCTATCAAGAGCTGCAGAGCCAAATGGCGAGTCTATCGGAGCAGATTAGCTCGCTCGAGCTGCAACAAGCGGCGGCCCAGTCCTTAGCGCAAACCGGCGAGTTAGAAAGCACCGAGTTGCAACTCACACTTTCGCAGTTAGCCGAGCAGGAGCAGCAGGCGGTCGAAGCCTATTACCTGACCGGTACCGAAATCGCCAAGCTTGAGCAACAGTTGCAGAGCCAAAAGCAGCGCGATGCCCAGCTGCATCATCAGCTTGAGCAGTTGAGTGAGCAAATCATTCAAAACCAAGCCAAATTAGCCGCTTACCAAGCCAGCTTTCAAGCGCTTGAGTCGGAGCTTAGCCAACTTGCGCCGCAACATGAGTTGCAGCAAGAAATGCTCGATGAGCTGCAAGCCCAGTGGGAGATGAGCGTTTCGCGCAGTGAGGCCCAAAGTGAAAGCGCCAGAGTGCTAGCGGCGGCCGTCGCTCAGCATAAGCTGCAATTAGAGTTACACCGCAGCAAACTGGCTCATCAGCAACAATTAAATGCCCATAAAACCCAGCTACACCAAGAGCAACAACAAGAGCTGGCCTCGCTTAATGCGCATGCCCTCGAAGATAGCAGTGCATCACTCAATGACGAGATTGCCCAGTTAGAGCAAGCCTTAGCTGAACAAGTTGAAATCAATCAAGAGTTTGAATCCACTCTGGCTGCCGATACTCATGCGTTAGATTTGGCCCGCGGTGAGTTTGAGCAATTATCACAGCGTTTAACCTCGATGCGGGCACGCTTCGAACTGGTTGAACAATGGCTTGCGAAACAAGAAGAGTTAAGTGATAAGCCGCAGCTGTGGCAAAGCATTCAAGTGGAAAACGGCTGGGAAGCCGCCGCCGAACTGGCGCTGCAGGGATTGATGACGCTGCCTGTGGGCGTTAACGCCAATGAAATAGGCTTTTATGCCGATGCGGCCTTGGCGGCGGATGCGCATCTCGATGGCTCTCCCATCTTAGGTGCCAAATTGAACCTTGCCCCTTGGCTTAAGGGACTCAAATGGGCCGATAATCTGGCCAGCGCACAAGCACTGCTGCCGAGCTTGGCGGCCGATGAGCGAATCGTGACCGCCGACGGTTACTTGCTCGGCAAAGGTTTTTTGATTGCTAAACAAGATAATAGCCAATCCTTAGTGCAACTGAGTAAAGAGCAAACCGAGCTGAACGAGGCCATCGCTGATTGCGAGCAGGCAAAAGCCATACAGCAGGCAAAGCTCGATGAATTAGCGCAGCAATTAACCCAAGTGCGTGACAGCTTAAGCCAAGGCACTAAACGCTTACACCAGTTGCAGCTCGATAAAGCCACCAAATCGACCCAGCTTAATAACGCAGAGGCTCAGGCCAAGCAGCGCGAAGCGAAACGCGGGCAACTCGCAGAAACCGTTGCCCGAACCCAGGCCGAGTTAGCCGAGCTTGCCGAGCAGTTAATATTGCTTGCGGAGCAAGAGGATGAACTGGCAGAGGCACTAGAGCTCAGCCTTGAGCAGCAACAGCAACAAAGCCAAGATGCGCAAGGGGATATGGCCCGCCATCAAGCCCTGAAGGCTCAAATTGGCGATGCCGAGCGGCGCTTAACGAGCCTCAATGCCAATCTGCAATCGATCGCTACTCGGATGGCGGTGAGCACAGAACAAATTGAATTACAGCGTGTTCGTGTCAGTGAATTAGTCCACTCAAAGGAAACACTGTCAGCCCAACTTGCCAACGTCGCGGCACAAGAGGGCGATCAGCAAACGGCGCAGCTCAGCGAACAACTGGCGCAATTACTCAATCAACAGCAGAGTCAGCAACAAGCACTTAAAAGCCTCAGGTCACAACAAAGTTCGCTCACTGAAACGCTAAACAGTATAGGATTAAAGCAAAAACAAGAGCTTGGTAAGCTTGAGGGCTTGACTCAAAGCCTCAGCACGTTAAAGTTACGTCGTGAGGGATTAAAAGGGCAGGCCGATAGCCAATTAGCGGCGCTGTCAGAGCAACAAATTGTGCTCGCCCAGATTGTCGATTCCCTGCCTGCGGATGGGCATCCCGACAAGTGGCAGCGTGATTTGGATCAGATCCGCCAAAAAATTATTCGCTTAGGTGCGATAAACCTCGCGGCGATCGAAGAATTTGAGCAACAAAGTGAGCGAAAATCCTATTTGGATCATCAAGATGAAGATCTTAATAAAGGGCTTGCAACACTAGAAGAAGCCATTCGTAAAATCGATAAGGAGACCCGCACCCGCTTTAAAGCCACATTTGATGCGGTCAACGAGGATTTAGGGCGATTGTTCCCCAAGGTGTTTGGTGGCGGGCGTGCCTACCTTGCGCTAACGGAAGACGATTTATTAGAAACGGGCGTGACCATCATGGCCCAGCCGCCAGGTAAGAAGAACAGCACAATCCATCTTCTTTCCGGTGGTGAAAAAGCCCTAACGGCTTTATCATTGGTATTCGCGATTTTCAGGTTGAATCCAGCTCCCTTCTGTATGTTAGACGAAGTGGATGCGCCCTTAGACGATGCCAACGTAGAACGATTCTGTCGATTATTGAAGGAAATGTCGCAGAGCGTACAGTTTATCTATATCAGCCATAACAAAATTACGATGGAGATGGCTGATCAACTTATCGGTGTGACTATGCATGAGCCGGGTGTATCCCGTATAGTCGCAGTAGATTTAGAGCAAGCGGTGGCGATGGCCGACGCGTGATAACTAGAAGAAAGACAGGGTAACCAATGGAAGATTTGCAACTAGTTTTGTTCGTTTTAGGCGCCATAGCCATAGTTGCTGTGCTGGTGCATGGATTTTGGTCTATCAGAAGACAACAGCCTAAGTCATTGAAAGATAGTCCGATGGGCAATTTCTACAAAAAGCAGGCAGAGCGTGGCGAGGCTGCCCCCAAGCGTATCGATGCCGATGGTTTCGACGCCGATGGTATTGGCGCCGTCAGAGTTCGTAAAGCGAATGAAGCTCATACCCCAGAGGCACCTGCGTTTAACCCTTATTTAAAGCAAGAAGCCAAAGCACAACCGCAACCAGTGGAACCCGTTCAAGTTGAACCTAAACCACTGTTTAAGCAAGAACCAAGCATGGCGCAGCCCGACTTTAATTTGCAATCACCGAGTGTGAAAGAGCAACACCGCGGTCCTAAAGCATCGCGCCAAGAGCCAGTATTGCAAAGCCATACAGCGCATTTAAATCAAGCTCACGTTGGCCAATCCCATGCGGCGATAGTGGCGCAAAAGGCGGCTGAAGAGCAACGTTCCCAAGTGCAAATGCCTACCCAAACCGCGTTGTTTGATGATGAAGAGGCGTATGAAGAAGAGCAACCTAAAGCCGTTGAACAGGCCGATGATGATTTAGGTGAACCACGTGATGTACTCGTACTGCACGTGGTGGCGAAAGAAGGCCAGCAACTTAATGGTGCCGAATTATTACCTTGCTTTTTAACCCTTAATTTTAAATATGGCGATATGAATATTTTCCATCGTCATGTGGATAATGCCGGTAATGGTAAGGTGTTGTTCTCCATTGCTAATATGGTAAAACCTGGTGTTTTTGACCCAGACAATATGGAGCAATTCAGCACCCAAGGCGTGGTATTCTTTATGACTTTACCTTGCTACGGTGATGCGCTAATGAATTTCTCTATCATGCTTAACTCGGCGCGCCAATTGGCGGATGATATCGACGCGGTTGTGCTCGATGGTCAGCGTCAACCTTGGGGCGAGTTTACTAAGCAAGATTATTTACACCGCATTCGCGCAAACGCTTAATGCACCGCCGCGAGACCGCGGTGATGGACAGATGGGGCCGCTAAATGCGGCCTCATTTTTTGCAACTTTTTGATGCTTAAGAATTCTGGATAATGAATATGCAAGACATTCAACTCGATAAACGCCTATCTGAACTGCTTTCACAAGCTGTTACGTCGGAAAATGCGCAGCCATTGATGCAGGCGCTCTGCCAATCTCTGAATGAACACAATATTCGTTACTATGTCGACGATGCGCCAAGCATTACTGACTCAGAATACGACAGATTAATGCAGCGGCTGAAACAGCTTGAGGCCGAGTATCCTCAGTTTGTTGCTGCCGATTCGCCTACCCAAAGAGTGGGCGGCATGGCGCTGGCAAAGTTTGAACAAATTACTCACCTTAAACCCATGTTAAGTCTTGATAATGCCTTCGATGAGGCGGACTTTAGTGCATTTCATAAGCGTGTCAGCGACAGAGTGGGGCAAGTGAGTTTTTGCTGTGAGCCGAAACTCGATGGTTTGGCGGTGAGCATTTTATATCGCAATGGGGTGCTTGAGCGCGCCGCGACCCGGGGCGATGGCACTGTGGGCGAAGATATTACCGAAAACGTTAAAACCATTAAGTCGATTCCGCTCAAACTGCGTGGTGACAACTATCCCGAATTGGTCGAAGTGCGCGGCGAAGCCTTTATGCCCAAGGCGGCATTTGAGGCGCTAAATGAGCGTGCACGCTTAAAGGATGAAAAACTGTTCGTAAATCCGCGTAATGCGGCGGCGGGCAGCTTACGTCAGCTCGACAGTAAAATTACCGCGTCACGGGCGCTGTCTTTTTATGCCTACGCCTTAGGTGTGGTGGAGCCGACTTCCCACGAGTTAGCTAAGACGCATTACGAGCAATTGCAGCAACTTAAATCTTGGGGGCTACCAGTCAGTAGCGAGATTAAAGTCTGCGACGAACTCAGCCAAGTGTTTGCCTACTATCAAGATATATTGACTCGCCGCAGCGATTTACCCTTTGAAATCGATGGTGTGGTAATGAAGGTGAACGATATCGCCCAGCAGCAAACCTTAGGGTTTGTGGCCAAATCTCCCCGCTGGGCAATTGCCTATAAATTCCCCGCGCAAGAAGAAATGACGCTGCTCGAAGGCGTAGATTTTCAAGTGGGCCGCACCGGCGCGGTGACTCCGGTCGCACGCCTAAAACCTGTGTTTGTCGGCGGCGTGACGGTTTCGAACGCGACTTTGCACAATGCCGATGAAATCGAGCGTTTAGGTGTGATGGTGGGCGATACCGTGATTATCCGCCGCGCCGGCGATGTGATCCCGCAAATTGTGGCCATAGTGCCAGAGCGTCGCTCTGAAGATGCTAAGGCGATTACCTTCCCGCAACATTGTCCCGTTTGCGGCAGTTTGGTTGAGCGATTAGAAGGTGAGGCCGTGGCGCGTTGTAGCGGCGGCTTATTCTGTGAGGCTCAGCGTAAAGAGGCGATCAAACATTTTGCCTCCCGCAAGGCATTAGATATCGACGGCATGGGCGATAAAATAGTCGAGCAGTTAATTGATAAGGAGCTGGTTCAAAGCCCGGCGGACTTATTTAAACTCACCGCCTCTATGATGACCATGCTCGACCGTATGGGAATGAAGTCGGCCACCAATCTTGCGCTGGCGATTGAAGCGGCTAAAACCACGACTCTGCCACGTTTTCTCTATGCTTTAGGCATTCGTGAGGTGGGGGAGGCCACTGCGGCGAACCTGGCGACTCACTTTGGCAGCCTAGAGGCGCTGCGCGTGGCTACCATTGAGCAACTTATTCAAGTTGAAGATATTGGTGAAGTGGTTGCCCAGCACGTGGCGCATTTCTTTGCCCAGCCCCATAACCTAGAGGTGATCGATGCTTTGATTGCGGCTGGCGTTAACTGGCCTGCGATTGCAGCGCCAAGCGCCGATGAGCAGCCATTAAAGGGGCAGACTTGGGTGTTAACCGGTACCTTAAATCAACTCAACCGTAACGATGCTAAGGCGCAGCTACAGGCCTTAGGCGCCAAAGTGGCGGGTAGTGTGTCGAAAAATACCGATTGCTTAGTCGCGGGCGAAGCGGCGGGGTCTAAGCTTGCCAAAGCGCAGGAGCTTGGCGTGAAAGTGATTGGCGAGGATGAGTTATTGGCTCTTCTGGCTGCAAATAGCTAAGTCGCTGCCGCTTAGTGTATAACGCCCTGCCTTGCGGGGCTTTTTTATGGCTAAGTCTTAAGCGCTACATTTGAATTATTTATGTTAGCCATTGAATTTAGCCGTTACGCCACCATCTTGTTTATATTGCTTTAGTTTTTACTAAATGGATTGCGATTGAATTTTAGTCACATCACTTGGCTCGATGATAAAGGCCATATCAAACCACCGATTTTTTTATATGCTATTCTGGCTTTTCTCGCCCGTGGCTGGTGTATTTTTATTGCCTCTCTGACCCAAGCCAGTGACAGAGCTGAGTTAGTGCGGCTCTTCTATCCCGAAAAGTCTGACTTTTTACTCGCACTCGCAGCGGGGCTGGGTGCCGTGGCGCTGTATTTTGTGGTACTGGCGGAGCGGCGCCGCTCGCCCTCATGGCTGTGCCCAGTGTTTGTCCAGCTTAAATGGGGATTGTGGATTTTATTATTACTCGATGCAATCTTACTCGCGCAGCGATTAATCCACGGGCAATTTTTATTCCATTGGAGTTTAGCCCTCGACGCCTTAGTGCTGTTCTGGTCGTGTTTGTATGTTTACAAGTCAAAACGCCTCAGCTATTACCTTGCCGACTGGCCGAAAGAGACTGTGACATCGGTAAAAGCAGACTAAGGTCATCTCGTTGTAATTTCAGCTTTTTATCAAATATCTAATCACTGAGGGATAATTTGTGTGTACTATCCCTCAGTTTGATAAGCATTTTTTCACTTATAGCTTACTGATTTTGTTGAATCATCTATAGTTATATGTACTTAGCTTAAATGTGCGGCCAAAGAAGCCAAAAGATGATGCTTCTTGCGTGCATGAAAGGAGTCATATTGCGTGACAAAAGTTGCCCAACGAAAACTATTACTTTCAGAACTTCAACTTGGCATGAGAGTCAAGTTGCCTTTGTCATGGACGAATCACCCTTTTTTATTTAACCGTGTGGATATCAGTAGTCCGGCTCATATTGAGATGATCCGCGGACTCGGCGTGCCCTATGTGTATCTAATTTCAGGCAATAGTGATGAACTCGAATCGACGGATGAAGAGGAAGAGGTCGAAGAGATTGAAGAAGCGCCACCGGAGCGTGACTTAAAGGCCGATACCCGTAAGGCGATGCGTTTAAGCCAGAAGCGTTTCTTAGAGAGCGTTAACCAGTGCCGCAATGTGTATGGCAAAGTGGTGAGCGATCCCGAAGGCGCTTATCGCTTGTCAGCCGCCTTAGTGGAGGATTTACTCAGCCATCTGCAAGAGGTCGAGAAACCTTTCCTCACTTTGGTCGGAATGGATGAAAAAGAGGTCAGTGTGACTCAGCACGGCATCTCGGTAGCAGTATTAGCCATGATGATAGGTCAGGCACTCGATTTACCGGCGCGGGATTTGCGCGATATTGCCTTGGGGAGCCTATTCCACGACATTGGTAAACTCAAAGTCCCCGATGTGATCCGCCGTAAACGGGGGGCGCTCACTCCCCATGAGGCCAATTACCTGCAAATGCACCCGAACTTTGGCTATGACATGCTGAATCGCTCGGGACTCTTTCCAAAGGAGGTGCTGAATATTGTGCTGCACCACCATGAGTTTATTGATGGTTCAGGCTTTCCCGATGGGCTCTCCGGGGCCAAAATCCCCATTATCACGCAAATAGTGAGTCTGGCGAACGATTACGATCAGCAGCTCAGTGGTCAGCAGGCGTCCTCACCGCAGGTGGCATTAGGTTACTTATTTAAAAATCGTGCGAGTAAACATGCCGAATCCTTAATTGCTGTGTTAGTTAAGATTTTAGGTATCTATCCGCCGGGTACTATCGTCAAGCTATCCGACGACACTGTCGCTAAGGTGATTATGACCACCAAAGAGGTGAGCCAGCCGCAGGTGTGGGCCTGTAAGGAAGATGGTAGCGAGGCCTCATTACGTTTTTTAAGTGATGAAGGGGTGACAGTAAAAAAAACCATTCGCGCGGAGGAGTTAACCGAGGGCGCGATCCGCACCTTGCAAATGGACAAAGGCATTAGTTTTTATTTTAGCTCGTTCCAAGCTTGAATCCCGCCACCTGAGTTCCGTATGCTATTGGCCGAAATACCTTGGGGTGTCGATCAAAGGAAATGGAGTTGAGTGTGGCAGATCAAAAAAGTGTTGCGGTTGTCGGTTGTGGTTGGTTTGGCTTTGCCCTTGCGAAACACTTAGTGCAAGCGGGTTACCGAGTCACTGGCGCTAAACGCCGCACGGAGGAGTTAGCGCCTCTCTCAGAGGCGGGGATCCATGGGTTCCAACTGCAACTCGGGGATGACGCTGACGTTCTCCCCGACGCGCAAGCTTTAAAGGACTTCTTTCAGACAGACTTTCTTGTCGTCAATATTCCTCCGCGCCTCAAACATGGCAATACCGCCTATCTTCAAGAATTACAGCAGTTAATTGCGTTAACCCAAGGCTGGCACTATCAAGGCATAGTGTTTATCAGCACCACGGGCGTTTATCCTTCCCTCGACCAATCTATGACCGAAGCTGACGCACAGGCTGAATCGGCTTCATCACAGGTGTTATTGGATGCCGAAGATTTATTTGCTCGCCAACCGAATAGCTGCATCGTACGTTTTGCTGGCTTGGTTGGACCCAAACGTCATCCAGGGCGCTTCTTTGCCGGTAAAACCGATGTGGCGGGTGGCAATGTTGCGGTCAATCTGGTGCATTTGCAGGACTGCGTTGCGGCGGTGAGCTTGATTATTGATGCAAAGGCAAAGGGGGAAAAGGTCGCTGCTGTCTATAATCTTTGCGCGCCAGAGCATCCTTCGCGAAGCGAATTTTATGTGGCCGCCGCCGAGTCGTTGGGATTAGCGGCGCCGCAATTTAATGGGCAGTTACAACCCAGCAAAATCATTCTAGGTGATGCGATAGTCCGCGAGCTTGGGTTTGAGTATCAGTTTGCTTCACCCCTTGCGATGCTGGTGGCCTGTTAGTGGGTGATTTAGCGCCTATTGTTAACAAATGTTTAAGAACCTTGGCCATCTTTTGAGGTATCTTAATGGCCTGTGCGTGTTGCAAACGACTTACAATTCAATGATGCAGTCACTAATAAGAAGAGAAAATATGAAAAGCCTAACTAATTTTGTTCGACCTTTGGCGGCGCTGGCCTGTGGATTGGTGTTAAGTGCTAGCTTTGCGCTGCAGGCGGCGAGTTTTGAAGAAGGGAAGGATTACGTCACTGTTGCTGGGATCAGCGAAGCACAAAAGCCTGTGCTGCGTGAGTTCTTCTCCTATAACTGCCCACATTGCTACAAGCAGGAACCCTTTATCGCTTCCACGGTAAAACTCTTAGGCAAAGATGTGGCCTTCGAGCGTACGCCGGTGGGTGCGGGGCGTCCGGCATGGGAGCTGAGTCAATTAGCCTATTTTGTCGCGCAAAAGCTGAAAATGACCAAGCAAGTGCACGAAGCGATTTTTAAACAAATCCATGAAAAGGGTGAACAATTTACTCGCCCTGAACAGGTCAAAGCCTTCTTTGTGGCGCAAGGCGCTAAGGCCGATGATGTCGATGCGGCGATGAACTCTGTCGATGCGAAGTTTTCCGTGATGAATTACGACTCTCAAGCGGAATTATCGGGCATTAAAGGCGTGCCTTCTTTATTAGTCAATGGCCGCTATTTAGTGACCTCTAAGGTACACACTCCTGAAGAATTAGCCGAGCTAGTAAAATTCTTAGCCGCCAAATAATAAGCTTGAACTTGCGTCTATGCTGGCGCTCATTTATTTGTTTCCCATAACCCAGCGATGCTGGGTTATTTTTTGCCTTTTTACTGATAATTCTTAGCGGAAATCCTGAGATTTCTGACGGCAATTCATCTCTCTGCAGTACGATATTTTATTTATTTCACAGCCAGTTACTGTTACTCATCTACCTCATCTTGCCGTCCTACTAGCATGGCATTTGTGCCGTTTCTAGCCTTAGGATCTTCGACATTGGTCTAAGCTGCTCAAAAAATAACTTTTGCATTAAAATGTAAAATCATTGTTAACTTTATGATTTTAAATACTATTCAATTTTTTCTGGTGTGAGGCACTTCTCAAATTAGACTAAGGTCTTGATTGTGGTCACTCCAGCTGTTGCTAGATTTAACAAGACTTAAAAATAAAACAGCACAGGGGAGTCGCTATGGCATTTGAAAACAACGATAAAGCAAAAGGTTACTGGAATGAGAATTTACGTCTTGTTTTAGGCCTATTGGCTATTTGGGCCGCAGTCTCGTTCGGATGTGGCATTCTATTGGTTGATGTACTCAATGAAATCCATTTCATGGGCTTCAAGTTAGGTTTCTGGTTTGCCCAACAGGGATCTATGTATGTCTTTGTTGCGCTTATTTTTGTCTACGCGGCAAAAGCCAACGCCTTAGATAAAAAATATAACGTACAAGAAGACTAAGGAGAACGGAAATGGGTGTACAAGGATTAACTTATCTGATTGTGGGGCTGTCGTTCGCGCTCTACATTGGGATCGCGATTTGGTCCCGCGCGGGTTCGACTAAAGAGTTCTATGTCGCGGGTGGCGGTGTTCACCCTGTAGTGAACGGTATGGCAACGGCAGCCGACTGGATGTCCGCGGCATCCTTTATTTCGTTAGCGGGTATTGTTTCTTTCGTCGGTTATGACGGCAGTGTGTACCTGATGGGCTGGACGGGCGGTTATGTATTATTAGCCCTGTGTATGGCGCCGTATTTACGTAAGTTTGGTAAGTTCACTGTGCCTGATTTCGTGGGTGAGCGTTATTACTCCCAAGCGGCGCGTACGGTAGCGGTTATTTGCGCTATCTTCATCTGCTTTACATACATCGCTGGTCAAATGCGCGGTGTGGGCGTGGTATTCTCGCGCTTCCTCGAAGTGGATGTGGACACTGGCGTGTATATCGGTATGGCCGTAGTGTTCTTCTACGCTGTGCTCGGCGGTATGAAAGGGATTACCTATACTCAGGTTGCCCAATACTGCGTGCTGATCTTCGCATTTATGGTGCCTGCGATTTTCTTATCTGTGATGATGACGGGTCATATCATTCCTCAAATTGGTTTCGGCGCTGAATTACTCGATGCTGCCGGCAATAATTCTGGGGTTTACCTGCTCGAGAAGCTGAACAATTTATCTGCGGATCTAGGCTTTGCACCTTACACCGATGGCTCTAAGAGCATGATCGACGTGTTCTGTATTACCGGTGCTTTGATGGTTGGTACTGCGGGCTTACCCCACGTTATCGTGCGTTTCTTCACTGTACCTAAAGTGAAAGATGCACGTGTATCTGCCGGTTGGGCGCTGGTATTTATCGCCATCATGTACACCACAGTTCCTGCATTAGCGGCATTCTCTCGCGTTAATATGATTGAGACCATTAACGGCCCTGATCAAAAGGGTGTTGCCTATGAGTCTGCGCCAGATTGGATCAAAAACTGGGAAAAAACCGGCCTGATCAAATGGGATGACAAAAACGGCGACGGCAAAATCTACTATGCCAAAGGCAAAATGGAAGATGCTGCTAGCCCTAACGAAATGAAGATCGACAACGATATCATCGTATTAGCAACGCCAGAAATCGCGAATCTGCCAGCTTGGGTTATCGCACTGGTGGCAGCGGGTGGTTTAGCGGCAGCGTTATCTACCTCTGCGGGTCTGTTACTGGTTATCTCGACTTCAGTGTCACACGATTTACTGAAGAAGAACCTGATGCCAAATATCTCTGACAAGAAAGAGCTGATGTACGCTCGACTGGCGGCTGGTATTGGTATCGTGATTGCGGGTTACTTCGGGATTAACCCTCCAGGATTCGTGGCAGCGGTAGTGGCATTCGCCTTCGGTCTGGCGGCATCCTCTCTGTTCCCTGCCATCATCATGGGGATTTTCTCTAAGACGATGAATAAAGAAGGTGCAATCGCAGGTATGGTGATCGGTCTACTGTTCACTGCTGCTTACATCATCTACTTCAAGTTTGTGAACCCAACGGCTAACGTGTCGGCGAACTGGTTCCTCGGTATTTCGCCAGAAGGTATCGGTATGGTTGGTATGGTGGTGAACTTTGCGGTAGCGGCTATCGTCTGTAAAGTAACCGCCGCGGCACCTGCCCATGTACAAGATATGGTTGAATCTATCCGTTTCCCTAAAGGGGCGGGAGAAGCGAGCAGCCATTAATCTCTGCAGGATTTAGCTAAGTAAGATAAAAGGACGCATTGGCGTCCTTTTGTTTTTATGGCGTCAGCGCAAGCTTAAGGCTGACTTTAGTCGTATATGGCCCAACAATTGTGCGCGCTATAGTGGAATAAAATTCACCTAAAATAAGGTGTTGCTATGAACGCCAGCGAATTACAACCCGTTGTGCAGTTTTTAACATCCACAGCCCCCTTCGATACGCTACCCAACGAGATTATCTTACGTTGCGCTAAGGCTGTGACCGTTGGTTATTACAGTAAAGCCTCGGGGTTTGTGAAATTTGATGCCGATACGCCGAAATTGTATCTGGTGCGCAGCGGCGCCTTTGAGGTGCGCGATCCCGAAGGAGTGTTAGTGGACAGGGTCGCCGAAGGTGAGTTTTTTGGCTTTTCGACGCTGTTGTCTGGGGAGAAGGTGGTTAACCGGGTCGCTATTCTCGAAGACAGTTTGGTGTATCACCTTCCGCAGGCATTGTTCGATCAACTGCGAAGCGAGAGTCGACACTTCGATAAATTTTTTACCCGCGCCTTTGCCAAGCGGTTACGTCACGAGGCGCGGTTTAAGGCGAAAGATCTGACGACAACCAGTCGAATCAGTACCTTAATGTCATCTTCGCCCATTATGATCGACGCCCACGCCAGTGTGACGCAAGCCGCGCTCTTGATGCGCAACTCACGGGTTTCGTCCTTATTGGTCACGGACAATCATAAGTTGGTGGGGATTTTAACGGATAAAGATCTGCGTAATCGGGTGCTCGCTGCAGGGCTCGATGGTCGCATCGCCGTGCATCAAGCCATGACCACATCGCCGATTTCGATTTCATCCAATGCGTTGATTTTCGAGGCGATGTTATTGATGAGTGAGCATAACATTCATCACTTGCCGATCATTGATGAACAAAATACCGAGGAAGTAAAAGCCATTGGTATGGTGACCAGTACTGACATTTTGCGCGGTCAAGGTTCGCAGCCTTTGCTGCTGATTGGTGAAATCGAGCGGCAGCGGGATCTCGCCAGCCTCATTAGTGTCAGTAAACAAATCCCCTTGTTATTGCAAAATTTAATCAGTGCCGATGCAAGGGCAGAGGAGATCGGTCGGGTACTGACCTCGGTCACCGATGCGTTAACGCGGCGCTTGATTGTGCTCAATCAGCAAATTCTCGGTGAGGCGCCGATGGCGTTTTGCTGGCTAGCCTTTGGCTCACAAGGACGACAAGACCAAGCCGCCTGTTCGGATCAAGATAACGGCTTGCTGGTGGCCGAGGAAATGGATGATTATGCCAAAGGCTATTTTGATGCCTTGACCCATGCGGTTTGCGCGGGGCTGGATCAATGCGGTTATGCTTTTTGTCCCGGTAATATCATGGCGCAAAACCCCCAGTGGCGGATGTCGCTCAAAGCATGGCAACAGGTCTTTGAAAAGTGGGTGGTCACGCCTGAGCCTAAAGCATTGATGCATGCGAGTATTTTTTTCGATATGCGCTCCGTGTTTGGCCCGCAATCGCTGTTCGACGCCCTGCAGGATAAAGTGCTGGCACAAACCAAAGACAATGATATTTTCCTTGCGGGGATGACGGGCAATTCCCTCGTCGAGTCGCCGCCCTTAGGCTTTTTTCGAAAATTTGTGTTAGAGCGCGATGGCAGTGAGGTAAAAGGCATTGATTTAAAACATAAAGGAAATGCGTTAATCAACGATATCGCCCGCGTGTATGCGCTGTCGGCGGGGATTAAGGAAGTGAATACCGCCAAACGGATCCGCGCGCTGATGGACGCCAATATTCTCAATCGTAAGGATGCGCTTAACTTGGCCGACGCCCATGAATTTATTGCCCATATGCGTTTATCGAATCAAGGCTACCAACATACACAGGGGCTGAAGATCAGTAATTATTTGTTACCCGGCCATTTATCTTCTTTGGTGAGGCATCAACTGCGGGATGCTTTTAAAGTGGTCCATGATGCCCAGTCGGGGATGAAGATGAAATTTATGCGGAGCTTTTAATGGGGCCTTGGTGGGTGAACGCAAAGCTGCGCTGGCGTGCGTTACGCTGTCAGCATCAGCTATTTAAGGATTATTACCAATCCTTAGTGCCACTGTTGGAGTTACCCATTAGCCGGGCGCCCTTGATGGCGATGGATTTGGAAATGACAGGACTCGATCCCTTACAGGACCAAATCTTAAGTATTGGGCTGGTGCCGATTGAAAATGCGGCGATTCCCCTGATGGGCGCACAGCAAAAACTGGTGCAAATTCAAGGCAGTGTGGGGCAGAGTGCGACAATTCATGGGATACTCGATAATCATTTAACCGAGGCGGTGACCATTGAAGAGGCGATGGCATGGTTTGTGGCGCAAACCCGTGGTCATGTGTTGGTTGCGCACCATTCCCCCCTTGATTGCCGTTTCTTACAGCAAGATATCTTGTCGATTTATCATCAAGGGATTGTACTGCCTGCGATTGATACCTTGCTGCTGGAAAAACACCGTTTGCTACGCGAACACTCAGTGCTTAAAGAAGGCAGCTTGAGGCTTGGGGCATGCCGTGAACGATATGGATTGCCGATATATGGCGCCCACAGTGCCCTGACTGACGCACTGGCCTGCGGCGAACTGTTGTTGGCACAGGTGGCAAGTATGGGGGGCGCAGAGGAGTTAAAGGTGGGTGAATTACTGGCTTACTCACGCTAAACGATGTGTTAGCGCCCTCGCTGCAGCATGATTGTCTCTGCGCCTAAATCCCTTTGTCTGACTTTCTTGAGCTTAATATCTAAACTTGATGCATGTCGTGAGAATTGAGTGCTAACAAAAGGTAGCTTTAGAAAGCGTGCTAAAGAACGCTAATTCTGCAGGTTAGTCTTTCGATAAATCGGCTTCTAATTCAAGACATAAGCGACGCAATTCCTCGATACGCTCGGCATTCATCTTAGAGCGAGCCACCAATTTCTCGGTGAGCTGAGTCGCTTCCTCCTGTAATTGTCTGCCCTTGTCTGTGAGGGAAATAACCTTTTTACGTTCATCCAACTCAGATAAGTTACGGGTGAGTAAGCCCTTTGATTCCAAGCGTTTAACGATTGGGGTCAAGGTGCTGGGATCTAAACGCGTGTCGTTAGATAACTCTTTGAGACTGACGTCATTCACGTACCAGAGTGAGTGCATCACTATGTACTGAGGGTAGGTAAGATCGTATTCGTCAAGGATGGGACGAAAGGCTCGCACTAATGAGTTGGTCGCCGAATAGAGTGCAAAGCACACGTTGTCTGATAATTTTTGAGCCATACCGCTTACCCAGGATGAACAATGAAGGTCGATGTTAACAAATTCTACGTTGTAAAAATAGTTTGTGTGCAAAATATTTTTAGGCGTAACAGTTGATTTGCGCGTCACTTGTGGGTAGTTTATTGGCAAACAGTTTGTGCGCAAACTATTTGCAAGCTAATAAGTTTAGTTCATTGTCGAAATATCACTCCCTGTTTGCAGAGTGTCCGACGTAATAGAGGTTAAGTACATGATAAGCAGTCAAATTCATTTAGCATCACGCCCTATTGGTATGCCTACTCTGGCAAATTTTAAACAGGTCGAGGTGACATTGCCCGCCTTAAAAGCCGGAGAAGTACTGGTTAAAAACACTTGGATGTCAGTCGATCCCTATATGCGTGGCCGTATGATGGACAAGGATTCCTACATTCCACCCTTCCAGATTGATGCGGTTATGGACGGTGGGGCAATAGGTGAAGTGATTGAATCACTCAATCCGCAATTCCCCGTGGGATCAAAAGTGAGCAATGTCAGTGGCTGGCGCAGCGCCTTTATCAGTGATGGGCAGGATCTCACCTTATTGCCTACGGCGAATATTCCTGAGCAGTACTTTTTAGGTGTGCTTGGTATGCCCGGATTAACTGCTTGGGTGGGTCTAATGACAATTGCGAAATTAACCCCTAAAGATACCGTGTTTGTTTCAGCCGCATCGGGCGCGGTGGGCATGGTTGTCTGTCAAATCGCTAAGCTTAACGGCTGTAAAGTAATTGCTTCGGTTGGCTCGGATGAGAAGGCTGAATTAGTTAAAAGTCTGGGTGTGGATGCGGTGATTAACTATAAAAAAGTGACTGATTTAACTCAGGCTTTGCGTGACGCGGCGCCCGATGGCATTGATGTGTATTTTGAGAATGTCGGCGGCGCTCATCTTGAAGCCGCATTGAATGTGCTGAACGAATATGGCCGTATTTCTGTATGTGGGATGATTGCCGATTATAACGCGCAGACGCCAGTCCCTGGTCCAAGCAATCTCTTAGCCATCATCACCAAAAAGTTAACCATACAGGGCTTTATTGTGATGGATTACTTCGACCAGTTTGAAGAATTCATCGCTCAAATGGCGCAGTGGCTGCAGGCGGGTAAAGTGAAATCGCAAGAAACGGTTTACCAAGGTTTAGAGCAAGCACCAGAGGCGTTTATCGGCCTGTTTGAAGGTAAAAACAAAGGTAAAATGCTAGTTAAACTCTAATCTTGCTGTACTCTTACGGCTTAGTATCAAGGTGCAAAGGTGAAATCCGATGCACCTTGATGTCGTGGGCGATGCCAAACGTGAGTCATGCTAAGTGATGCTGCGGCGGAAGGCATTTGCTGTCGCAAATAGAGTTACCGTTTGAGCTGAAGCCTGTTTTTACAAAGGCTTCAGTTTTCTTTCACAATCAAGCCGACTGAGTTTGAGCTCTGGCTAGCGATTTCATCTTTAATTCACGCTCATCCCATTACACTGCAACATCGCAGTCCTAGAAGCTCAATGCCCCGTTAAAAGGTTAGTTACCCATGTCATGCTTGGGGACCTTTACGGAAAACTTGGCAATTCAGTGGAACTGTACTTCACTCTTATTATCAAAAATTCAAAGGCTAAGGCCTACTGACACAAGGATAGATTTAATGAACACTAGGTTTAAAGAAAGGTGAGCGTAAGCAGGAGGTGCAAACGCCATCCGACGTTCTTGACTCGCTATCTATTAATGACGCATTTTACAGATAACTGATGCCATGAGGGGATAGGATGCCATTACCGTTACTTTGGCTAGGCAGCGCGGCTATGGGGGCGTTATTGCTCGCCGATGAGCGTGAAAAGCGCCAGCAGCTTGAGCGTGACCGTTTATTAGGTAAGGCGCCACGGCAATCGACGGGCAACCAAGCCATGGTGGTAGCGCCAAGTCAGTGGCAAAAGGGCTTTAAACAAGTCTCGCCGCAGCCTGGCAGCATTATCTGCTGTTATGTGTTTGGGGTCATTGAACATACGGGCATTTGGTTGGCGGATGATTGCCTTGTCGAACTACATGGCTCAGGGCTGATACGGGCGGTATCGGTAAAGCGCTTTTTAGCGGGGCGCACTGGTAGCCAAATCTATATTGCCTGTAATCATCAACATCAACCACTGATTGCCAGTGATATGGTGAGCCGCGCCGAGCGGGCCATTTATCAATATCGAGAATATGATTTGTTCGACAACAACTGCCATCGATTCGTCTGGTCATGTTTGTGTGGTGAAGAGGTTGCCATAAAAAGCTTTAACGAATTAAATCAAAAACTCGCGGGCTATTTTAAGCAGGGGATTTACTGGGATGAAATGCGTCGCGTACCTGAAGAGATAAAAATGTAAAAGGCCATCCGAAGATGGCCTTTTATCCGTGTTCGGGATTAATTACTTACAGAAATAATCTACAGCACGTTTAACCAGCTCAATGCCACTCAACTCGCAAGGAGGCAGCTGGGCATCACTCACTTGAACCGGTGTTACGCGCTCGCCCCATTGCAATAGCAGCGCTGCTGAGGTTAACCCCGCACCGAAAGCACATGACAGAATGGTTTGGTTCGGCTTAATTAACCCTTTTTCCAACGCATCGCAGATGGCGATAGGGATAGTGGCCGCAGAGGTGTTGCCATAGTTAGCGATGTTCACGAAGGCTTTTTCTTTAGGGATCTTCATGCGGCTAACGAGGGTGTCGATAATGCGCTCGTTCGCTTGGTGTGGGATCACTAAATCGACTTCATCCTTATCGACGCCACATTTCTCCAGCACTTGAGTGCTTAACTTATTCATACCATTAATGGCACGTTTAAAGATTTCTTGGCCATCGAATTGAATATAAAAATCTAAGGACTCGGCGGAGAATCTATCCATCGCAGTACCAAAACCGGCTTTTAGGATATCGCGACCTTCAGGATCGTTATTCAGCTCATAACCTAACACACCGCCCGGAACATCCGTTGCTTCAACAATAACTGCGCCCGCGCCATCACCAAACAGCACTGCGGTTTCACGGCGTGACCAATCGAGGTAGAAAGATAAACGTTCGGCACCGACTACTAGTACTTTTTTGCACTGACCACTCTTGATCTGTGAGCTGGCTAAGCCTAAGCCATACAAAAAGCCACTGCATGCCGCGTTGATATCGAAGGCTGCGCAACTTGCGCCAATATTCGCTTGGACTGTGGAGGCAATATTAGGGATCAAGGTATCTGGGCTGGCGCTGGCTAAAATGATCATATCAATTTCGCTGCCGTCAATGCCCGCCGCTGCAAGGGCGCGTTTAGCGGCAACCGATGCTAACTCAGAGGTATTCACATGGCTGATATGACGCTGGCTGATCCCGGTACGGCTTTTAATCCATTCATCGGAAGTTTCGATAAAAGTGGCAAGATCATCGTTAGTCAAAGTGGCGGGTGGAACACATTTTCCCCAGCCAGTGATTGTGGCGTACTGCATGGTGTTTTCTCTCAAATAAAAAAGGCAGAACCTTTAGTGCTGCCTCAAATCGACAACAAAGCTTATCGGTATAACGAATGACAGTCCGTGATCTATACCACCTGTTTGGCGACCAGATCCCGAATTGTCATTGCGGCATGCAAAATATGATGTCGCAGTAACGCCGTGGCTTTCTCTGTTTCTCTTTGCTTACAATAATTGAGCAGTTCGCGGTGCTCGTGCTCTGCTGCGGGAATGCCTCCTGCGAGCAGTAATTGCAAACGAATATATCTATCGCAGTTGGTATTGAGGCCATGCACGACCTCTAGCGTATGTGGGCGATTGGCGGCTTGGTATAAACAGGTATGAAACTGTGTATTTAGCTCGCTCCAACTGGCGACGGCATCTTCATGTTTAAAGGCTGATTCCAATTGTTCTAATACGCGTTCAGCTCTTATTAAATCTTCTTCTTGAAGTCGTGGAATGGCTTTGGCGAGCAGATCAGTCTCGATCATGGCGCGCAACTCAAACAGCTCGGTCACTTGTTCAACGGATAATTCAGTCGCCGTTGCCCCTTTATGGGGTTCGAATTTTACCAGCCCTTCAGCTTCAAGTTGCAGCAAGGCTTCTCTTACCGGAATGCGGCTAACATTCAATGCTTCGGCTAGTGCGCTTTGTCTGAGTGGTTCTCCTGCGGCTATATCACCCGAAAGTATTTTCTCTCTGAGCACCTCTACAACTAACTGGGTGCGGGTTTTATGGACTATAGGCGTAGTTCGACTCATTATGACCGTCTATTTTTAGGTGTTTTATTGTTATCCGTGCAAGATTACCGTTAAAAACAGCACAAATAAAGGGAAAGCTCGATTGAGCTGCGTATCGACTAGATGGCAAAAACAATTATTCGCGGACGAATTCGCCCTTAAAGATGTGTTAATCGACCATTTATAGGCGTTACTATCGCAAATGAATTGTCAGAATATGAATCAAGCTCAAATTGCCAAGTGGTATCCGTCAACTTCGCGGTGCAATTTCTTGCAATGGATGGAATAATAGTAAAATTACGCATTAAGCGCTGTTTTTTGTGAGTGGAGTAGTACTGTGAGTGCAGTCAATCGAGCTGTTTTTTTGGACCGTGATGGTGTGATCAACAAAGATCATGGTTATGTGCATCAGGTAGATGACTTTGAATATATTGAAGGCGTATTTGAGGCGTGCCTTGCATTAAAGCAAATGGGATACAAATTGGTGGTGGTCACTAATCAGTCGGGAATTGCCCGTGGCATGTATACCGAAGACCAATTCCACAGTCTCACCGAATGGATGGATTGGAACTTTGCCGATAAAGGTGTCGACCTCGATGGTATCTATTATTGCCCGCACCATAACGAAAAAGGGATTGGTGAATATAAAGTCGATTGCGACTGTCGCAAACCCAAACCAGGAATGTTACTCGACGCGGCAAAATTTTTGAAAATCGATTTGTCCCAATCTGTGATGGTAGGAGATAAAGCCGACGATATGCTCGCGGCCAAAGCTGCAGGGGTGCCGACACGTATCCTCGTCCGTACTGGTAAAGCCATTGCTAATGATAGCGAGGCGTCTGTGGTGCTCGATAGCATTGCCGATGTACCGGGTTTTTTAAAGAAATAGCCTATTCTTGCAACTTAAAGCGTGCATCAATCTATTTGAACCGTGAGATTGAACTTGAAGCGCGAGCTTAACAATAAAAAGTGCGGTATTGGCTTTATCGTTTTGCTTAGTGACCGATGCTAACGGCGTTATTAGGGCGATAAAGATAGCCAAAGTGATGGAAATTACAGCGAATTAGTCGCTAAAACCGATGTTCGGTTTAAAAAATGCGCACTCACATCGCTTTTTCTCATTATTTTGTCGAAAGGGGTTGCGGTAAAATCTGACATCCCTATAATGCGCATCCACTGGCCCAGCAGGGTCAACGGTGAAAGCCAAAAGCGTTAAACGCTCAAGGCAAATAACCATGCTCTTTAACAATTTATCAAGCAAATCTGTGTGGACACTCACAGGTGTTGAGTTAATCGAAATTACTCTGCCGTTTGGCGAGTAATCAAAATTTAAATCAATGAATGAGTGTTCATAGCAATATGTACAACGACTTATTAAGTTAAGTCGATTCAGAATTCATTGAGCCGAATCTTCGGGTTCACAAAACTTTTAATTGAAGAGTTTGATCATGGCTCAGATTGAACGCTGGCGGCAGGCCTAACACATGCAAGTCGAGCGGCAGCACAAGTGAGTTTACTCATGAGGTGGCGAGCGGCGGACGGGTGAGTAATGCCTAGGGATCTGCCCAGTCGAGGGGGATAACAGTTGGAAACGACTGCTAATACCGCATACGCCCTACGGGGGAAAGAGGGGGACTTTCGGGCCTCTCGCGATTGGATGAACCTAGGTGGGATTAGCTAGTTGGTGAGGTAATGGCTCACCAAGGCGACGATCCCTAGCTGTTCTGAGAGGATGATCAGCCACACTGGGACTGAGACACGGCCCAGACTCCTACGGGAGGCAGCAGTGGGGAATATTGCACAATGGGGGAAACCCTGATGCAGCCATGCCGCGTGTGTGAAGAAGGCCTTCGGGTTGTAAAGCACTTTCAGTAGGGAGGAAAGGTTGTAAGTTAATACCTTGCAGCTGTGACGTTACCTACAGAAGAAGGACCGGCTAACTCCGTGCCAGCAGCCGCGGTAATACGGAGGGTCCAAGCGTTAATCGGAATTACTGGGCGTAAAGCGTGCGCAGGCGGTTTGTTAAGCGAGATGTGAAAGCCCCGGGCTCAACCTGGGAATTGCATTTCGAACTGGCAAACTAGAGTCTTGTAGAGGGGGGTAGAATTCCAGGTGTAGCGGTGAAATGCGTAGAGATCTGGAGGAATACCGGTGGCGAAGGCGGCCCCCTGGACAAAGACTGACGCTCAGGCACGAAAGCGTGGGGAGCAAACAGGATTAGATACCCTGGTAGTCCACGCCGTAAACGATGTCTACTCGGAGTTTGGTGTCTTGAACACTGGGCTCTCAAGCTAACGCATTAAGTAGACCGCCTGGGGAGTACGGCCGCAAGGTTAAAACTCAAATGAATTGACGGGGGCCCGCACAAGCGGTGGAGCATGTGGTTTAATTCGATGCAACGCGAAGAACCTTACCTACTCTTGACATCCAGAGAATTCGCTAGAGATAGCTTAGTGCCTTCGGGAACTCTGAGACAGGTGCTGCATGGCTGTCGTCAGCTCGTGTTGTGAAATGTTGGGTTAAGTCCCGCAACGAGCGCAACCCCTATCCTTATTTGCCAGCGCGTAATGGCGGGAACTCTAGGGAGACTGCCGGTGATAAACCGGAGGAAGGTGGGGACGACGTCAAGTCATCATGGCCCTTACGAGTAGGGCTACACACGTGCTACAATGGCGAGTACAGAGGGTTGCAAAGCCGCGAGGTGGAGCTAATCTCACAAAGCTCGTCGTAGTCCGGATTGGAGTCTGCAACTCGACTCCATGAAGTCGGAATCGCTAGTAATCGTGGATCAGAATGCCACGGTGAATACGTTCCCGGGCCTTGTACACACCGCCCGTCACACCATGGGAGTGGGCTGCAAAAGAAGTGGGTAGCTTAACCTTCGGGAGGGCGCTCACCACTTTGTGGTTCATGACTGGGGTGAAGTCGTAACAAGGTAGCCCTAGGGGAACCTGGGGCTGGATCACCTCCTTACCTATACGACTAACTCGATGTTTGGTCTAAAAATGCTCCTGCATTTTAGACATTCGGTACATCCGTGTACCTTTTGAGTGTTCACACAGATTTGCTTGATAGAAGATAAAGTAAAAGATGGGTCTGTAGCTCAGCTGGTTAGCACCCCAATCCCTTCATAAAGAGTAGGGTGAGGTCGGTGGTTCTAGATGAACATAGATTTATCAAAGATGGGTCTGTAGCTCAGCTGGTTAGAGCGCACCCCTGATAAGGGTGAGGTCGGTGGTTCAAGTCCACTCTGACCCACCAATCCTTCCTTCTCAGCGTTGGAAAGTGACTCGTTTAGTGAACTAAACGTCGCCACTGTCCGCCTTGATAAGAAATGATTGGCAAACCAATCCTTTAAGAGGTTTGGAACATCTTATTTACTCGCACTGCATGTAAATGGGGCTATAGCTCAGCTGGGAGAGCGCCTGCCTTGCACGCAGGAGGTCTGCGGTTCGATCCCGCATAGCTCCACCACTTACTGCAATCTGGTTAGAGATGCCAAAGATAAACTGAAAAATTATCTTTGGCTTTTTTAAGCCCGCTCTTTAACAATTTGGAAAGCTGATAGTAATTAATGCAATGATGTCTGTCGTTGTGTTAATACGAAAAAATTGAGTTCTTAAAACACTTTTTAAGTGTCTTGAATATTCAAGTCTAAGGCGAGTCCATCTTCTTGGTCGAAGATGAGACAAGTAAAACCAGCTGGTCGCAACAATTCAAGTGAAACTCATTTGGGTTGTATGGTTAAGCGACTAAGCGTATACGGTGGATGCCTTGGCAGTCAGAGGCGATGAAGGACGTAGTAACTTGCGAAAAGCGTTGGCGAGCTAGTAACAAGCATTTGAGCTAACGATGTCCGAATGGGGGAACCCGGCAGCATAAGCTGTCATCATGTAGTGAATACATAGCTACATGAGGCAAACGAGGGGAACTGAAACATCTAAGTACCCTTAGGAAAAGAAATCAACCGAGATTCCCCTAGTAGCGGCGAGCGAACGGGGATTAGCCCTTAAGTCAGAGGGGTGTTAGTGGAATGGTCTGGAAAGTCCAGCGGCACAGGGTGATAGCCCCGTACACGAAAACTAACCTTTGATGAAAACGAGTAAGGCGGGACACGTGATATCCTGTTTGAATATGGGGGGACCATCCTCCAAGGCTAAATACTCCTGACTGACCGATAGTGAACCAGTACCGTGAGGGAAAGGCGAAAAGAACCCCTGTGAGGGGAGTGAAATAGAACCTGAAACCGTATACGTACAAGCAGTGGGAGCGGTTCTTGAGACCGTGACTGCGTACCTTTTGTATAATGGGTCAGCGACTTACGTTTTGTAGCGAGGTTAAGCGAATAGCGGAGCCGTAGGGAAACCGAGTGTTAACTGCGCGTTTAGTTGCAAGGCGTAGACCCGAAACCCGGTGATCTAGCCATGGGCAGGTTGAAGGTTGAGTAACATCAACTGGAGGACCGAACCGACTAATGTTGAAAAATTAGCGGATGACTTGTGGCTGGGGGTGAAAGGCCAATCAAACCGGGAGATATCTGGTTCTCCTCGAAAGCTATTTAGGTAGCGCCTCGGACGAACACCTTTGGGGGTAGAGCACTGTTAAGGCTAGGGGGTCATCCCGACTTACCAACCCTTTGCAAACTCCGAATACCAAAGAGTGCTATCCGGGAGACAGACGGCGGGTGCTAACGTCCGTCGTCAAAAGGGAAACAACCCAGACCGTCAGCTAAGGTCCCAAAGTGTATGTTAAGTGGGAAACGATGTGGGAAGGCTTAGACAGCTAGGATGTTGGCTTAGAAGCAGCCATCATTTAAAGAAAGCGTAATAGCTCACTAGTCGAGTCGGCCTGCGCGGAAGATGTAACGGGGCTAAACATACCACCGAAGCTACGGGTGCAATCCATTAGGGTTGCGCGGTAGAGGAGCGTTCTGTAAGCCGTTGAAGGTGAAGGGGTAACCCACGCTGGAGGTATCAGAAGTGCGAATGCTGACATGAGTAACGATAAAGGGGGTGAAAAACCCCCTCGCCGAAAGACCAAGGGTTCCTGTCCAACGTTAATCGGGGCAGGGTGAGTCGACCCCTAAGGCGAGGCCGAAAGGCGTAGTCGATGGGAAACAGATTAATATTTCTGTACTTCCGCTAACTGCGATGGAGAGACGGAGAAGGCTAGGCTAGCGCGGCGTTGGTAGTCCGCGTTTAAGGTGGTAGGTGGGTGACTTAGGCAAATCCGGGTCACTATACACTGAGAGCTGATGACGAGTCCCCAAGGGGATGAAGTAGTTGATGCCATGCTTCCAGGAAAATCTTCTAAGCTTCAGGTTAGCGGGAATCGTACCCCAAACCGACACAGGTGGTCGGGTAGAGAATACCAAGGCGCTTGAGAGAACTCGGCTGAAGGAACTAGGCAAAATGGTACCGTAACTTCGGGAGAAGGTACGCTGCTGTTGGTGATGGGACTTGCTCCCTAAGCTGACGGCAGTCGCAGATACCAGGTGGCTGCAACTGTTTATCAAAAACACAGCACTGTGCAAAATCGCAAGATGACGTATACGGTGTGACGCCTGCCCGGTGCCGGAAGGTTAATTGATTGGGTTATCGCAAGAGAAGCTCATGATCGAAGCCCCGGTAAACGGCGGCCGTAACTATAACGGTCCTAAGGTAGCGAAATTCCTTGTCGGGTAAGTTCCGACCTGCACGAATGGCGTAATGATGGCCACGCTGTCTCCAGCCGAGACTCAGTGAAGTTGAAATTGCGGTGAAGATGCCGTATACCCGCGGCTAGACGGAAAGACCCCGTGAACCTTTACTATAGCTTGGCACTGAACATTGACCCTACATGTGTAGGATAGGTGGGAGACTTTGAAGCGGGAACGCTAGTTCTCGTGGAGTCGTCCTTGAAATACCACCCTTGTAGTGTTGATGTTCTAACTTGGGCCCCTAATCGGGGTTAAGGACAGTGCCTGGTGGGTAGTTTGACTGGGGCGGTCTCCTCCCAAAGAGTAACGGAGGAGCACGAAGGTTGGCTAAGTACGGTCGGACATCGTACGGTTAGTGCAATGGCATAAGCCAGCTTAACTGCGAGACAGACACGTCGAGCAGGTACGAAAGTAGGTCATAGTGATCCGGTGGTTCTGAATGGAAGGGCCATCGCTCAACGGATAAAAGGTACTCCGGGGATAACAGGCTGATACCGCCCAAGAGTTCATATCGACGGCGGTGTTTGGCACCTCGATGTCGGCTCATCACATCCTGGGGCTGAAGTCGGTCCCAAGGGTATGGCTGTTCGCCATTTAAAGTGGTACGCGAGCTGGGTTCAGAACGTCGTGAGACAGTTCGGTCCCTATCTGCCGTGGGCGTTGGATGATTGAGGGGAGTTGCTCCTAGTACGAGAGGACCGGAGTGAACGAACCGCTGGTGTTCGGGTTGTCATGCCAATGGCATTGCCCGGTAGCTATGTTCGGAATCGATAACCGCTGAAAGCATCTAAGCGGGAAGCGAGCCCCAAGATGAGTCATCCCTTGGACTTTAAGTCCACTAAAGAGCCGTTCGAGACTAGGACGTTGATAGGTCAGGTGTGTAAGCGTTGTGAGGCGTTGAGCTAACTGATACTAATGACTCGAGAGGCTTAACCATACAACCCAGATGGGTTTTACTCAGTAATCCTTAGACGAATACAAACACTTAAGAAGTGCAACTCAATCCAGCTTCCCGAATTACTGGAATAAGAATTTATCAACTACATCCCTGTAGTTGACCCTAAGGGGCCGCGCTAAAGCGCGTTAAAAATTGTTCCAGACAATTTTTTGCTTGGTGACAATAGCATTGTGGTCCCACCTGATCCCATCCCGAACTCAGAAGTGAAACGCAATCGCGCCGATGGTAGTGTGGGGTCTCCCCATGTGAGAGTAGGTCATCGCCAAGCATCCAAATAAACAAAAAAGCCCTAGCCTAAACTGCTAGGGCTTTTGTGTTTATACGCTCCGCGAAAAGCTACCCTCTATGTCGCCCCGCCGCTAAGCGGGCTCCCCAGCTACGAAGACAAGCTTCTTCGCGTTCAATCCTGGCTAAATACTGCGTATTTATAGCGCTATGATTTCACCCCCATGTGAGAGTAGGTCATCGCCAAGCGCCTAATTAAACGATAAAGCCAGCTGAATAAGCTGGCTTTTTTGTTTTCGCACTTTCAATTTCCACCTGTTAACTCTTTATATTCTCACTTCATTCACGGTTCAGCTTGGTTTTCCCCTAACCATTTAGGGAAATAATATCAGGCCAATAAAAAGAGCAACCTAGGTTGCTCTATTTTGTATGGGGTAGCGTGTCTTGCTCACTTGTTACTGCAAAAAACTAAAGAATACGCTTATTGCCCGTTAATTTTCGCCTTGAATTTTGCTTTGGTGGCGTCATCGGCGAGGTGATACCAATAATCCAGCATATGGCTGATTTCGGTTTGAGTCGGCGATTCAGGCGCTGCGCCTTGTGTTATTGCAGCTGTTGATGCGGCAGTACTGATGGTTACGGCTGTTGATGGTGCTGAAGTGGTAGCTGGCAGCGTTGGTGCACTCGTTGCTGCTGATACTTGAGGCGCAGCAAACCTTATCGAGGCGGGATGCTGGCCTTGATTGTATTGAAAGATTTCCTGCTCGAAGTTTCGGCCTATCTGAAGCCCGTTTTTCACTAATCTGTCTTGGTCAAAGCTAATCGCTTGATTGTGCTTATCTAACAGCGTGATTGACGGTGACTCATCGAACTGCTTTGCGGCTTTAGCCGAGTCGATATTGGGCAGTTTGAGCTGTAATGCTTGGTCGGTTTCATTAAAGCGGATGATCAGTACGTCCGATTGGTAGCGTACCGAATTAGCCTGTTTGCGGTACTGGGCATTGTAGCGAAATGCGATTTGGTTCAATCCATCACTCAGCGTGACTGGCGAGGTGCTTAATGGCTTTTGTCCATTCACGGTTAACAGCTCGACATCACTCGGTAGCTGCAGGAGAACTTCGGCACTAACGGGTTGCAGGCTGGCAAGCAGTATGGCGGATGCGCACAGGATAGAGGGGGATTTCATAGGCTTTCTCTTGGTTGATATCACGCACTAATGATAAGTGAGATGGCCGTTAACACAAAGTGGAGAGCTAAGCCGATGATCACAAAGGACACCCAAAGCACTATACATTCATCGATATTTGGTTGGGATCTAGAATAAAGAAAAGGCTCACTGGGAGCCTTTTCTTGTCTAAGTACGAGACTGAGTTTAGCCTGATATGAGCTTAACCTAAGCGTAATAACGCAAATTACTTCGCTTTATCTTGGCTTAGGTTGATGCGGTAAACGGCAAAACCGAGTTCATCTTTACTAATCTTGGTCATTTCGCGTTGTTTATTGGCTTCGATAAAGGCAGCGGCTTTATCGCTATCTTGGGTCTGGAAGCGAATATCTAACGCAACATTGGTGCTGATGGTTTTGAAATCCCAGTTGTAGTCAGCACTTGGGTTGACCATGCCATCATACTTGCCTGTGGTTTCGTTGAACTGAGATTGCGCCGTGATGTAGGCCGCTAAGGCTTCACGGTTAGTATCTGGCAGTTCGAGTACCACATGATCACTGCCTGTACCTGCAAACTTGCCACCAAAGGCGCGGTAGTTATTTGAGGCCACGATAAATTCTTTGGCCGCAAACTCTTCGCCAGTAAAGACTTTACCGTTAGCATCTGTATAGCTTAAATCGACGATACGGTTAGCATTGGCATTGACGACGGCACAGTCGCGGTCGAACTTGCTTGGTTGAGTGACATCAATCTTGTAGGTCAAGCCATCGAGCACGTCGAAGTTATAGGTTGGGTGACCATCCCAGTTGATTAATTCCTGCGGCGTGGTTTTGGTTGGATCGATTTGATTGAATTGGTTAGCCGAACACTCCAGCCAATCTTTCAGTTCAGCACCCGTCGCTTTGACCGCCACCATAGTGTTGGGGTAGAGGTAAAGATCGGCGGCGTTTTTAAAGGTCAATGCGCCTTTATCGACTTGTACATATTGGTCTGCATCGCTGGTTGTACCGTGGCGACCACCGGCTTTGAATGGTGCAGAAGCCGATAAAACAGGTAGATCTTTTAATGCCTCGGGGAGTTTTGCTTTAACGTTAGCAATTTGCGCGTCAGAAACGATTTGTACGGTTGGATCGTCCTGCACTAAGGTCAAGAAGCTATACATATCGGCGGCAGCAACCCCAATTGGCTCGTCCACGAAGGCAAGCGTGCCTTGGTGCTCGGCGGCGACAGCATCATGGATGGCGGCGTCGGCTTCGACTAATGGTGTTTTAGTTGCACCATCATAGATAGGACGTGCCTTAGTGGTGGCACTGATTACAGACCACTTACCGTCTTTACGCTCGAGTTTAAAGTCGACCACACCTAAGTTGTCACCCCAGCGTCCAGGCATGACGGCTGGTACACCATTTAACAGACCTTTAGTCACGTCTGTGTTAGGTAAGTCGGCATATTTGGCATCGGGGAAAATAGAGTGGCTGTGACCAAAGAGGATGGCATTAATACCGTCGACATAGGTCAAGGCATAGGTTGCGTTCTCTGCCATAGGATCGCCAGGATTTTCGGTCGAACCAATACCAGAGTGTGGAATTGCGATAATCAAATCAGCGCCTTTTGCTTTCATTTCAGGCACATATTTCTTAGCAGTCGCCACAATATCTTCAACCGTTACTTTGCCGGTCAGATTTTGTTTATCCCACAATAAGATTTGTGGTGGCACAAAACCAATATAACCAATCTTAATGGTTTGGTTATTTCCTTCGCTATCGACGATTTGTTTTTCTTTAATGATATATGGGGTGAATAAATGTTCACCTTTTTTCACATCATTCCAGCAACCATTATCGTCGGCACAATAGACGTTGGCGTTAATATAAGGGAATTCTGCACCATGAAGTGATTTATTTAAAAAATCTAAACCATAGTTAAATTCGTGGTTACCGATATTACCTACTTCGTAATCTAATAGATTCATCGCTTTATAGGCGGGGTGAACATCGCCCATTTGCAGGCCGACTTTAGCCATATAGTCACCCATAGGACTACCTTGAAGCAGGTCGCCGTTATCTACGAGTACACTGTTTTAGGCCTCTTTACGGGCGGCATGGATAAGGCTTGCGGTACGTGCCAGACCAATTGTTGGGTCTTCTTTACCACTGTAGTAGTTGAAATCCATGATATTTGTGTGCAGATCCGTGGTTTCTAATACACGTAAATCCGCTTGAACGATTTGCTCATCATCCGAGCCACAGGCGCTTACGCCTAGGGCAGCAGTGATCATCACTGCGAGTAGTTTTTTATTTAACATCGTTTTCTCTATTTATATTTATTTGACCCTAATACATGTTCTTTTGAGAACATGCCCATCATCCTGTTAATTCATAACGAAAGAACCGTTAGGTTGTCGCGTCATTTAGTTAACGGACGGGGATTATAAAGAGATTTGATGATCTGAATGTGACATTAATTGGATAAAAGCTGTTTCAAATTGTGACTAGGCGCCTGATTGATTAATTTGTGCACCATGGCTGCGGTATTTTTATTCATCGACTGGTTAATTCGATGTTGCCAGCTATTTATTAAGAATAATTAATATTTGTTAGCTGATTGAATTTCGCCTGTGCTGATATTCGATGAGCCTTTGAGATAATGTTGACGATTTTTATGAAGTGTTTTCACCTAAGTTTTTATTTATAAAATAAATTCTATCATTTAAAACCTTGATTGTTTCTGCGCCTTACCTATGGCTGCTCGTCGCTCAATCGCAGACAAAATGCCCTTGATTGCGTAGTTTGACGGCCGTCACACATAAAGAGATACAAATTCCCCTCGATCCTTGGCTTCGAAAACTTGGCCGAAGGTCGCTTAACTTGCTAAGGTTGTGCGTCGAAAACGGGCGCCCAAAGCATGCGTCAGTTGGAAGAGAAGCCAAAATCCGTTACTCGCACCTTTCACTTACAAAATATAAAGACAGGGCAGTAACACTCTAGGGAGTTCCTATGCGTAAGTCTGTTATTACTACTGCCGTGGCCGCGGCATTGTTATTGGGCGCTTGCTCAGAAAAACCAGCAGCCAACACCGAGGCCGCCAACGCGGTCGCGACGCAAGCTGCTGCATCGACTCAAGCTGATGCAACCAATGTGTTATTGAGTAAGAGTCCACTGCAGGATCAAGCTCCACAGTTTAATCTGATCAAGAGTTCGGATTATGCTCCCGCGTTTGCGCAGGGCATAAAAGAGCATGAGGCTGAAATTGCCGCCATTATTGCCAATAAACAGGCGCCAACCTTCGAGAATACGATTTTAGCCATGGAAACCTCGGGTGAGTTGTTAACTCGAGTGTCACGCACCTTCTTCAATCTGGCGGGGTTAATCTCCGACGATGATTTTCAAAAAACCGAGGCGGATTTAGCGCCTAAGCTGTCGGCTCACCGCGATAACATCTACTTAGATCCAAGTTTATTTGCCCGTGTTGAAACCGTATATCAGCAACGTGCCGGGTTAAATGCCGAAGATAAGCGCTTGGTCGAGTTTTATTACGAGCAGTTTGTACGTGCTGGGGCCAAATTATCCGATGCCGATAAAGCCAAAATGCGCGACTTTAACGCTGAGTTAGCGACCCTTGCGACTGAGTTTTCTCAAAACAGCTTAAAGTCATTTAAAGACGATGTGATTGTTGTGACCGACAAAGCACTACTGGACGGTTTATCTGACAGCGAAATCGCGACCTTAGCGGCCGCAGCGCAGGCAGCGGGTAAAACGGGTTACCTGATTACCTTAGTGAACACCACTCGTCAGCCTATCTTGGCCAGTTTAAACAACCGCGAACTGCGCCAAAAAGTGTGGGAAACCTCGGCTCACCGCGCCGTTGCGAGCAATGGCCCTTTAATCGTGAAGATGGCGCAGCTGCGCGCCAAGAAAGCCAATTTACTCGGCTTTGATACTTGGGCTGCCTACGCCGTGGCAGACCAAATGGCTAAAACGCCAAGCGCCGTGTATGAAATTTTAGATGACTTGGCGCCTAAGGCGTTGGCTCACGCTAAGGCCGATGCGGCGGATATCCAAGCTGAAATCAAAAAGGCCGGCGGTAATTTTGAATTACAACCTTGGGATTGGGCTTATTACGCCGAGAAAGTGCGTCAGCAAAAATACGCCCTCGATGAGAGCAGCATCAAACCCTACTTTGAGTTTAACTCTGTGCTGAAGGATGGTTTGTTCTTCGCGATGCACAAACTCTACGGCATCAGCGTTAAACCGCGCACCGATTTACCAGTATGGAATAGCGATGTCCTCGCCTTTGAGGTTTTCGATAAAGACAACAGCTCTATTGGTCTGTTCTATCTTGACCCTTATGCCCGTGAAGGTAAGGGCGGCGGCGCTTGGATGGATGAGTTTGTCACTCAAAGCGGCCTGCTAGGCACTAAGCCTGTGGTGTATAACGCACTGAATATCCCGAAACCTGCCGACGGTCCAACCTTGATGACCTTCGATGAAGTGACCACTATGTTCCATGAATTTGGTCATGCGGTGCACGGTTTATTCTCCAAGGTGAAATACCCGAGTGTGGCAGGTACCTCTACAGCGCGCGATTTTGTGGAGTTTCCGTCTCAAGTTAACGAAGATTGGAACATTGACCCTGCGGTCATTGCCAATTACGCCAAGCACTACCAAACCGGTGAGCCTATTCCTAAAGCCTTACTCGATAAAATCTTAGCCTCGAATAAATTTGGTCAAGGTTTTGATACTGTTGAGTATTTAGCGGCTACATTACTGGATATGGAATGGCACTCGATTGCTGCCGACACCCAAATCAAGGATGTGGAACAGTTTGAGCATCAAGTGTTAGCCAAACACGGCCTCGATTTCGCGCCAATTCCACCCCGTTATAAGTCGAGCTATTTTAGCCATGCCTTCTCGGGTGGCTATTCTGCCGGTTATTACGCCTACCTGTGGACGGAAGTGTTTGCCGCCGATGCCTTTGCCTATATGGGCCAACATGGTGGTTTAAAAGCTGAAAACGGCGATAAGTTCCGTGATGCGGTATTGTCTAAAGGCAACAGTGAAGATCTGATGCAGGACTACATCCACTTTACCGGTCAAAAACCCACGACCGATGCCTTATTAAAGCGCCGTGGTTTAGTCGATTAAACGATTCATTGTAAAAAGGGCCAAAGGCTTGGTAGGGCAACCTATCAAGCCTTTTTTTACGCTATTGTTTTTCGATAATCTTTACTCTAAAATCCCGCCAAATTTGACTGTGGGATAGCTTCTTTATCCCGTATCGACGCCCCTCGAAAATCAGGCTCAGTTCCCCCTCCTTTGAGCCCTTGAGTACAGCTAAAGCGTAGCCTTTTATTATTGGATGTAGCATTAATGGTTTCGCAATTAAGTGAAGCAGTGGTGGATGTGATCGCTGACGCCTTGGTAGACAAAGGCTATATTTTTTTACCCGAGTTAATTCCTCACCCCATTAGCCAAGTATTATTGGAAAAAATCCAAGCAACAGAAATACATGAGCTCAAAGCAGCCTCGATTGGACGTGGCGCTGAGCAGCAGCTCAATCCCGATATCCGCCGCGATAGGATCCAGTGGCTTGAGGAGCAGAGTGAGCCTGATAGCCTCTATCTAGACTTGATGACGCAGTTAAAGGATGGCTTAAATCGTCGATTATTTATGGGGTTATTCGACTACGAAAGCCATTATGCCGTGTATCAACCCGGCGCCTTTTATAAGAAGCATGTGGATGCGCTAAAAGGCAGTCAAAACCGTATCTTAACCACGGTTTTTTTCTTAAATCCCGATTGGACGCCTGCAGATTGCGGCGAGCTGATTATTTACGATGAAACCGATAATGAGATTGAACGCATCGCGCCTAAAATGGGCCACTTTGTGATTTTCTTAAGCGAGCGCTTCCCCCACGAGGTGAGTAGAACCTTAGCCCAGCGCAACAGTATTGCTGGTTGGTTTAGGGTGAGTAATAGCGTGCACGGGTTTTAATGATTGGGCCGTAAAGGCTTGATGCTGCTGAAATGCTTAATATGATTTCAAGGCGCAGTGTTTTTAAGTAAACACTGCGCTTTTTTGATCTTAATGGGCTGGGTTATCGACATCCGCCCAATCGATGCCTAAGTCGCTCTCTTTTGCTAGTTTGCGCTGACGCTAGGCTAAAAGGGGGCATCACTATCCGAACTCTTTCGAGCCCTGCGTTATTTAGCGGTATCAGAACTAGCCTCATTCGATTCATTAACATGTCATTTTCTAAGGCGAAGCTTAAGGAAATCTTAGCGTCAGCACCTAGAATGAAATTATCAAATCACATTGAAAATAGAGGTTTTTTTATTTTAGATTAATGTTAGGCTAGTAAAAAATGTGCGCAAGGACACACTTTTTAGTCAGCTAATGGAGGCGATACTGTGGGCGAACGCGATCTTTTAGGTTGTTTAACGGGTGAACATGTAGTGCTAGAACCCCTCTCTTTATCCCATGTTGCCGCCTTGAGTTTAGCAGTGACAGATGGCGAGTTGTGGCGTTTATGGTTTACCAGCGTGCCAGAGCCAAGCGAGATGAAAGCCTATGTGACTAAAGCCTTGGATGAGAAAGCGCGCGGCGAGAGTTTCCCGTTTGCGGTGCGCGACCGTCTCTCCGGTGAGATTGTCGGCTGCACCCGTATCTGCCATTGGGAGAGCGAGCATCGCCATTTGGAGATTGGTTACACTTGGTATGCTAAGCGCGCCCAGCGCACGGGGATCAATACCGAGTCCAAGTTATTACTGCTGACCTTTGCATTCGAAACCCTCGATGCCATTGCCGTCGAGTTTCGCACCCATTGGCATAATCAAGCATCTCGCCAAGCCATTGCCCGCCTCGGCGCCAAGCAAGATGGCGTGCTGCGCAACAATAAAATCCTCAAGGATGGCACGATCCGCGATACCGTGGTGTATTCCATTATCGATTCCGAATGGGCCACAGTGAAACATAACTTAGCATTTCGCTTACAACAGCGACCAGTAGAGTAGGGTGGATTGCTGCTTCAAATGGCGATGGTCATTCGCTATTTGGACTCGCAACACGCATGTAGATTTGAGGTTGGAAAGGCCGATGGCAAACATTATTTCTCGCGCTGACGTATCCCATAGTCATGAGGTTGCCCTGTTATTTAATGAGTATCGGCAGTTTTACGGCTGTAAGGATGATGTCCTCGCGGCGGAGCAGTTTATTCGTGCGCGTTTACAGGATGCCTCGTCCGTGGTGTTTATGGCGCGCTCCCCCGAGGGAATGGGGCTGGGGTTTGTGCAGTTGTATCCCAGTTTTTCATCGCTGCGTTTAGCGCCGATTTTTATCCTAAACGATGTGTTTGTCACCCAGCATGCGCGTTGTGTTGGCATCGGTCGGGCGTTGGTGCAACAGGCGGCGGAATATGCCAAAGCCCAGGGCGCTCGCGCCTTAGTGCTGGAGACCCAAAAGGAGAATGCCCGCGCGCAGGGATTGTACGAGGCCTTAGGGTTTGTGCGGGATCAGAAATTTTTAACTTACGAGCTTGAGATCCACTCATTGCTTAAGTAGTTTATGCTTAATTGCTAATAAAAAGGACAACAAGATGTTTAAAGCGTTTGCCGTTGCCGGCTTAATGTTAACTGTGAGCCATAGCGTAGTCGCCGATGAGGCAGAAAAGGCCTTTAGTAAAGAAGCCATTGAATGTGCTGCTTATTATCAAATCAGTTCCGAGGCCATTGGCGCCATGAATGCCCCGCAAATGCAAGCTGTGGGTGAGCGCTTAAAAACCTCTAAAGTCGAGGCTGAAAATCTGGCGAAGAAGTATCAGTCAGAAGCCGAAGTCACTCAAGCGGTGGCCGACGCTAAAGCGCGCCAGATCCAGAGTCTAGGCGGCTCAAGTAACTTAGGTGCACTAATGGGCAAATACAAAGAAGAGTGTAAAAACCTGTTAGCCGATCCGCAAAAGCGCCTCGATTACTGGACCATGGCCACCATGTAAGCCTTGCCTGTGATAAACAAAGGAGCCTGTGGCTCCTTTTTGTTATCTGAAGTTTATTTATAGATTGATTGTGGTTTAGCATGATTTAGTCTTTATGAATGTGATTCCGCCGATACCTGTGTCATGGCACATGCTATGTGTAATAGCGTACAGCTTTTGTCATTAAGATTACGGCTGTTGTAATAGAGTGCCGCTTTGGCGGGTCTTACTCCCTAGACGAGCATGGGCCTGATGGCCGCGAATAAGGGCGAGAGATAACCAATGATCAGTTTGGCGATAGCAACAATCCTGAGTGCAGGTGTGTGCGTTTACCACTTACTGGAGGGGAAACAAAAGCGGCTGCCGAAGCTGATGAGTGCGCCATTATCTGAGCCAGATAAGCAGTGGTTCAGCGCGCTATTTTATTGCCAATCGGTATTCTATGTATCCACTACCGCGGTGTTTTTGGTGTGTGCGCTCAAACTCCTTCCTGAAATGTATGGCTACAGCCTATTGCTGTTTTTGGGGCTTAACTACGGTATGTATGCCATTTGGCTGTTTTACGTGGCGTTATTATCCCCACCTCAAGCCAGCCTGCGACTCCGTTTGCAATCCTTAGTCTTTTTATTGATAGCCTTGCTTGCGGTGCTCAGTCCACTGCAGTTATAAACGCGTTCGTTGAACTCGGATTTCCCCTGCCAATAGACAGTACTCATATCCCTTTGGGTGATTTATGGATAAGGCTGAAGATTCACTTATCTATTTGCTCTATTGATCAATACAATAGGGACTATCTTTGGCAATTTGCTTGGCAGGTTTGTCGCGCACTTAGTGGTAGCTCATAGTGATCGTTGCGCTGTCAACCTCAGGTAATAATAGGGAGATTTCAGATTGCGCCATCTTACCTCGCACGTCTATGAATGGCTGGAACAGGGACATCTCACGCCAACCGAGGCAAACGAACTCTATCGACAGTTATCCGTACCACCCAATGCCGCCAGTTGGCGCAGCTTATTGGCGCAGCTTTTACAATGGGCGGGGGCGTTAAGCTTTGCCTGCGGGGTGATTTTCTTTTTTGCCTATAACTGGCAGTCACTCGCGCTAATGAGCAAGTTTGCGCTGATTGAAGCGGCGCTATTAATTAGCCTTGTCAGCTTTGTCTGGTTGTATTATCGCAGCGCAGCGAAGCAGCTCGTTGACCCTTCTCATTGTTTGTTCGGAGCAACCCTTGCCAATGCTGCGCTGCTGGTGGTGAGCATGTTAGTGGGTGGGCTGCTCGCGCTAGTTGGGCAAACTTATCAAACTGGCGCCGATCCTTGGCAGCTGTTCGCCATTTGGGCGCTTGCGATTTTGCCCTTCGCGTGGGTGGCAGGCTTTGATGGCCTATGGTTACTGCTGGTGGGGCTAGTTAATTTAAGCCTTGGGTTGTATGCCGATACGGCTTCGCTCTGGCTGGATGAACAGTTGTGGTTATGTCTTTTTGTGGTCCTTAATCTGACTATCTACTACGGTTTTATGTTTCTTGGCAGTACCAGCAGACGTTGGCATGCGCCATTTGTAGAGTATGCGAGTTCATTGACGGCCATGGGGTGCTTTACCTTACTAGTGTGTTGGATGATTTTTGAGCCGAGCGACACTAAGCCGCTGCTGGTTGCGGTGTGGGTGGGTTATTTTGGCCATCTATTGTTTGGATTCTGGTGGTTCAGGCACAAACGATTGCAGGTTTATCCCTTGGCATTGGGTGGCTTTAGCTTGATCAGCGTCGGCGCGGCGTTATTCACCGAACTGCTGTTTCGCAATAGCGATCCCATTGGCGGCTTTTTGTTGATTGGGCTTTACATCATTTTAGCGAGCACAGGCTTAAGCACTGTGTTAAGGCGATTGCATCGGCAAGCTAAAGCTGGCATCTCGCCTACGCAGACTCCCAGTGAGAATGAGGAGCTAAGCCATGAATAAGCACCTCAATGAGTCGCTGCAAACAAGCGAGATATCTGCGCCGCAATCTCTGTGGCAGAGTTTATATGCCAATGGCGCAGTGAATACCCCAGAGTTGCCCGAATCCCAAGACATGCCCTGGTATATCGCCCTCATGCAAGCCGGTGCGGCCTGGATAGCCGCTTGGTTCTTATTAGGTTTTATGGTGTCACTTTTCGATAGCCTGTGGGGGCGATTCGAAGGGGGCGCGTCGCTTTTTATCGGTGGCAGCTATTTAGGCTTAGGGCTTGCCTTATATTGGGGCGGGCGCCAACAACACTTTTTGCAGCAGTTTGCCTTTGCCTCTTGTTTAAGCGGTACGCTTGCCCTAGCTTGGGGGCTGTTTGATTTACTCGGTGAAGCGTTCAATCTGGCTTGGTATCTGAGCATGGCGGCACTGTTTTTACTGCTTTGGGGGATTATCAAGCACGCTGTGGCTCAGTGGGTATTTGCATTTGGCTGTAGTGTCTGTGTCACAGGCCTGTTGGCCGAGTGGTATCTGTTATCGTTAACGCCGACGCTCTGGCTGTTATTATCGAGCATTGTGCTACTCAATCTTCACCGCACTGGGCACCACTATCAACGGGCGAGAATGTGGATTTTTGCCACCAGTGCAAATCTGCTCACCATTCAACTTATGTATGTGTTTAGTCTGGATAGCGAGTTTTCGCAGTTGTATGCAGTGGATTGGCAATCGGGGATAACCGCAGTTCATTTACTGGTCGTGTTTGCCATCTGCAGCTTTTTACTCCTGAGTCTTTGTAAACAATGGCAGACCCCATTGACCCATCCCGCCATATTATTTGCGCTTTTAGGATTAGTGTTTATTGCTGCACTGTCTTTCCCAATGCAGGGCTTATCAACGGCTGTGCTGCTGATATTGTTGGGGCACTACGGGCACGAGGCGTGGCTTAAGGGGATGGGAATCGCCTCCGGGCTAGTGTTTGCGGCGGGCTATTATTATTCCCTCGAGACCACCTTGATGCTTAAATCTCTGTATTTGATGGGATTAGGCGGAGTGCTGATTATCGCAAGGTTACTGATGTGGCGCTTTTTTCCTATCACACAAGTGCAGGTTGAGCATAAGGAGCAAGCATAATGGATAAAGCGACCTTAGCATTAAGCCGTTTCCATAAGCGCGCCTTAGTCTTAGTAGTGTTTACCGCCGCGGTACTGCTGATAAGCATCAACTGGCGAATCGCTCAGTTTGAGCAGTTATTACAAGATGGCCAAGTGGTACGTTTTGCCTTAGCGCCAGTGGATCCTCGCTCGATTATGCAGGGGGATTATATGGCCTTGGAGTATGCCATTGCGCAGGAGGTACGCGCCGCACTGCCCGAGGGAATGACGCAGGGGCAACTGTTATTGACGCTCGATACGCAAAAGGTGGCGCACTTTGTCGGTATTTACCGTGCTCAGCCAAAAACGGCTGAGCAGTTCACGGTAGATTTTCGCCTGCGTGATCATAGAGTAAAGCTCGCCTCAAATAGTTTCTTCTTCGAAGAGGGTCAAGCCGACCACTTCAGCCAAGCAAAGTATGGAGAATTCAGAGCCAGCGCTCGGGGGGAGTTGTTGTTGGTGAATCTGCTGGATGAGCAGTTGCAACCGCTATAACGGGCAAGCCTGATGATCGTTAACAAGATGGTGAGCCATGCTCGCCATCTTCGCTATTTTTCCTAGTCCAATCCGCTAAATCGTCGCCTAAATATCCATCTTAAGTTGCAACTTGCGTGCAACTAATTTGTAACCTTGATTCCCTATAGTATCGTCAGTTTTCGAGGCTAAGCGCTTCGAAAAATCGTAAGTCTTTAACTTCAATACCAATATAAAAAAGATACTTATTAGGGGTCATAATGTTTAATAACAAAACACTGTTGGCGTTAGCCATCAGTAGCGTGTGTGGTTTTGCCCATGCTGCCGATAATCTGATTATTTCTGAATATGTTGAAGGCAGCAGCAATAACAAAGCCATTGAGCTGTACAACCCAACTGCCAACACTCTCGATTTAAGCCAGTATCAATTGCGCTTCTATTTTAATGGCAGCACCAATGTGGGCACGACTATCGCCCTAAACGGTACCTTAGCCGCAGGTGCGACTTATGTGGTTGCTGATAACGACGCATCGGCGGATATTCTGGCGGTGACGAATCAACAAAGCAGCGCGAGTTTTTTCAATGGTGACGATGCCATTGTGCTGACCTATCAAGACCAAGTGATTGATAGCTTAGGCCAAGTAGGTGTCGATCCTGGCACTGAGTGGGGCAGTGGTGATTTATCGACGCAGGACAATACCCTGCGCCGCAATCCCGAACAGCTAATCGCCGATACCATAATTGATGATGCTGTCACCTTTAATACATGGTTAGGTTTTGCCAAAGACGATATCTCGGATCTGGGTAAGTTCAGCGCAGGCACACCCACCGATCCTGTTGAGCCGCCACCGAGTTCATTAGCCTGTGGTGAAGCCTCAACGCCTATCCATGCCCTACAAGGTTCGACCAATGTCAGTCCGTTAAACGGACAAACCTTAGTGGTAGAAGCCATCGTGGTGAGTAACCAAGAAGCTGGCCTAAAGGGCATCTTCGTGCAAATGGCCGACAACGAAGCCGATAACGATCCTCAAACTTCGGAAGGGGTGTTTGTTTATACCGGTAATGCGCCTACGGGTTACGTGGCGGGCGACCGTGTACGCTTAAAGGCTAAAGTCACTGAATATCAAGGCTTAACGGAACTGACTACCGTTGCCGATCATAAACTGTGTGCCGCCGGACAACCCCTACCCGCAGCCGCCGTGGTGACATTACCTGTGAATTCGAGCGATGACTTTGAACCATTTGAAGGCATGCGCGTCCGCTTTAGCCAAGATCTGGTGGTGAACGAAGTCTACAACTTGGGCCGCTATGGTGAAATATCACTCGGTAGCAGCCGTCACTTTATTGGGACACAAGTCGCTGCGCCAGGTGCCGATGCCTTAGCCGTCACGGCGGCCAATCTTAAAGACAGTATTTTACTCGACGATGGCCTAACGGCGCAGAACCCTGATCCTGTGATTTTCCCCGCGCCAGGTTTAAGCGCGTCGAACACAGTGCGTGTGGGCGATAAAGCCACGAGCCTGACGGGCGTCATGCACTACGGCTTTAATCTTTATCGCATTATGCCGACTGAGCCAGTTAATTTTGTGGCGGAAAATCCTCGTCCACAATCGCCAGTGCTTGCCGAAGGTGGCAACCTGAAAGTCGCCAGCTTTAACGTACTGAACTACTTTAATGGTGATGGACAGGGCGGTGGTTTCCCGACTGCGCGTGGTGCCAATACCCTGAGTGAGTTTGAGCGTCAAAAAGCGAAGATTGTCAGTGCTATGGTGGGGATCAGTGCTGATGTGTTTGGTCTGATGGAAATCGAGAACGATGGTTTTGGTGCTAACTCGGCGATTGCCGATCTCGTGGCGGGCCTCAATGCCGCCGTGGGTGAAAATCGCTATGCCTATGTTATTCCAAAGGTTAACGGCAGCAACTTAAGCGCTATTGGTACGGATGCGATTACCGTCGGTTTAATTTATCGCAGTGACAAGGTGAGCCCTCAGGGTGATGCGCGTATTTTATCGAGCGCTAACTCTCCCTTAGATGACGCCGGGCAGCCGCTGTTTGACGACAGCAAAAATCGCCCTATGTTGACTCAAGCCTTCGCGCTAAACGGCAGTGATGAAAGTGTAGTCGTTGCGGTTAATCACTTGAAATCTAAGGGCAGTGAGTGTGCTGGCGATCCAGATATGAACGATGGCCAAGGTAACTGCAATATTACCCGTACCCGCGCAGCAACGGCGGCGGGGCAGTGGATTGCCGCGCAGTATCCAGAGCAAGGCGTACTGCTGATTGGCGACTTAAACTCCTACGCCAAGGAAGATCCGCTAAGCGCATTGGCTAATGCTGGCTTTAGCGAGTTGTTTGCAAAACTCGAAAAAGCCAATCCTTATTCCTATGTATTCTCGGGTGAATCGGGGCAGTTAGACCATGCGCTGGCTAATGCCGCGTTAGTGGATAAGGTCCTAGATGTGACCGAGTGGCATATCAATACCGACGAGCCGCGCGTGTTAGATTACAACGAAGAGTTCAAGACGGCTGCGCAGGTGCAAGATCTGTACGCCAGTGATACTTATCGCTCATCGGATCATGATCCTGTGGTGATTTCTCTGCTGCTCGAAGCGGAAAAGGTGGCTCCTGAGGCCAGCTTCACTCAGGTTGTGAATGGTGCGAGTGTGCAATTGACGTCAAGCTCCATTGATAGCGACGGTCAAATCGTCTCTACTGAGTGGGACTTTGGTGACAACACTCAAGCCATGGGCGAATCAGTATTCCACACCTATGCGCAAACTGGTGATTATCTTGTGACGTTAACCGTGACCGATAATGACGGCTTAAGCCATAGCAGCTCACAAATGGTGTCTGTCGTGGTTGAGAACGTGAAGAAACCACCCGTTGCGCAAATTCAACACATCAATTTATGGCTAGTCGATATGTTTATTTCGACCAGCTATGACACAGACGGTGTGATCAAGCAGCATAAGTGGAAGTTTGATAACGGTAGCCGTGCAAGTGGTCCTGTGGTGTTTCGTCAAGCTCGCCGCGGACTCCATACGGTCGAGTTAACCGTAAAAGACAATGATAAATTAACGGATACCACGTCACTGACGTTCCGTTAAGCGTTAGCCCCTTTCTTTAAATATCAAAAGCCTGCTATTGCAGGCTTTTTTTACGTTGATTCACTTACTTAATGACTATCTTAACTGACTGTATCAACTGACCATAACGTGCTCTAAATTCAAACTAAGTCGATTTAAGTATCTATCCGCTTGCGCTAAGATGACGCCACTTAAGGATTTTTACTCATAGGGAGCAGGCGCATCACAATGAATGCAGACACCTTGGCGTACCTCAATCAGCATCAATTAACCTCGATGATGAGCCTCACTAAATGGCGTCAACTTGAGCTGGCACTCCATGAAACGCCAGAGTTTGTGCCCCATGTGCGTTATAAGCTGCTGGAAGATGAAGGGCCAAATCCAGGTTTTACGCCAGTGTGGTGGGACGAGTTACTCGCGATTTGCGAGCGGATTGAATGGCTTGATATTGACCCGTTCAAAAGAGAACACCGCGGCAGATTACTGTCGGAAAAGACCACGGATTTTACTGATTATATCGAGGCGCAACTGCACAAGTATCGGCTTCCCTACAGTAAAGAAGCACAAGGGCTCAGAATTTGGGGCTATCTTCGCCCCGATGCGGCGATGCCGGTATTTTGTATTGCACCTGGTGGCGAGACCATAAACGAAGGGTAAGCAAATTCAGACGGCAGATAAAAAGAGGGCGCTAATTGATTAGCGCCCCGATAAGGATTAAAGCACGATATAAAGCGGCCAACCGAGTAGACCGACGAGTCCTTCTTTATGCTCGAATCTTTCTAAACGCTCAGGGGAGGCGTCGCTAAGCAGCAGTTCGCGGTAGCTTTTCGCGAAATTCAATGTACGCAGCAATGCTGGTGCAAAGTTTTTACCCAAATCTTTACCGATAGTCTCGGCCAGCTCCGCAGGGAGTTCCGCCAAGGCTTTTTGGGTTTGCTGCTCGATATACTCAAGGCTAAACCATTCGTCCTGCAAGCTGATTTTGGCAATGCGCTTTTTCAGATCTTGTCTGACTTTGGCATTATCAAACAACATTCGATACAGCACGGCTTCGGCCAATACGCTCTCCAGATTTAAGAAATCTAAAGGATCGTAGCTGGTTTGGGCATAAAATTGCGCCATAAGCGCCGCAATCGATTGCTGACGTTGGTGCTCGGCCAAGGCATCCTGGTAGGCCTCATTGCCCAGCCACTCTTCGGCGTCAGGCGGTGTAGAGACTTGTTCCAGCAGGAATTTGTCCACATCACCATAGAGCGACTTACCGTTCGCCAGCTTATGTTTGCTGACGACGCTGAGCATGCTCCAACCCTTTTGGAAGCATTTGACTACGCCGTCGCTGGTGAGCAATAAACGCACCGCTTGCTGTTGGTCCTGATCAGACAGTTCCATTAATCCGAGACTGACGACACCAATCACATCCTGCGCCGCCTGCTCCAGTAAGTGCATCTTGTACTTGTTGTAGAACTTATCCGCCAATTTGAGGCTCATCAAAATGGCTTTAGATTTGATTTGTGCGAGCTGCTCACCGCTAAGGGTGTCGTCTGCTTGGCCTTTGGCTAACACCTTGCTCAGGTATGGGCCTTGGTCTAAATCACGCAGTACCAGTTGCATCTAGGGATCCTTAATCTAAAAAGCTAAACATATCATCCACTTCTGCGTATTCGTCCGTGACTTGGTTTTTCTCTTTCGCTTGGATAACCAGTTCATTGACGAACTTATTAATGATCATCTCCCAGCCAGAGCTTTCGTTACGCAGCAGGTTTTTAATGGCTTTTTCTACATCGGGTGCCAGCTCATGGATTAACGCCATCAGACTACGTGGGTCATCTAGGCTTAAGCTATGGGCTTCTTCACTGTCGACACGGCTGTCATAGCCGACGGTGTCGGTATCTTCTTCATCGTCATAATAATCGTTGAAGTGGTCTTCATCGTCGTGGCGCTCGCCCAGCATCATCTCAATAAAGGGGATAGACAGATAGAAGAGGCCAGCGGGATCTTCGGCAATACACTCTAAAATGGCAGTTTGTTTTTCTTCGCTGTCTTGGATGCGAATTAAATAAGTCAAAAAATCAAAGGTATGCTGAATGAGTTCTTCTGCATTATTCTTGATTTTTTCTTCCCAATACAAAGGTTGCTGACAGACGATGTCGCGAATTTGCTCTGGGGTCATCAGCTCCGACATAATTGACGGGCAGGATATATCGTGGTGACTGTTGATTTGCGTCAGGGTCACAATATCCATTTTTTCAATAACTTCGACTAATTGCTCATCGTTCATTGTGGTGGCGATGAGTTCGAAACGTTTACTGGCTTGTTTTGGCTCGACATCGGCGAGCTCTTTAATCTCGGCAACGGTTATTTCAATGAGACTAGTGTTCATTAGCGGTCCTCATCATCGTACTGATCGTAATAGCCATCTTCCTCTTCGCCGTCATCATCGTCGTCATCGGCATAATCGGCGTAATCACTGTCTTCGTCTTCAAAATCATCGTCAGCGCTGCGTTTAGGCGCAGGTGCAGTTTTGCCTTGGTTTTCCAGTAGATAGAGTACGGCGCAGCTTTCAATCAATAAATCTTCTGAATAGGCGCGCACCGCCTGTACTAATGGGACATCGGCATTGTTAAAGCCGATAGTGACCTTGAACTCGTCCCACTCGGGTTGCGTTGCGGTGTTAATCCAGTGAGCCCACTTGAGCTTGGCGTCACTTGGAAATTTGACTCGGCCATAGAGTGCCACAGGCAGGTACTCGGGTACCGACTCGAGCATTTTAGGATCGGCCTGTAATACTTTTTTGATTTGACTGGTAAATTGTTCCAGTGCCTTGGGCGTATCCGGGTCATCATAGGACTCGATATTGTCGTAGGCATTGGTCTTAAGCTCATTAATGCGTGAGATATTCAGTTTTTTGGCCATGGGCATGTCTCGAAATAAAAAGCTATCAAACAAACAGCTTCTCAAAATAAACCGTGTTGCAATAAAAGGTCCAAATTAAGGGGCTTGGCAAACTAAGCTCATTAATTTGGCACTCCCAGCGTTGCACTGGAAATAACCCGCTTAAGGGTAAAACTGATCCCATAATTCGCGCATCGCGCCATTGGGATCGGTCACGATCACATTGTTGAAGTCTCGGATAAACGCATTTCTAAGCTTGGGATCTGAGAGCACTTCATAAGCTTTTTTAACGCGCTCAAGTTGTTGTGATGCTTGCTCTTTTTCTTCATCAGAGGCACCTAACAACTTATCGGGATGGTATTTGTTTGAGAGCCGGCGATAGGCTTTTTTAATATCGTCTTCTTTGGCGCTAGGTTTGATACCGAGCACACTAAAGTGGTTAATCATATTTGTACCTGCAGGCGATGGGTTGGTATCGCAAGATAAAAGGCTAAGTGCTGATTATCTGTCAATTTGTGGAATTATGATTAGTCAGCGATGGATCATAGCAGAAATGCGTATTGGGCGGCAAACGACTCTGTTGGCATTTATGACTGAAATCCTGGCATTAATTAGGCTTGATGAAAATCGCCGACGCTTTGGGAAATGAGATTAGTACAGCAGACCAAAACAGGGGAAAAGATTAGTAATGAGCAAGCAGTAGCCATTCACTTATACGAATTTTAGATACAAAAAAACCAGCTTAATGCTGGCCTAGTGATATTAAGTTGATAATTGGTTGCGGGAGCTGGATTTGAACCAACGACCTTCGCCCGTTGTTTATAAAGGGCTGAGCCCGACGAGCGTCTAGTTACAACTGTTCGAGACGAATATGAGAAACAAGACGTGAATTTTAGAGACAAAAAAACCAGCTTAATGCTGGCCTAGTGATAGTAAGTAGATAATTGGTTGCGGGAGCTGGATTTGAACCAACGACCTTCGGGTTATGAGCCCGACGAGCTACCAAGCTGCTCCATCCCGCGTCCGATATTGAGGATTTACAAGATTCGATATCCTTTTGAATATCATTACCTTGGCTTTAAATTGGTTGCGGGAGCTGGATTTGAACCAACGACCTTCGGGTTATGAGCCCGACGAGCTACCAAGCTGCTCCATCCCGCGTCCGTCTTTAAAGCGGGGCGAACTATAACGGCACCGCTGTGGCATTGCAAGGAGGAATTTCAAAAAAGTGGACGAGTGCTTAAATATGAATCGTAATGGGGGAATTTCGGACAATCTGGGCGATATGCTCCGTTTATCTGCAGTAAAAAGAGTGCTAACTGTCTGACTAAATCGAGTTTCGGCTAATAACTGTTTATCTTTTATGTCGCTTCACAGGTATAATGTCGCTTTGATTTTGACTGCGTATTGATTATCCCATGCTTAATTTTTTTGCTGCCGCCCCTAAGGGCTTTGAATATAGCTTAGCCCAAGAACTGACAGAATTTGGTGCGACTGAGATTAAAGAGAGTGTTGCCGGTGTCTATTTTACCGCGCCGCTTGCCTTAGCCTACCGTATTACCCTGTGGACGCGTTTGGCCAGCCGTATCGTGCTGGTGATCTATAAGGGCCCCTGTGAGTCGGCGGAGCAATTATATAACGCAGCTTATTGTATTGATTGGTCAGCTCATTTCTCCAATCGCAACACTTTTAGTATCGATTTTCACGGCACTGGCGGCTTTATCAATAACACCCAGTTTGGTGCGTTAAAGATTAAAGATGCGATTGTTGACCGTTTCCGTTATGACGGTGATGCCCGTCCAAACGTCGCTCGTATCGATGCCGACATTAAAATCGACGCCCATTTCCGTAATGGGGTGATTACCATTGCGATGAACTTCTCGGGACCTTCTTTGCATCAGCGCGGTTATCGCTCTACGACTGGTGAAGCGCCGTTAAAAGAAAACCTCGCCGCTAACATGTTGGTGCGCAGTGGCTGGAAAGCCGCGCCAACCACCTTACTCGATCCTTTCTGCGGCAGTGGTACTGTACTGATTGAGGCCGCATTAATGGCTGCCGATATTGCTCCAGGATTGCAGCGCGGCCGTTTTGGTTTTGAACATTGGCGCCGCCACGATAAAGCCACCTGGCATGAGATTTTAGAAGAGGCCAAGGCGCGCGCATCCTTAGGTGTAAAACGTTGTGACGTGAAGTTCTACGGCTCGGATATCGATTCGCGCTTAGTGGCACTGGCAAAACGCAATGCGCAAAACGCCGGTGTACTTGAACTGATTGACTTTAAAGTGGCTAATGCGCTCAATGTCGAGCCGCCCGCTGGCGAAGGTTACCTCATTACTAACCCTCCCTACGGTGAGCGTTTAGGCAGTGTCTCTGAGCTATTGCAGCTGTATTACCAATTAGGCGACAAGTTTAAAAAGGAGTTTGGCGGCTGGAAAGTGGCCATGCTCTGTAGCGATATCGAGCTAATTTCGGCGCTGAAACTCAAAGCCGATAAGCAGATGAAGATGTTTAACGGTGCGCTAGAGTGTGCCTTTAACCTTTATACCTTGCACGCGCAAAGCACTCGCCGTGATACGCCCGTATTGCCAGAAGGCGTGGACATTGCCGATATCGCGCCAGCGTTTGCGAATCGTATTAAGAAAAACGCTAAGCAATTAGAAAAGTGGGCGAAAAAAGAAGGTATCGACAGTTACCGTTTATATGATGCCGACATTCCCGAATATAACGTCGCGGTCGACCGCTATTTAGACCATATCGTGGTGCAGGAATATATGGCGCCGGCCAGCATTCCAGAGGCCGTGACAAAACGCCGTTTAAGCGATGTGCTACTGGCTCTGCCTGCCGCGATTGGTGTCGAACCGCATAAGATCACCATGAAGACTCGTGAGCGTCAAAAGGGTACCAATCAGTATCAAAAGCTGGATGAGCGAAAGCTTGAACTTATCACCACCGAATATGGCGCTAAGTTTAAGCTGAACCTGACGGGCTATTTGGATACAGGCTTGTTCCTTGACCACAGATTAACCCGCCGTTTAGTGGGGCAAAAATCGAAAGGACGCCGGGTATTGAACCTGTTCTCTTACACAGGTTCTGCCTCTGTGCATGCCGCATTAGGTGGCGCTAAGTCGGTCACGACGGTTGATATGTCAAACACCTATCTGGCGTGGGCGAAGGAAAACTTTGCGTTAAACGACCTTCATGGCAAGCAGTATGAGTTTGTTCAGGCCGATTGTTTGCAATGGATCCGCGATAGTGCGCTCGATAAATCCGTGCAGTACGATTTGATTTTTATCGATCCGCCGACCTTCTCTAACTCCAAGCGGATGGAAGATTCCTTCGATGTGCAGCGTGACCATGTGAATTTACTGGGCATGCTCATCAAGCTGTTAAGTCCAAATGGGGAGATAGTGTTCTCCAACAACAAACGCAAGTTTAAGATGGACACCGAAACCTTGGCCAAGATGAAAATCAAGGTGGAAAACATCGATGATCTGACCTTGCCGATGGATTACAAGCGCAATCCCCATATCCATAACACTTGGCTTATCACCCATGCATAATGTACTGCAAGCGGGTTACATTCTATACCACACCGAAGGGTGTCACTTATGTGAACAGGCTGCGGCATTGCTTAATGCCGCCGAGGTGCCCTTTACGGCCATCGATATTTGTGATGATGAAGCCTTAGCTGAACGTTATGGCGTGTGTATTCCCGTGGTGAAAGCCGCGGATGAGTGTTGCCTCTTTTGGCCCTTTGACGCTACCCAATTACAAGAATTTTTAGGAGCTTAGTTTGAGTCTGGTTCGTATCAATAATGGCTCGTTAGCCTATGGTTACACTCCGCTGCTGCAAAATGCCGATTTCACCATCGAGCGTGGCGAGCGAGTGTGTATTGTTGGCCGCAACGGCGCGGGCAAGTCGAGTCTATTGAAGATTTTATCCGGCGATGTGTTGCTCGATGAAGGTGAATTCAACATCGACAACAGCGTCACTGTTAGTCGTTTGCAACAGGATCCACCAAAGGCAGAGCAGGGCTCTGTCTATTCTTATATCGCTGCGGGCTTAAAGGAAGTCGGTGAAGCGTTAGAGCAGTACCATCAACTGTCTCATGATGTGGCCTTTGCCGAACCTGAGCAGATGGAGCGTATGCTCAATCAAATGCAAAAGCTGCAAGAGACTTTAGATCATCATAACGGCTGGCAGCTAGACTCGCGCATCAAACAAAATTGTGAATTATTAGGGCTCGATCCCGATAAATCCTTGAGTGAATTATCCGGTGGCTGGCAGCGTAAAGTGGCGCTTGCCCGCGCCCTCGTGAGTGAGCCGGATTTATTGCTGCTCGATGAACCGACTAACCACTTAGATATCGATACCATCGAATGGCTGGAAAAATTCCTTTTGGATTTCCAGGGCGCCATTGTGTTTATCAGCCACGACAGGGGCTTTATTGCCCGCATGGCCACCCGTATCGTCGATTTAGACCGTGGCGTAGTGACCTCATGGCCTGGCAATTATCAAGCTTATCTTGATGGCAAGCAGGAATGGTTAAGGGTAGAGGCCGAGAAAAACGCTTTATTCGATAAGCGATTAGCCGAAGAAGAAGTCTGGATCCGCCAAGGCGTTAAGGCCCGTCGTACCCGTAACGAAGGCCGCGTGCGTGCATTGAAAGCACTGCGTCAAGAACGTAGTGAGCGCTTAAATCGTCAGGGCAATGCCAAGATGGCGGTGGCTGATACCGAGCGTTCGGGTAAGTTGGTCTTCGATGTGAAGGACTTAAACTACAATCTGCCCGATAAAAATCTGGTTAAAAACTTTAATACCACAGTACTTCGCGGGGATCGTATTGCGCTTATTGGCCCTAACGGCTGTGGTAAATCGACCCTTATTAAGCTGTTGATTGAGAAATTACAACCTCAATCGGGTGAGGTGAAAGTCGGTACTAAGTTAGAGATTGCCTATTTCGACCAATACCGTGAGGCGCTGGATCCTGAGCAAACCGTTGAAGACAACGTGGGTGAGGGTAAAAAGACCATCACTATTAATGGTCAAGATCGCCATATCTTAAGTTATCTGCAGGATTTCCTTTTTTCACCGATGCGCGCCCGCACGCCTGTGAAGGCATTATCGGGCGGTGAGAAAAACCGATTACTGCTGGCTAAGTTACTTATTCGTCCCGCTAACCTGATTATCCTCGACGAACCGACAAACGATCTTGATATTGAGACCCTAGAATTGCTAGAGTCGCTGCTGACTGAATATCAAGGCACACTGTTACTTGTGAGCCATGATAGGGCCTTTATCGATAACACTGTCACCAGCAGCTGGTGGTATGCGGGTAATGGGCATTGGAGCGAGTATGTTGGTGGTTATCAAGATGCGATTGACCAAGGGGCAAAGTTTTATTCTGAGGAACCTAGTCAGCCAAACACGGTCGAAGCTCCTGCGACAGCAAAAACCGCTGAGGTGAAAGTGGCTGAGCCCGCCAAAGCCGCGAAAAAACTGTCCTATAAGTTACAGCGTGAATTAGAGGCCATGCCTGAGTTAATGGAGAAATTAGAGGCTGAAATCCTCGAATTGCAAACCACAGTGGCGCGCCCAGATTTTTATAGTCAGACACAGGATAAAATCAATCCGATATTGAACCTGTTGGCAGATAAAGAAAAACAATTGGAAGTTTGCTTCGAGCGATGGGAAGAGCTTGAGTCACTGAAGTAAACCAATAATAAAAATGGGAATAGAATTAATGAAGTCAAAGTTGGATAAAGCCCTCTCCTTGGTTGCCTTAGGTGTCCTTGGCGTATTACACAGTGCCCATGCTGCACCCGTCTATGAAATTGTTAACCTTGATAATTATGATCTGCAAGGCACGCTCGAAGGCACTCGCAACGGTTATGCCTTGGGCGTGAATGCTAACGATGAGTTGGTCGGTATCGCCAAAGGTAAGAAAAAACTTAGCACTTCAGATGTGGAAGGCGGGGTTATTGACGTCGAAGATGGTATAGCCCCTGAGGAAACCATTACTTATTCGATTACGTCTGCCATTATTGCCAATAACTTTGCTTTTATCGCTGCACAAAATGGTGCCGCTGGCGCATGGTTACCGACCTTTGACAGTATCAATGGCACTACGCCACCGAGTGATACTTCGGTCGTTAACTCAGTCGATACCTTTTACTATGGTATCAACGATGCTGGCGTGAAAGTGGGCAGTATGACTGCACCTGAAAAGAAAACGGAAAATACCGCCACTACGGATGTTACGACAGATTACTGGTATTACCGTGATTATGAATATCGCGGTTTTGTCAAAGTGGGGGATAGCGAGATCCCATTACCCCCACCTTATACTCAATATGTTAAAGATGACAAAACCGTTGAGTTAGGCGGTTGGTCTGCGGCAACTGCGATCAACAATAACAATTTAGTTGTTGGTTATGTTAGTACTGATATCAGTAAATATGGTGGCGAACGTGTCGCCTACTGTTTAGGTACAGATAACACGTTACCGTTAGATGTGTGTATCCAGCGCGAGCAATATCCGAATACTCAAGGTACGCGCAATATTCAGTACCAAACCCGTGCATATGTGTGGCAACTGGATAATGGCGTAGCAACTGGCACAGTTTTACCTTTAGGCTTAACCCCTGCGAGTGATAACACCTTAACCTTTACGGCTCAAGCTCTGGGTGTGAACAATGAAGGCGTAGTTGCAGGACGCTCGCACGTTTACCGTAACGGTAATACAGATAGATTGCGCCAGGATGCTGCCTATTGGAGTAAAGATGCTGAGGGCAACTATCAATACCATTGGATCCCAATGGGGGATTCTGTTTCGAGTTCAATTGCTTACGATGTGAACGACAACGGCATCCTTGTGGGTAGTTATCGAAGTAATATCCAAGGTTATCCACGTGATAAATTCTTCTACTTTGATACCAATACGCCTGATGTTGCTTATGTCACGCCGAATGATTTTGCATCAACGACCACAGACCTTTCGAGTAAACCCAAAGATATCAATAACAAAGGTCAAGTCGTTGGTTATATCGAAACCACCTACGATAAGGAAAAACCACGTCCTAAGGCGGGCTTCCTCTACGAGAAGTCTACCGGGGAGTTCAGTAACCTCAATAACTTACTGACCTGTGAATCTAAGGGTTTTGAAAAGGGCTCGGATGGTAATTGGGCTCGCCATAAGGTTGAATTCACCGATGGTTCAGGAAAAGTACTGACTTATAATAGTGATATTCTCGTTGTTGAAGCGACCAGCATTAATGAAGATGGTACTATCGTAGGTACCGCCTTTATCCGTAAACCTTCGTTTCAGTTAGATGATAATGGAAATATTATCGTAGGTGAAAATGGTGAACCGCTGTTTGAACTTAATGGCAATGGCGATCCTGTCACTGCCTATATTCCAACTATGGTTGTGTTAAAACCGACGACTAATGGTGAAGCTTGTACTGTGGATGATAGCACTGATACGGGCAATTACGAACGTAAGGGCGCTGCATCTATCGCTTGGTTACTTGCCTTACCTTTAGTCTGGTTACGTCGCCGCGTTCGCTAATTTTTCAGCTTGAATTCAGACTAAAAAAATCGAGGCTAAATGCCTCGATTTTTTTTAACCATGATCTCAATAGTTTAATAAATAGTCGATAAAATGGACGATTTTTTGATTGATCTCGGCGCTGAAAAGCACTATTTCTATGAATGAAGCTGTTGCTTCTATTTCACGTAGAACAGAGGACGCTTGCATGAAAAGACAAAAACGAGATCGTTTAGACAGAGCTTTTTCCAAAGGATTCCAAGCGGGTATTGGGGGTCGATCTAAAGAGCTTTGTCCTTATGCAAATCTTGATTCGCGATCACAGTGGTTAGGTGGTTGGCGTGAAGGTGTGGATGGCCGAGTTAATGGGCTATTTAATAAATAACGAGTGTTTCTCGTGGATTAAATAGCCCAGAACAGACAGAGTAATGCAGCATAATTGCCCTCAGATGAGGGCATTTTTGTATCGAGTCGTGTAGGGTACAGCGGTGATTAGAAGGTCGATGTATCGCTAAACACGCCAACTTTTAAATCAGTCGCGCTATAGATTTGACGACCATCAACTTCAAGGATGGCATCAGCAATACCCATGACTAACTTACGATGAATAGTACGCTTGATATTTAGCTTGTAGGTCACTTTTTTCGCACCGGGTAAAACTTGTCCGGTAAATTTCACTTCACCTACGCCCAGCGCGCGGCCTTTACCCTCTGCGCCTTCCCAACCGAGGTAAAAACCCACTAACTGCCACATGGCGTCTAAGCCTAAACAACCTGGCATCACTGGATCGCTGATAAAGTGGCAGCCAAAGAACCATAGGTCTGGATTAATATCGAGTTCAGCAACAATTTCACCTTTTCCAAATTCACCGCCGTTATCGTTAATGGTAATGATCCGGTCGATCATCAGCATATTATCGACGGGTAAACGAGGCGAGTTTGGACCAAATAAATTCCCATGGCCACAGGCGATGAGTTCTTCTTTATTGAAACTGTTTGCTTTATTCATTGTTTTACTACTCCAGCAATAAGAGCCGCCAAGATTAGCGAACACGTGTAAGCTAAACAACTCCGATCAGCTAATTAATGGCGAAATAATCCCAGTTTTGCGAGTAATCTCGTCATTAAGCTAATCTCCTCCTCGCCATTTCCTGCCAACTTATCGAGCCGTTCTTGCACTAGGCCGTATAAGGAGTCTTCTGGGAAGTCATTATCTTCATTGGCAACCCCTGCGGGCATCTGCATCAGCAGCTCCACCGCTTCGTCCATATGCTCAATCGCATAGATATGGAATTGTCCTTTGCCTACAGCTGTTACCACTTTTGGGGCAAGGTTAAGCTGTAGAACGTTCGACTTCGGCATAATCACGCCCTGTTCGCCAGTTAAGCCGCGACGCTCACACAGATTAAAGAAGCCTTCAATTTTCTCATTAATGCCGCCAATGGCTTGCACATTGCCGAATTGGTCCAAGGCGCCGGTAATCGCGAGTGACTGGATAATAGGCTGCTCGGCAATCGCCGACATCAAACAGCAATACTCGGCGAGCGAAGCACTATCACCATCGATCTCTTGGTAGGACTGTTCGAACACAATGTTGGCATTAAGGTGCAACGGTGCATCGCGACCAAAGATACGATACAAACAGGCGGATAAGATCATCATGCCTTTGGCGTGGATATTGCCACCCAGCTCGGACTTTCTTTCAATGTCTGCCACTTCGCCATCACCATAGTGCACGGTTGCAGTGATCCGCGCGGGTTCACCGTAGCTATGGTCGATAGCATCGATCACCGTCAGACCATTAATCTGTCCTACCATAGCGCCTTCAGTTGGCAGATTTATGAAATTGTCATCAAAACTTTGCCCTGAAAATTCCTCTGAGCTGTTATGGCGATAGTTGGCTTGCTCGAGTGCGTGTTCAACACTGGCGGCATTGATAGCGGCTTTGCCGCGATAAACTTTAGCCTGAGCCATTAATTGGGCAAAATCGAGCATAGATAAGCTCAAACGGCGTTGATGTTCGGTCAACCTCGCGCTGTGCCTAAACAGCGGCGCAAGGCTTGATTGCTCTAAACCAACCTCAACGCTCTGAGCCACGGCTTGTAACCAATTGGCATATTGCACTTCTTTAAAGCGCGTCAGATCGAGTTCACTTGCCAGCTCTGCCAGCAAACTAAAGTGGCGCTGAAATTGCCAGTCTTCAGAGCGGACTTGGCTGTAGATTAAGCCCGCACCAATCAGAATAATTTTACAATTTAGCGGTATAGGGCTTAGGTGACTGCTTATCTGATAGGATTTTTGCGTCAGAATTTGCATGACCAGATCCCATAGGCCTTCGCGTTTCCACAGTGATTCGGCGCAGATAAACACATAGTGGCACTGGGCGAGTGCACCGGGTTGATATTTGCTGCCATTTGCCGATTGCACCATGCGACCGAGAAGATCGGCACGGCGGATATTGCCACTCAGGTAACGGTAACTGACATTTTTCTCGGCAATGGCGCCTTGATTATCGAGTGGCGCTTCATACTGCCATTGGAACTGAATGGCTTTTTCTACAGGCCGAGCCGCCACTAAATAAGCGCTGGATAAGGGGTCGACAGTTTCCATTAGGGCTTGCATGATTAGTTGTCGGTCGATGCCCGGAAAATCGGCGAGGTAGAGCTGTTGATCGGCAATGGCGTTATGTAACTTAAAGGCATCCAATACACGTTCTTGCCCTAAAAGCAGGGCTTTTAACCCTGTGGCCGATTGCGGCAGGGTAGGAAGGTTAAATTCAGGCGCGAGTGAGGATGATGGTATCAAGAGTGAATTCATATAAGCATTTACCATGAAAAGTTACCGCGATTTTACCATACCAAGACGGCAAGTCTCTTACTGTATAGGTGTTTTTGCGTTGGTTTACTCAGATATTGCTGAAAATTTGTTGGCTATTTGCCTGAAAAAACATCTTGGTGAACATAAGATGAGCATTTGACACAATATTGAAAAATTGCTGTTTACAAGCACCGATGATGCTTATATTATTTGCGCCATTCGGAGGGGTGGCAGAGTGGTTTAATGCACCGGTCTTGAAAACCGGCGTGGGTTTATAGCCCACCCAGGGTTCAAATCCCTGCTCCTCCGCCATATTTTACGGAAAAGCCATCAGCAATGATGGCTTTTTTGTTTTGCAATTTAGGAAGTTGAACCCTTGGGTTCCTCATTCTTAGCGCAGCTCCTCCGCTATATACTACGAAATGCCATCAGCAATGATGGCTTTATTGTTTCTGCAATTTAGGAAGTTGAATCCTTGGGTTCCTCAGTCTAAGTGCAGCTCCTCTGCCATATTCCACGAAATATCATCAGCGATGATGGTTTTTTGTTTACAGAATTCGAACCTAGGTTCTGCATACGAAGCTTGTCAGCTTATTTACTGCATTTGAGAGTCATTTGAGCAGCGCCAGCCCTACCAACTCAGTGTTGTTTGGCAGATAGGTGCACGCGGAGTCGCTTGGGCGATACGAATACCTATTTGCTAAGGTTAACGCCCGTTTGCTTAAGCAAACTCGTATTTACCTTGAGGGTTTCTTCCCACCTTCTTAACTACTTATAAGTGCAGGCATCCGTATCGCCAATTGGCTTTCAAATGCATATAGCGCTTTGATTCGCGCGACTTTTTATTAGATGCCGATTTCGGCTATATAAAGTGGCTACTTTAATGGGGGGCGAGTTAAAAGGGGCGTGTGTATTGAGCGCAGCGTGTTTGCGCCTAAGTAGCCATAAGTGCCACCTTAAGTGTGAATACAGGGACTTTTGGGTGAAGATTAGACGTTATTCGATGGTTTTATCGACGACTGCATATCAAATCGCCAATCAATTCAATTAATAATAAATTTAGGTTTACAACCTGAGGGGAGATAGCTATTATTTCGCTCGTTCGGAGGGGTGGCAGAGTGGTTTAATGCACCGGTCTTGAAAACCGGCGTGGGTTTATAGCCCACCCAGGGTTCAAATCCCTGCTCCTCCGCCATATTCTACGGAAAAGCCATCAGCAATGATGGCTTTTTTGTTTTTGCAATTTGGTAAGTTGAACCCTAGGGTTCCTCATGCTAAGCGCAGCTCCTCCGTCAAATGCAATCCAAAGACCGCTAAACTATTCTCGGTCTTTTACATTTTAGTCTGCCATTCTATTGTGTTTAAAACTTGCGGCATTGAGCACACTCTTGGTTATTTGCCGTGAATGCCGAAACCAGTAGCGCCTTAAGTGCAGAATTTAAACTGGGTTAATGAGTCCGTTGTTCCTTTAAATATCATCTAGTTAACAATATTCATTTTATGCTTTGCGAAATACCATTGTTGGGCTAAATTACCCTGATAACCTATATTCCGGTTGCGGTATTCTGATTTGACTACACTGTGTTAGTCGACATTGGTTAAAGGTGGATAAAAGTTGATATCGATATATTTAGTTGACGACCATGAGCTTGTAAGAACTGGGATCCGCCGCATCTTAGAAGATGAACGTGGGATCAAAGTCGTGGGAGAAGCGCCAGATGGCGAGACCGCGGTACAGTGGGCGAGACAAAATGAAGCCGATGTCATCTTAATGGACATGAATATGCCTGGGATGGGCGGGCTCGAAGCCACACGTAAGATTTTACGTTATCAGCCCCATGCCAAGATTATTGTATTAACTGTGCATACTGAAGATCCTTTCCCCAGTAAAGTGATGCAGGCGGGCGCGTCTGGTTATTTAACCAAAGGGGCAACTCCTCCCGAAGTATTGCAAGCGATACGTCAGGTTTCCCGTGGGCAGCGCTATCTATCCCCAGAAATTGCCCAACAAATGGCATTGAGCCAATTCAACCCTGCCGATGAGAATCCGTTTAAAGCCTTGTCCGAACGTGAGCTGCAAATTATGTTGATGATCACCAATGGTGAAAAGGTCAATGATATTTCGGAGCAACTCAACTTAAGCCCAAAAACCGTTAACAGTTACCGTTATCGCTTGTTTGCCAAGCTTGGGATCAGTGGCGATGTGGAGCTGACCCGTTTAGCGATCCGCTATAAAATGTTAGATGCTGGCCATTTCTAATGGCCGTTTGTGTTAATGGTTCTAGCATTAATTAAGTGTTAGCTGTGAGTGTGAAGACGATTTATCAAATTGTGTTGAAGACGGTGAGTAAAAGAGTGGGTGTATAACGATGTCGACAGGTTTTAACGCCCAGAGTTTTTTACGCACGGTTTCATCCTCTGCTGGGGTTTATCGCATGTATGACGTCAAAGGTGACGTCATCTATGTGGGTAAAGCCAAAGATCTTAAGAAGCGCTTATCCTCCTATTTCCGTAAAAACCTTGGGAATGTGAAAACCCAGGCGCTGGTGTCCCATATCCATCATATCGATGTGACGCTGACCCACAGCGAGACCGATGCGCTGCTGCTTGAAAATGACTATATCAAGCAGTACATGCCCAAATACAATGTGTTACTGCGGGACGATAAGTCATACCCCTATATTTTCTTGAGTCAACACGAGCATCCACGCCTTGCATACCATCGCGGGCCGCAGCGGGAGAAGGGCTATTACTTTGGGCCTTATCCCAATGGCGGCGCGGTGCGCGAAAGTTTGCACTTGATGCAAAAGCTGTTTCCTATTCGCCAGTGTGATGATCTCTATTATAAATCCCGCACTCGTCCCTGCCTGCAATACCAGTTATCCCGTTGCAGCGCGCCTTGCGTCGGTAAGGTCAGTAATGCGGAGTATGATGAGCAGGTTAAACTCGCCAGTTTGTTCCTAAAGGGAAAAGATAAGCAAGTTATCAGTGAGCTCGTGGCTAAGATGGAAGAGGCCGCCGAGCAGCAAGCCTATGAGCAAGCCGCGCGCTTTCGCGATCAAATTATGGCGCTGCGCCGCGTGGCCGAGCAGCAAGAAGTCTCGGGCAATACCGGGGATATGGATGTTATCGGCGTGCATTACGCCTCGGGCATCGCTTGTTTTCACCTGTTATTTATCCGCGAAGGTAAAATTTTTGGTAGCCGCAGCTATTATCCAACGGTGCCCGCGCAAACGGATATCGAAGAAGTCTTACGTTCCTTCCTCTTACAGTTTTATTTAAATGCCGATATTCAACGCACCATTCCTAAGGAAGTGGTGATAAGCCATCACTTTGAAGAATTGCATGAGCTAGAGGCGGCCGTCTCTGAGGCGTTAAATAAAAAGTTCAGCATCAAAACCAATGTGCGCGCCGACAGGGCAAGCTTTTTACGCCTCGCGCTGACCAATGCCACCAATGCGGTGATGACGCGTCTGTCCCATAAAAACACCGTTGAACAACGTTTTGTCTTGCTGGAGGAGATCCTCGAGCTTAATGCGCCCATTCAGCGGATGGAGTGTTTCGATATCAGCCATACCATGGGGGAGAGCACGGTAGCCTCCTGCGTGGTGTTTAACCGCGAGGGGCCCCATAAAGCCGAATACCGCCGTTACAATATCGAAGGCATTACGCCCGGCGATGATTATGCCGCGATGAAACAAGCCATTAGTCGCCGATTTGATAAAATCGAGGCCAGTGGCAAAATTCCTGACATCTTATTTATCGACGGTGGCTTGGGCCAGCTGCGTATCGCCCAGCAAATAGTGGATGAGAAATTCGTCAATTTAGATAAAGCGCCGCAACTGATTGGGGTGGCAAAGGGGGAGAGCCGTAAACCCGGGCTTGAAACCTTAATCTTTGGCGATACAGAAACGAGCTTTTCTCTTGAAGATGACTCGCCAGCACTGCACCTTATTCAACATATTCGCGATGAGTCTCACCGCTTTGCTATTACTGGCCATCGCAATCGTCGCCAGAAAACCCGTAACACCTCGACGCTCGAATCCATTCCGGGCATTGGTCCTAAGCGGCGCAAGGCATTATTGCAACATCTTGGTGGTTTACAGGAAGTGAAGGGCGCGAGTGTGGCCGAGTTAGCGAAAGTGCCTGGTATTAGCATAGAAATGGCACAAACCATTCATGATGCATTGCGAGGGTGATAAATTTAAGGCAAGATTGGCGCTGCTTTTGACTAACTGGTTCGATCATGCCGCTTAACTTACCCATAGCATTAACCCTTTTTAGGCTTTTTTTACTGCCCATCTTTGTGGTGCTCTTCTATCTGCCTTACAGTTGGACTCCCTTCGTTGCTGCTTTTGTGTTTTGGCTTGCCGCCATTACCGATGCTTTGGATGGCTATGCCGCCCGTAAACTCAAGCAACTCACGCGTTTTGGAGCTTTTCTCGATCCCGTTGCCGATAAACTGATGGTGATCACCGCGCTGGTGTTGCTGGTGGAGCAATATGCCGATATTTGGTTAACGCTGCCGGCACTGTTTATGATTGGTCGCGAAATTGTGATTTCAGCCCTGCGTGAATGGATGGCTGAATTAGGTAAGCGCGGGACGGTTGCGGTTTCTTGGATCGGCAAATATAAAACGGCGGCGCAGATGGTGGCGATTATTGGCCTGATCTGGCAATACAACCCATTAATGATCACCGCGGCATTTGTGCTGTTATATATCGCTGCCGTGTTAACCTTCTGGTCAATGATGAGCTACATTTTAGCCGCTTGGAAAGATTTAACGGCCGAATAGCACAATAAAAGATCAAAGAGATTATTTAGTGCGCAAGCAGTAAGTTATCGATAAAACAGCGGTTGACACTGCATGGTAAATAGGTAGAATGCCTCCCCGTAGACGAGAGACGAAGTGAAAACAAAATCTTAACTCTACATGATGCGACATTAGCTCAGTTGGTAGAGCGATACCTTGCCAAGGTATAGGTCATCGGTTCGAACCCGATATGTCGCTCCAATCTAAAAGGATTGGAAAGATGGCGCGATGGCAGAATGGCTATGCTGCGGATTGCAAATCCGTCGATCTCGGTTCGACTCCGGGTCGCGCCTCCATAATTAAGATATTAATGACACGATTCCCGTCGTTAATATAAAGAGTTTGCCCGAGTGGTGGAATCGGTAGACACAAGGGATTTAAAATCCCTCGCTGGTAACAGCGTGCCAGTTCAAGTCTGGCCTCGGGTACCATTATTATAATGGTGACAGCTCAAAGCGAGCTGAAGCGTTAAACTTCGTTACCTATACATTGAAATATAAGTAGAAGAGCGAAGCAAAGAGTTAACAATATCAATAGCAGTGCTTGCGATATTCAAAGTTTGCCCGAGTGGTGGAATCGGTAGACACAAGGGATTTAAAATCCCTCGCTGGTAACAGCGTGCCAGTTCAAGTCTGGCCTCGGGTACCATTATTCTTAGTGAATAGTAAATAAGCCTCGACATTAGTCGGGGATTTTTTGCATCTACGGCTCTGATTTTTGGGTTTGGTTTAAAGGGCCGTTTCTATCTTCTTCTCTTGAGGCACAGTTTCGCGCTTGCCACTTTTGTTACAGGCATTAGTCCTGCCTTATAACCTACTTATTTCTCCACTTTATTTCTCCACTCTGAGCTTGATAGCATCAAACTGAGCTCGTGTAGGCTGCGTTTGAACGCTAAGGCTTATTGCCAAAGTGATGTCGTTACCTTGTCCCATAAAAAAGCCCCGTGGTTTTCACGAGGCAATTTTACACATCCGCAATACTACTCATTTATCGCTTGTTTAAGTGCTGTCGCGGCCTTAAAGCTTGGCTGGTTAAAGCCTGCAATCTCAATCGTCTCGCCAGTTTGCGGGTTTCGACCCAATTTAGGTAAATGATAACGTAATTCGAAGGTGCCAAATTGTGGCAGGAAGACTTTTTCACCTTCGCTTAAGGCGATATGGATCTGTTGTAGGATCTGTTCGACAACAGGTTTAGTGCTGGCCTGGGACTGTTCAAGCGAAGTGGCGATACGTTGGATAAGTTGTGCTTTGTTCATTGAAACCTCTGAATTCAGCGAAAGAGCAGGAAAGGGGAGTTATAACAAGCTCGGGATCAGATTGAAAGCCTAGGTTTACCAAAGCGGCTTAACTGCTGCTTTATTGGTTAGCGATGATAACTTACCTTATCTCCAGACACTGAAATCACTTTGTCATTAATCAATTTATTTAAGTAGCCTTGGATTGCGATTTGATTACCTTTAATCCCCATATGAGAAGCGATATGGTTACGTAAGGAGTCAACTTTTTTCGGGCGTTTCTCTTTTGGCTTCGAAGTTAAACTATGCAGTAATTTTGCGCTGATATTTTCTACTGTTGCAAGCTTAATATGCTTACAGATACGTCCATTTGATTTTATATGTGCGATAAGTGGAGCAAAACCATTATCGTTTGAAATGATGTCGAAGGTTACGTTTTCACTCGCAGTGCTCTCATAACATCCGAGATAATATGATAGATGAAAGTCTAGATTATTTGACTGGGTTGCTTTCAGTTGAATAACGATGATTTCAAGTGGCTTGTCATACTTTTTTTCACCAAAATCTATCTTGGGTTGCTTTGCTCCAAGGAATATGATTATTTTTTGGTATATAGAAAGGTCGATTTTTTCTAAATTACCGACGTTTTCATAGTCAATAAATGCCCACTTCACTGTGTATTGCTCCTTATGCGGTAATCTTTTCACTTGCTGTGATGACGCCTACTTGAGTTAACAAGGTTTTATATTTAGCTTAGCTCCCAAGGTAAATCACGTCGTCCATTAACTGATTTCAGAACACCCTCATTCCTTAACTTTTGAGCGGCCCAACGGATATCATATTGCCAAGTGTACAGCAGATCTCCAGAGGATTTTAGCTCAGATTCGTATTTCTCCCAGACATACTTCGATACATCACGAGGTGAGCCTCGTCCTCCAGAGGAATTAAGATATTCTACAATCCATTGTTTCATGCTTTCTCTAGTAGCCATTAGTTTCCTTAATGATTGAAATATTCCAATTATATCGATAGCAGCTGAACATAGATCTTGTGTCAGTTTAAAGGCGAAAAATACAGATTGCTCAAAATAACCTAGCATAACTTATAAATTTTGCTAAATGATTTAAGTACAAACCTTATTGAGGCTTTGGGTTTATTTTTAATGGAATGGAAACCCCCTGTGTCAGGATTGTTGTCACCCCTAAATAATCATTATGTTTAAAGACAGGGTGCGGCAAAAGAGAACGATATGGCTCGGTATTCACCAGAACGTAAAGAAGCGATCCTTAAAAAATTATTACCTCCTCACAACTTAACGGTCGCAGAGGTCGCTCGGGAAGAAGGCATCGCGGTGCAAACCTTGTATCATTGGCGAGATATTGCCAGAAAAGAAGGTCGCCCCGTGCCAGGTAAAACATTAACAGCCGATGATTGGTCGGCTGAAGCAAAACTTGCCGTGATTATTGAAACAGCGCCGCTGTCGGAAGCGGAGATAAACCAGTATTGCCGTGAAAAGGGCTTGTTCCGCGAGCAAGTACAGCAGTGGAAACAGGATTGTTTAGCTGGTTTTCAAACCTCAGAAGTACAAACTAAAACCATTAAACAGCAGGCTAAGGCTGACAAAGCCGAAATCAAATCGCTGCAACGGGAATTGCGCTATAAGGAGAAAGCGCTGGCTGAAGCTGCTGCGTTACTGGTGCTCAGAAAAAAGCTCAATGCGCTCTGGGGGGACGACAGCGAGGAGAGCTAACCCCCTTGCCTGAGCGCATAGCATTGATTGCCTTAATCCAAGAGGCCTATACCAATGGTGCTCGCCTTTATAAGGCTTGTGCTGAAACGGGCCTCAGTAAGCGTACCTATCGACGTTGGTATCGAGAAGGTCAAGTGCAAGCTGATTTAAGGCCAACAGCAGCTCGACCAGAGCCAGCAAATAAACTCGAAGAACATGAGCGACAACAGATATTAAGTGTGTGCAATCAAGCGGAGTACGCCAGCTTACCCCCGTCGCAAATTGTGCCAACATTATTAGATAACGGGATTTATATCGCCTCGGAATCCAGCTTCTACAGAGTGTTAAATGCTCATGGTCAACTTAACCATCGTGGCCGCACTCAGGCTGCGGTCAATCGAAGCAAACCGTTGAGTTATCGGGCAGATGGGCCGAATCAAGTGTGGTCATGGGACATCACTTATTTAGCCTCAATCGTCAAAGGCCAGTTCTACTATTTGTACCTGTTTGAAGATATTTACAGTAGAAAAATAGTGGGTTACGAAGTTCATGAGCAAGAAAGTGGGGAATATGCCGCTGCGCTAATCCAACGCTGTCTGTTACGCGAGCAATGCTTTAACACGCCATTAGTGCTGCATTCTGATAATGGGGCGCCGATGAAGTCACTGACCATGAAAGCCAAGCTGGAAGAGCTTGGTATTACGGCATCATTAAGTCGGCCGCGGGTGAGTAATGACAACCCCTTTTCAGAGTCGTTATTTAAAACGTTGAAATACCGCCCACAGTGGCCGGCATCAGGTTTTAGCTGCTTAGCAACAGCAAGAGAATGGGTGGAAAAGTTTGTAACCTGGTACAACGATGAGCATAAACACAGCCAGCTAAATTTTGTCTCACCAGGGCAACGTCATGCACTGCAAGATGGCGCTATTTTAGCGAAGCGCAAGAAAGTGCTTGAGGCGGCGAAGGAAAGAAAACCGATGCGTTGGTCTACAGAGATCAGAAATTGTGAAGCGGTTGGCGCTGTAACACTCAACCCAGATAAGGCACCAGAAGAAGGCGTAATAAATGCAGCTTAATATTTAAACAAAGAGTGACAACTATCTTGAAAAACACCGGAAATATAAGGCAGACGCAAATTCTGGAGGTTAAATATAAAATGTTTTTAGCTAAGCGCCCTTGCGGGCGCTGTTAGAGGTGGAGTTAAGTGTAGGAATAATGGCTGGACTTATCGCGGAGTTAAGAAAATAACGTTTCTTCCAACGTGCGCCCTTTCAGCAGCATCTTATATTGCCAATGCTGCTGCTTAAACAGGGCGACTAGGGCGGTTTCAAACTCATAATGGCGATTTGCCGTGTCATCCAATTGGATAACAAATACATGGGCTTGTTTTGAGGTGATATTCACTACACCGGCTATTTGACCGACGGCTTGGATGAGCGCTTCACTGTCGCAGCTTTCCATGGTGAGGGTGAGATAATCACTGCCGCTATTGGATGAGCGCATCGAAATCGATTGGCCCAGCTCACCTTTATCTAGATACAGCACTTGGTCACAGAGCTTCTCGAGTTCGTCCAAGTTGTGTGAGCTGATCACAAAAGTGGTTGTGGGTGAGAGCGTTCTGACGAGTTCACGGATTTTCTTTGCATTGGCGGGATCGAGTCCTGCGGTTGGCTCATCGAGTAATACCAGTTTAGGCGAGCCGATTAAGGCTTGGGCAATCGCCACACGTTTACTCATCCCATGGCTCAGGCTCGGTGGCTTTTGCTGCGCCACCTCGGCTAAGTCCACTAAATTCAGCACTCGCAGGGCTTCTTGATTTGCCTGCTTGCTATCCATTCCTTGAAGACGCGCAAAGAAGCTTAACTGGCTGATAATGGTCAAATTGGGATCGAGCGTTGCATCCTGTGGCAGGGCGGCAATTTGCCCTAATAATGCTGGACTATTTGGCGCTTCTCCCAGAATACGCACCGTGCCCGCGCTTGGGGTGAGGTAACCACAAAGTAGGCTAAATAGCGTGGTTTTACCTGCACCGTTAGGGCCAACCAAGGCGATGGGCGCTCCCGATTCGAGGGTTAAGTTAACGTTATTGAGCGCTTTTTTACTGCCATAGTGTTTGGACAGTCCTTGGCATTGAATGAGGATCATAGTTGACTCCTTTGGATATAAACGCGGCCAAGGAAGAGGGCGAATGCGGTTTGTAATAGGGGGATTGGTGCGTAGGCAAAGCTCTGGAGTCCATTGGTGTTGACCATGTTCGACAGTTGAGCGCCAGGCAATATCCATTGTAAGCCTTCAAATAAGCTGGATTGATTACCCAAAATCAATAGTGCAATCGAGACTACAGTCCACAAGATGGTGGCGAGCACCATGGCCTGTCTTGCCGTGTTGGCATAGAGGGACAATAGGGTCATGACCGCGGTAAAGGGTAAAATCACGATAAGCAAGTTGATGCCGACCAAGGCACCCGACGTTAATGCGGGTAATAACAAGCCGATATCGCGAGTGAGTGCCAGCGCTATGGTGGCGAGGATAGTCAATAAGATCAGTAGACCTTGGATCAATATTTGCCCCAAAAAGCGGCCGAAGAGTAGGCTGTCTTTGCTGGTTCTTAGGGTATAGAAGCGCAATGTGCCGCGGGATTTGTCTGAGGAGAACTGATCGGCGGCAATCAAAATACTGAACATGGGAAACAGATACAGCGCAAAGCACCAGAAGATAGCCATTTCCGCCACGGGCCAGTCAAACAGCACATTGAGTGCTTGGCTGCCTAAGAGACCGTCGATCAGATCTTTGATATTGGGCTGCATTAATAGGGTCGAAGCGCCTTGGATGGGGTAGAGCAACAGCATGCCCCACACTAATGCAAAGGCGATCAGGGCGATAATCCCGCGAAGGTTAAATAGAAATTTGCGACATTCAAAGCCAGCGATCAAAAGCATGTTGTTGAATGTACTGGGAGCGTTTGGTGTCATTCGCTGTCTCGTCAGTGAGTGGGCGGACAAACTTTCACGTTAGTCATCATTAAGAGCGACCATGCGCGAAAGTCGTCCGCAGTGCGGTTAGGATAAAGAAGCGATAAGCGAGTCTAACTTATCTTTAAGTTCAGCTACTTGCTCTTCAAGCTGCGTAACTCTCGCTTCCAGTTGTTGTCTATCCTGCTCATTTAGCGGCTGGGCATCTGCATTTGTGGCACTGGTGAATGACGCGGCGCTGACCTGCTCAGCACCTTGGGAGAATAACTCAGTGTAACGGCATTCACGCTTACCTGGTTCCCGTGGCAGTTGGGCTAGCACGGGTTTATCTCGCTCCATCAATTGCTTAATGCAGGCTTCCACTTCGAGCACATCTTTAAAGTCATGCAGCCTGTTGCTGCGGGTTCGCAACTCGCCCGGCGTTTGTGGGCCGCGAAGCAGCAGCAAGCACACAATAGCTAGCGCCGCGCTGGAAAGTTGTAACTCGCTAAATTCGGTGTTGCAGAATCTGTGCTTGTATTTGACGACTCGGCTACCAAAGCCGGATTGCTCGCTGATAAGTCGCTTTTTATTCAATGAATCGAGGGCGTCTTGAACCTGCGCTTCGCTTAAGTCCAATACGGGATCGCGGCTGGTTTTTTGATTACAGGCGAGGGTCAGGGCATTGAGCGAAAGAGGGTATTGCTCTGGGGTGGTGACTTCTTTTTCAAGTAGACAACCGATAACTCTGGCTTCGTGTAACGTGAGTTCCATATAAGCTCCAAAGAAAAAAGCATGGCTTTGTTATAACAGAGCCATGCTTAATATCCTAGCGCTTGTCGGTAAACTGAGGTTTAAGGCAAACTATTTGTACAAATAAAGCACGAACATGGGGGCAAGAGAGTGCTAAGTCCCGTATTCGGTTGACTATTCTGCCCAATCAGTCTGCTTCAGTCAGACGTAAGCCATCATCATCGATGCTTAACTTGCCCGCTTTAAACAGGCCGCCGATGCTCTTCTTGAAGGCTTTTTTGCTCATGCCGAGTTGCTCGTAAATCACTTCGGCATCGGTTTTATCGGTCAGCGGTAAGAATCCACCCGCTTGCTTAAGTTTCACTAAGATAATGTGTGCGTGCTTATCGAGCTCTTGCTTACTGCCTTGCTGCAAGACCAAATCGATTTTGCCATCGCGGCGCACTTGTTTGATAAAACCTTTCACTCTTTGGCCAAAACGCAGCTTTTGGAACACTTCATTTTGGTAAATCACGCCCCAGTGGGCATGGTTAATAATGGCTTTGTAGCCTAAATCTGTAGTGCCACCGATATATAAGTCAACCTGTTGACCCACTTCGTACTGAGCTGGAGTTTTATCGAGGAACTTATCAATTTTTGATGAGGCGACAATACGTTCATCCGCGCGGTTAACATGCACGTAAACGAGGTAAGAGCGACCCTCTTCGATGGGTTTATGCTGCTCACCAAAGGGCAGTAGCAGATCTTTATCTAATCCCCAGTCTAAAAATGCCCCGTAAGGACCCGTTGCCACGGCTTTTAGATAGGCAAACTCACCGACTTGCGCAAGTGGTCTGCGCGTAGTGGCAATGACGATATCTTCAGAGTCCAGATATAAAAAGACCTCTAGCCAGTCACCGACTTGGCAATCTTTTGGGGTGGCTTTGTTGGGCAGTAACACTTGGCCAAATTCGTGGGCATTTAAATACACACCGAAGCTGACTTGTTTTACCACCTCAAGTTTGCAGGTTTTTCCTATCTGTACCATGTAGCTCTCTATCTATAGATGTCATTCGGCGGTGATTATAACCGCTTTATCCGTAAACGGCAGCTTCCAGTTCGGCTTTTAGGTTCGCACTTTAGGATTAATGGCTTAGTGAGCGTTAAAAATCATGCCGACGCTGCGATTGTTAGCCATTTATTCTGCAAGGCTATTAAAAAATATTGAACGTATTAAAAGTAGGATTATTCACTAAGTTATTAATTTATCGAAATTAACCCTGCATGGGGATGCCATCCCTGTTAATGGGGTGTTTGTTATATTTTAATGAAAAATATTAAATGAGATTCTTGCTTGCATTCTGTGACATTGCGCGGTTTAATTGCGCCGTTTAACGACTTCGCTCGTTACAGACATGACAAATATTACGTGAGTTGTAATGGTTTTATGGTTCACAGGTCATTAACCGTGTAACGTACAATTTATAATGGTTACATGGGGTTAAGAGGAATTGTTTAGCTAATGCACAAGCATCCATTTTTTGCTCTTTGCCTAAAAGCATCACAATGTCAGCGCTCAATCGTTGTGCCCTATGACGATACCAGCCTTAAACATCTCACGTTAATCCGTATCAATTCTGGCCGCGAAGAAGCCAACAGTCCCCTGTTACAATAATCTTGCCTGTTATTAGGTGCGCTCGGTCTTGCCTGGCCGCTTAATATGTAATGTTGTTCCTTTAGTGTTACCTGTTGTTGTAGACATGCTTGGCCCTCTTTTTAATGAATTTGGGGTCTTCGGCTGTGATGCAACGCCTAACGTTAGGGTTTTGGGTGTTTTTTAACCTCAAAGCGCGCTAAGGTTAATACCATTGGTGAGAAACCTTGGCGATAAAAGGTGAAATGAACGCAATCTCCTACCATCGCCAGTGTAATAAGAATATGGGGTTTACCCCGGCTGCGTTAAGGAAAAACGCATCAATGTCACCTCTGCTGGGTTGATTTTGCTGCATTAAACAGGGTGAATTCATCCTAATTGTATGTCAGGTAAACATATGTTTTACCTGGGTTTGTCGAACGGGCGGTCGCGCAAGAATGCCGTGGCCGTTTAACCCATTTTTTTATAGACGGGCTAAATAAAAATGAATGATTGGTCTATTGATGCTGCTCGTGCTGGGTACAACGTTACCCACTGGAGCCAAGGGTTTTATGGGATCAGCGACCAAGGTGAGGTGACTGTGTCGCCGGATCCTAAGAATCCTGATCACAAGATTGGCTTAAATGAGCTAGCAAAAGACATGGTTAAAGCAGGGGTCGCTTTACCTGTATTAGTTCGTTTCCCGCAAATTCTGCACCACAGAGTGAACAGTTTGTGCCAAGCATTCGACCAAGCGATACAAAAATATGAGTATCAGGCGGACTATTTGCTGGTTTACCCCATTAAAGTAAACCAACAAAAAACTGTGGTAGAAGAGATCCTTGCGAGCCAAGCATCAAAAGAAGTTCCACAATTAGGCCTAGAAGCCGGCAGTAAGCCAGAATTAATGGCTGTATTAGCCATGGCGCAAAAAGCCAGTTCAGTGATCGTGTGTAACGGTTACAAAGATAACGAATACATTCGTTTAGCCTTAATTGGTGAAAAGTTAGGCCATAAGGTCTACATCGTTTTAGAAAAACTGTCTGAGCTGAAGATGGTGTTGGCCGAGTCTAAGCGTTTAGGGGTAAAACCTCGCTTAGGTCTACGTGCGCGCCTGGCATTCCAAGGTAAAGGCAAGTGGCAAGCCAGCGGTGGCGAAAAGTCTAAGTTCGGTTTATCTGCGGCGCAGATTTTAACTGTGGTAGATCAGTTAAAAGAAAACGACATGTTGGATTCGCTGCAGTTATTGCATTTCCACTTAGGTTCGCAAATCGCCAACATCCGCGATATTCGTCAAGGTGTGAGCGAAGCGGCGCGTTTCTACTGTGAATTACGTGAGTTAGGCGCCAGCATTAACTGCTTCGACGTTGGCGGTGGTTTAGCGGTGGATTACGACGGCACTCGTAGCCAAAGTAACAACTCAATGAACTATGGCTTAAGCGAATACGCGAACAACATCGTGAACGTGCTTACCGATATCTGTAATGAATACGAGCAACCTATGCCACGTATTATTTCAGAATCTGGCCGTCACTTAACGGCGCACCATGCCGTGTTGATCACCGATGTTATTGGTACTGAAGCCTATCAGGTAGAAGAAATCCAGCCGCCAGCGGAAGAGTCGCCACAGCTGCTGCACAACATGTGGCAATCTTGGACCGAGATCAGCGGCCGCGCTGATCAACGTGCACTGATTGAGATTTATCACGATAGCCAAAGTGACCTGCAAGAAGCGCAATCGCTATTTGCTTTAGGTCAATTAAGCTTGGCGGAACGTGCGTGGGCTGAGCAGGCGAACCTGCGTGTATGTCACGAAGTTCAAGGTTTGTTAAGCACTAAAAACCGTTACCACAGACCGATTATCGATGAGTTAAACGAAAAGTTAGCCGATAAGTTCTTCGTTAACTTCTCTTTATTCCAATCGTTACCGGATGCTTGGGGTATCGATCAGGTGTTCCCTGTGCTGCCACTGTCTGGTTTAGACAAAGCGCCAGAGCGCCGCGCAGTGATGCTGGACATCACCTGTGACTCTGACGGTATTGTTGACCAATACGTAGATGGCCAAGGAATTGAAACCACGCTGCCCGTTCCGGCTTGGAGCGCTGAAAGCCCTTATCTGATGGGCTTCTTTATGGTTGGTGCCTATCAAGAGATTTTAGGTGATATGCACAACCTGTTTGGTGATACCAACTCTGCGGTGGTGAGCATCGAAGAGAACGGTATGACCAACATTGAGTCGGTCCTTGCCGGTGATACAGTTGCTGACGTACTGCGCTATGTTAACTTAGATGCCGTTGACTTTATGCGTACTTACGAAGAGTTAGTGAATCAGCACATTGCTGAAGAAGAACGCGCCCAGATTTTAGAAGAACTGCAAGTGGGCCTAAAAGGTTACACTTATTTAGAAGATTTTTCTTAATATTGAGTGTGTTAAAAAAGTCAGCCTAGGGACACTTAGGCTGACTTTTGTTTTTTATAGCCGGTTGCTTTTTTGCTAGTGGATTGCAAGGCTGTCACCTTGTAAAAGCAAGCTCGGTGGTTTTATTGCGGCGTTAGTCGTGTAAAAATAGCCGCGCGAAATTGATGGGTTACCAGTCTTAACATGCGTGCGTTCACTTAAGTCAGCGTTGCCAGCGAACCATTAATGACTGATATACCAATAGATGCCCACACACAGGGATAAGATGAGGCGAACGGTTTGATGTTTTTTGAAGGCGCGGAAAAAAAGCTTGAGATCAGACTCACTCCCAAGTTGGCGTCATTACGCCAACGAGAGTATGGCTTTTGGTCAACCTTAGTGGCCTGCGCCAATGCGGAAATCCTGTCCACAATCAGTAATCATGCCTGCGATGCCTATCTGCTGAGTGAATCCAGTCTGTTCGTTTGGGATGATAAGATTCTGCTGCTCACCTGTGGTAATAGCACCCTAGTGGATGCCGCCTGCCATTTTATCAACGCCGTAGGCGTGGAGCACATCGCCGCGCTCTGTTATCAGCGCAAGAATGAATACCAAGCTCAGCTACAAAGCACGAGCTTTGCGGACGATATTGCTAAGTTGCGGACTTTGATCCCCGGCAAAGCCTTTCGAGTGGGTCATTTAGACTCACATCATCACTATCTGTTTTGTAGTGACAATCAGTTTTGTACTGGCGATCTGTTTTGTACAGACAGCCAAGTTATGCCCTCAACCGAGACTTGCCTTGAACTGATGATGTACCACATCCGTGGCGAGCTTGCCGATTATCTCAAGCTGCCAACACAAACTGAGCAGGGGATTTATCAACGGCTTGAATTTCAGCAACTCTTTCCCGATTTTCAGTTTGATATGCATTGTTTTCAGCCTGCTGGTTTTTCGTTGAATGCGATACGCGGGACTGACTATGTTACCTTGCATATCACCCCATCTATGGGGCAAGGGGAACATTCCTATGTGAGCTTCGAGACTAATCTCGATTTAGCGACTTACCCCCATCCCGTTGTGGCGCGATTAGTTAATGGATTCTCCCCAACGAGTTGGGACTTGATTGGTTTTGATCAGCACATTCTTACCGAAGGATTCCCCGCTCATCTGTGTCTAGGCCAAGCCATGGTCACCACAGCATCAGGGGGGGAGATAACTTTTAGTCATTATCAACAACTCGAAACCCAAGTATTACAGCCCGAGTTTATGTAGTGGCAAACACTGGTGAGCTCGCCATTGCTGCTTGAGTCCATTTCAGTACTATCTTGTACCATGCTTAAGCGCTGGATAATCAATAAAAAGCTAAGGTTAACGGTCTTGGCTTTTTTATTGACGGCTTAATAACAGAGCAGCGAATTGCGAGTAAGGCATGGTAAACTTGCATTATCAGCGGATTGCACCGATGGCAATCATTGTGCGCTTGTAAAAGGAAAACCTATGACAGATCTCAGTGATATTCGCCGCGAATACACCAAAGGCGGTCTAAGACGCGCCGATTTACCCCAAAATCCCATGCAGCTATTCGAGTTATGGATGACGCAAGCTCGCGATGCCGAGCTGAGCGATCCCACGGCGATGTGTGTTGCCACCGTCGATGAGCATGGTCAGCCCTATCAGCGAATTGTGCTATTAAAGCGCTTCGATGACTCGGGATTTGTGTTCTTCACTAACCTAGGTAGCCGAAAAGCGCAGCAGATCGCAGCCAATAACAAGGTGAGTCTGCATTTTCCCTGGCATCCGATTGAACGCCAAGTATCGATTCTTGGTGAGGCGCAGCCACTCTCTACCGCCGAAGTGCTGAAATACTTTATGACCCGTCCTAAGGATAGCCAGATTGCGGCTTGGGTGTCACAGCAGTCGAGCAAACTGAGCGCGCGACAAGTGCTCGAAGGTAAGTTCTTTGAAATGAAAGCCAAATTTGCCAAGGGTGATGTGCCCTTACCGAGTTTTTGGGGCGGCTACTTAGTCAAACCCTCGAGCATCGAGTTTTGGCAGGGCGGTGAGCACAGGCTGCACGATCGTTTTCTCTACACTCGCCAAGCGGATGAATGGGTCATTGACCGTTTAGCACCTTAATGGTCTTTAGGAGCGTAAGCGTGGGACAGTATAAGATTTGGGTCGATGCCGATGCCTGCCCAAACCCGATTAAAGAGATTTTATTTCGCGCGGCTGAGCGAAAGTCGCTGCCGCTAGTGCTGGTGGCGAACCAAATGCTGCGGGTGCCACCATCGCCTTATATCAGCCAAGTGCGTGTCGGCTCAGGTTTTGATGTGGCAGATCAATACATTGTCGACCATGTTGAGGCTACGCATTTAGTGATCACCGCCGATATCCCGTTGGCGGCGCAAGTGATTGAAAAGGGCGCGCTGGCGCTTAATCCCCGCGGCGAACTCTACACTACGGACAATATTCGCCAAAAACTGACGATGCGCGATTTTATGGAAGACTTACGTTCATCGGGCGTGCATACCGGTGGCCCTGATGCCTTATCGGCGGCGGATAAACAGGCTTTTGCTAATAGTTTAGATAAGTGGCTGGTGCGAGTTTAACGATAGTTAACTAGTCGCTAAACAAGAAAAAGAGTATCTTTAGCGAGACTTAGGTGATCTTTATCACAGATTTTCTAAGGATACGGCGGGGACTTCTGTGTCACAGGGGGACCGCCTTGCCTTAACTCTCACTGATTGAGGATGGATACGATGAAAAAATGGATAGGAATTGCAGCATTATCGACGCTGGTTAGTTTTAGCTGTGCGGCCCAGTGGCAAGTAATGGAGCAGGACTCTCGAGTCAGCTTCGTGTCGGTAAAAAAGGGTGATATCGCTGAGGTTCATCACTTTAAGCAACTCAATGGTGTCCTTAAGGATAATGGTCAATTTGAATTAACCATTCCCCTGATGAGTGTGGCGACCGGTATCGATGTGCGCGATGAGCGTATGCAAAACCTGTTGTTTGAAGTGTCCTTGTATCCCGAGTTGAAGTTAAGCTCGCAGGTGGATACCAAGATGTTGAAAGATCTAGCCGTTGGTGAGACTAAAGTTGCCGACATCGATGGGAAAATTTCCCTCCATGGAAAGCAACAAACGAAAACTTTTTCGGTAATTTTAACCAAAGTATCTGATAATAAACTGATGGTTAGCAGTTTTCAGCCGATAATAGTCAATGCTAACGAGTTCGATTTGGTCTCGGGTGTGGATAAATTGCGTGATATTGCAGGTTTATCTAGTATTAGCCAAGCCGTTCCTGTGTCGTTTGTACTAACCTTAACAAAGTAACAGCGATAAGATTGGTTTAGATCAATACGTCAGCTCTCCTGTTCGCGATATGGTTAGCGAGTGGCTGACGTGTAAATCTTTATATCGACCACTTTAGATGTGGGTTTTGTTTTTTCAGTGTCGCCTTTGGCGATAGATTTTGGTGTGTGAAGGGTAAAAAATGGTCACAGATAAAGACGGTTACATGCATTTGATCCAGTATTTGACTGAGCATCTTGGCTTGTTCGAAACGCCCGATACCCAAAATGTGTCCGACGATACTGTGATGGAGTTGTTCGAAGAGCAATTATCCGCACAGATTATTATGGTCTGCGGCCAAAATCCTTCCCTCTCTTTTGCCGAACGAAACACTATTATCCGTGAGGTCGATGCGATTGTGTACGATCTTGAGGAAATCTTAGCCTCAGTGGCGAATCATAGAGCCACGCCAGAGCAAACGCTGTTTATCACCGAGTTTTCTGGCCTTATTAAGAATTTATTCGATCAAGAAATCTCGAAAATCCAAGTTCATGTGTAATACCTTCGCTTAAGCTTAACCTTAGGATTAACCTCATCTCTTGGGTTAGTCCTATCCGTTAGTTTGTTAGCTAGTTACTTACTTTGTTCGTTATCCCTCATCATTACTTCACTTTTAATGTGTAACTCCAGCCCTGTGGGTTGTTTGGGCACCAGTCGATGCTTTTCGTGTAGGTTTTGAAGGTGTGAAGTAAATGGGGCTTGTCTTATCGCGCAATGCTTACGCAAGTCTTGCGAACCTTACAATCTCATCTCGTCATCACCCGCCATCGCATCAGTTTCCCGCAAGTTTGAGTAAAATAATTCCCACTTTTCAAGCATCTTCATTTACAGGGTATATCTTTACTCTATAGCCGTATTTTCTCGTGCGATATCAAGGGAGATGCATAATGCTAACCATACGTCCAAGCTATGCCGAAGATATGCTGACCATTGTGGTGTCGGGTCAAGTCACCCATGGGGATATCGAAGCCTTACTGCTTCCCGCGATTGAGGCCAAGTTGCAGGATCATGCGAGTCTTCGCTTGTGGTACGAGTTCAGCCCCGACTTTATTGGCATTACCGTGGGCGCACTCTGGGATGATGCTTTACTCAGTGTGTTTCATTTTAGTGATTTCTCGCGGGTGGTGATGATTGCGGACATGCAAAGCCTAGGGGCTATGGTCAATACACTGGCTTTTATGTTGCCCTGCCCGGTGAAGGTTTTTAGTGAACATGAGCGCGCGCTGGCGAAAGCTTGGTTGGACGAAGCGAAAGTGGCAGAGGTGTAACGGCTGTAACCATTGTGTGTTAACTTGTGACTATTCCTTATTTTTTCATTGGCTTAATTGCTGTATTTGACCTCTGCTTAGTGTTTTTCGGCTCTTTTCCTTCGCTTTTGTGCTATCACTAGCCCCTACATCGACCTAGGTGATGGGTCAAAGTGGCTTGTCCGTCATCGTTCAGATAAGGAGTGAGGATGTTACAACATCAGAGTGTCGGTCGCTGCACCACATTATTGCTAGGCGCCATTATCGCAAGTTTGAGCCTTGCAGGTTGCGGTAAAGTCAGTGAAGAGGTGCAAACGCCTGCGCAGAGCGCTGTATCTACTGACACTAAGGCGATTATTGGTCAATCAGAGAAGATGCGCCTATTGGCCGCACAACTGGATTTTCAGGCAAGAATTGATACGGGCGCGGCGAACACCTCATTACATGCCATCGATCTGCAAGTTGAAGGCGGTGCGTCCGACAAGATGCAGGATAACATTGGTAAGACATTGCATTTTACCACCGAAAACGAGGCGGGCGAGCAGCGGCGCTTAGCGGCGAAAATCCTAAAGACCACCACAGTGAATAACGCTCAAGGCAGTGAAGTCCGCTATTTGGTCGAGTTAGACATTGGTTTTGAGGGGCAACACCGTCTGGTTGCCGTTAACCTACGTGACCGAAGCCATATGGATTACAAGTTACTGATCGGCCGTAATTGGTTAGCGGGCCGTTATGTTGTTGATGTGGCCGAGAAACGTCTGATTGGTCCGACAGCGTTAATCAAAGTGAAAGAAGCCGAGTTGACCTTTAAAACGCGCATCGATACGGGGGCGGTTGAAAATTCCCTGCATGCGGTTGATCTCAAGATTGACGATGAAGATCCTACCAATATGGATAACAACATCGGCAAGTGGCTTAATTTCACTACCGAAAATGAGCGTGGTGAGGAAAAGCGGTTAAGGGCACGGATTGTCGATACTTCGCTTATCCGTAACGCGCAGGGGAGTGAAGTGCGTTATATGGTCGAATTGACCTTAGGTGAACCGGTACATGAGTATCCGGTCAAAGTGAATCTTAAGGATCGTAGTCAAATGTCCAATAAACTCTTAATTGGCCGTAACTGGCTACAGGGCCATTATCTGGTGGATGTGACACTTGATAAGTCGAGCGACTAGTTTGTCCCAATGGGCTTGACTTAGCCTTGGCTATACCGCAGCTAATGGCCAGTGGCACTCAATCAGAGTGCCACGATTGAGCTCACTCTCTACCTTAAGCTCGCCATGTAACTCTTCTTTTATCCAAAGGTTAATGCAAGTCAGTGTGCCAATGCATTGGTTTTGTTGCATTTCTTGTTTTAGTTGCTCAAGGTGCGCGACTGATATCCCGACACCATTGTCCTGAAGCTGCATCTGTAATTCGCCGTCTTTCTTTTCAAGCGTTAATGCTAAGGTTCTGTTTTGATTATGCTCTTTAAAGGCATGGTGCAAGGTGTTGTTAATCAGTCGATAGAAAAATTGCAAATATTGCCAAGCATTGCCATCGACTACTAATTGCTCGTCGCACTCTAGCTTGACTTTAACCTGAGTTTTCAACAGTTGTGGCTGCAATAAGCTCAATAATTGATTGATAAACTGAGCTAAATGCAGCGGGCGTATCTCACTATGCTGATCGGTAAACAGCTGCGATATGTGCCTGAGTCTGGCCGCTTGTTGGCTCATCAATTGCACAACTTGGGCTTGGTGGCTGTCATCCTCCTTGGTGCGCACTTGGCAGATCTGTGCGAGGAGTTTGTCCTGCTCTTGCATCATTTGGCTCATGACGTCGGCCAGGAAATTCTGCATCAGTTTCTGACTTTGTTGTTTGCTCAGGTTGAGTTGGATTTGCTGATTGATCTCAGCTTGAATCGCCGCGAGTTGTTCCCTGAGCTGGCTATTTTCTTGCTGTGTGAGTTGGGTCTTGCGCTGCTCATCTTTTAGCTGGGCTAATTGTGATTGCAGCAACTTTTCTTGTTCTTTTTCTTGGCGTTTTTTCAAGTCCACATTAAAGCCAATGGCGCCGACGCCCATGGAATTATCCTCATCGTCGCGAATATCGAATTTACTCATTTGATAAATAACCTCGCCGCGAAGGGAGGGAATGGCTTCTTCGAAATGCAGGGCATCGTGGCTATGGGTGACCCTTTGGTCGTTCTGTTGATACTGTTGGGCGAGTGAGTTTTGGAACCGATCAAAGTCGGTGGCGCCGATGATCTTGCGCCGCTCAATCCCTAAAACCTCGCAGTATTTGTTGTTCACTAAGGTATATCTGCCATTTAAGTCTTTGATGTAAATGATGATGGATGAGAAATCGAGTAAGGATCTTAATTGTTCCTTGCGCTGATTTAACTCCTGCTGAAAATGCTGTTGAGTCAATAATTGCTGCTCAAGGGCGAGATTACTGGCATCTAGACTGGCCATGGCGACTTCAAGTTGTTGGGTGCGGGATAAAAAGCTTTTCGCCAGTAGGCCGACCTCATCGTGCCGCTCCTTGGCTTTTAATTCGATAGAGGCTGAATCATTGCGTTTGAGTGCCTGCACCATCTCCATAATGGGGGCAATAATTAATCTATGTTGCAATAAAAACAGCAGGATAAGGTCGAGCATCTGAATTAACACTAGGGAGAGGCCGACTTTTTCGATCAGTTTTTTGGCCGTGTCCTGTAATGGGGCGATGGGCGTGACGACCAGAATTTTCCAGTAGGTGTGGGGCATTAAAAACACCGACACCAGTGAGGGCCCCTTGAGGATAGGGTCCATAGTCAAGGAGACCGAGGCGATTCGCCTAGGTGTTAAGAACTGGTTTTTGGCATTGTCATTGACGATGGCGGAGAGCATCTGCCGTTCCCCATCGTTGCTTAGACGGGTGAGGTTATCCATTTGCTCTTGGGTAAATACGCGCTCAGCCACGGCTTGTTCGATAAAACTGCGGTCGGCTAAGTGCAGTGCCGAGGCAATGGGGCTAAAGGCCGTCTCGGTTTTTGCCAACTCATCGAAGTCTTGTAGGGCATGGGGGGAATTGTGTGAAGATTGTGGCAGATTGTCACTATTCGGCGAGGCCAAGATTTGGTTTTGATGGTCTAGGGCTATCACGTAGCCACTGACATCGAGCATGGTATTGCGTAGGAGCTGATTGAGTTTTTCAAGGCTGATGTCGGTAGTGGCGGCTCCAATAAACTGATGATCCATCCACATGGCACCCGATGCGGTCACCATAGGCTCATGGGTGGTAGGGTCGACATAGGATTTAGACCAAAATATTTTCCCTACGGGAAAATAGCGGGTCGGCCGATACCATTCTTCGGTGTGGTAGCTTGGAAAACTATCATCGTTATAGCTATTGATGGCGACTAATTCGCCGTGAATATTGTGCGACCAAAATAAGCTGTCACGAAACTTTTGCCGGTCAAATGCCCCTGGCTCGGGCCAAATCCCGCCACCAGAAATAATCGCCTTTTGATTTTCAATCGAGAGTAATACCGGAATGCTCTTACTGAGCTGCTCGGGTTCGTAACGGTATAGCATGGCGATTTGACTGATGGCATTGACCTGATTCTCCACTTGGGAGGTCATTTCCTGCAATTTAGCAATGATGATTTGGCCATGGTTTTGATTGAGCAGGGTTTGCTGCTCGCTGATCTGTTGGGTCTGAATGTTCAGAATGACCCACGCCGTACTGAAGATCAGTATGCTGGCGATCAGCAGTTGGATCAGGCTGAGTTTAAACGGCAGGCTCTTTTGCCAGTGGGTTAACGGTGCTTGAGGCTCAATGAGAGGCCGTTTATCCATGTTCTACGCGTTCCAAATGCCGTTATCATGGAGCCAGTTTAGCGTTTTTTGGTCTATTTGCCATTGGCTTAAATCAAAGTTCACTGAGTGTTTTCGGCGAGAAAGATTGACAGCTATAGCTAAAAATAAGGCAGACCTTAGTCTGCCTTAGGAAGATTATTTGTAGAGCGATGGTTTATTCGAGCCGCTCAAGATGGGCACAATAAACAGTAACAGTGCGACCAGATAACCACTAAAGGCTACCACCATCCACTCGGCCATGGTGACGCCCATAAACTGCCATGGCACATCGGTACACATTCCCGTTGGCAACATCACGGATGGGAACCATTCATGGAGTGGCATCCAAGCTGGAAATTCGGGTAAAAATGAGCAAGTCGAGAAGGGCGAAGGGTTATTCTGCATATCGACTAAGGCTAACGCCAGTTTTAGTCCCCAGGTTGCGCTGACGGCCCAGCCAAGGGCGCCTAAAATGCGAACGATGCGGTACTTAGGCGCTGTCATACCTATCAGTCCTGCCGCCAAAATGCCAAATACGGCCAGTCGCTGGTAAATACACATGACGCAGGGATCTAACTTCATCACGTATTGGAAATACAAGGCGGCCGCTTCGAGGGCAATCGCAGAGCCGGTGAGAATGAACCAAGATGCGCGGGAATGGGCAAAGCGAGTGAGTGCTGTCAAAAGTGAACTCCATATCAACAAAAAAACGCCCTCGAAAGTAGGGCGTTTTTTTGACTGTACTTAACTCATAAAGTTCAGTCAACTCCGATATTTATGTTAGTGACCTGTCGCAGGCGCTAACGCTTCTTTAACACTGTGATGCAGTATCGCATGGGAGTCGTAGAAGTACTGGGTCATCTGCTCTAAGAAGCCCGATTCGATTGCCATCACACCCACAATCGATAACACGATAGTGTAAGGCAATGCCATCCACACCATTCTGCCGTAGGATAAACGGATCAACGGGGCAAGGGCTGAGGTCAATAAGAACAGGAACGCGGCTTGACCGTTTGGTGTCGCCACCGAAGGTAAGTTAGTACCAGTGTTAATCGCAACCGCTAACAGGTCGAATTGATCGCGGGTAATTTGACCGTTAATCAATGCGGCTTTGACTTCGTTAATGTAAACCGTGCCCACAAACACGTTATCACTGACCATAGAGAGCAACCCGTTAGCGATATAGAAGATCACTAATTGGGTGTTACCTTCATGGTTCAGTGCCCATTGGATCACTGGGCCAAAAAGTTGTTGGTCGATAATCACGGCCACAACTGCAAAGAACACCGCTAACAACGCCGTAAAGGGCAGGGCTTCTTCGAAGGCTTTACCCAGCGCATGCTCATCGGTAATACCGTTAAAGGCTGTGGTTAAGATGATCACAGACAGACCAATCAAGCCCACAGACGCTAAGTGCAGCGCCAGACCCGCAATCAACCAAACACCGACAAAGGCTTGGATAACCAGCTTCATCTTGTCTTTATTGGTACGACGGGCATCTTCATAGGCGGCGTAATCACACAGGATTTTATGTACCGCATCAGGTAGCTGAGCACCATAACCAAACCAACGGAATTTTTCGACCACAAAACAGGTGAGGATACCCGCGAACAACACGGGCACAGTCACAGGTGACATGCGGATCGCAAATTCGCCAAATTGCCAGTTTGCTTGGGCAGCAATGATTAAGTTTTGTGGTTCCCCCACCATAGTACACACGCCGCCTAATGCGGTACCGACACCAGCGTGCATCAATAGGTTACGTAGGAAACCACGGAAAGACTCGAGCTCGTCTTCATTGAGTTGGTTTTCACCATCGTCATTTTTGCCTTCGGAGGTATGGTCATGATCGGCCGAGAAATCTTTACCTGAAGCAACTTTGTGATAGATAGAGTAAAAACCGACTGCCACGGTAATAATCACGGCGATAACGGTTAAAGCATCTAAGAAGGCGGATAAGAAGGCAGAAGCCAGACAGAACAGCAAAGACACTAAGATTTTCGAGCGCACTTTAGTGATCATCTTAGTGAACACGAACAGCAGCAGCTGTTTCATGAAGTAAATACCGGCCACCATAAACACCAGCAGTAACAATACTTCAAGGTTCGCTTCAATTTCGTGCAGTACTTGGCTGGCAGAGGTCATCCCGATGGCGACAGCTTCAATCGCTAATAAACCACCGGGTTGTAATGGGTAGCATTTCAGCGCCATTGCCAAGGTAAAAATAAACTCAAGCACTAATACCCAACCAGCCACAAAGGGGCTGACATAGAAAAAGAGTATTGGATTGATTATTAAAAACGACAGTATTGCGATCTTGTACCACTTAGGAGAATTCCCTAAGAAGTTCCCAATAAACGCCTGACTCATTGTCATCGGCATGGCATCCTCTCTTCTAATTATCTTTTAAAATTGCACAGGTTATTGTTTCTGGCATTTGTTTTAGAAAATCAGTCTAGCCTAAAGAGAATGCTAATGTAACGAGATACTGAAACCCAGATTTCAAAAAGCGGAGCTAATCGGCAAAATTGGCACAATTGCTGTTGATTAATGTCGTTTTTTTGAACATTTCTGTGACAATTGTACGGTGATTTTAAGGTGAGCCTCAGTCAATGGTTTCCATTTTTTACCGCTCTGGTATGATCAGTGACCATTATAAAGCACAACAACTGGAAAAGTGGGCTGATGATTATCAATGCCAAAGGACCTGCAAGTTTTGCAGAGAAGTATATTGTAAGATCGATTTGGGAAAATAAGTTTCCCCCAGGGTCCATTTTACCGGCTGAACGTGAGCTTTCTGAATTAATTGGCGTAACACGCACCACCCTGCGTGAAGTGCTGCAACGCTTAGCCCGTGATGGTTGGTTAAAAATTCAACATGGCAAACCGACTCGGGTGAACAATTTTTGGGAAACCTCGGGCCTTAACATTCTTGAGACCATAGCGGATCTCAACCCAGAAGGCTTCCCTGTGCTGGTGGACCAATTGCTGTCGGCTCGCACCAATGTGAGCGCGATTTATTTTCGCGGTGCACTGCGTAACAGCCCAGATACAGCGGTGGAAGTCCTCGGACAAATTCACCAATTAGAAGATACGGCCGAATCCTTCGCCGAGTATGACTACCTGTTGCACCACACCTTAGCCTTTTCTTCAGGCAATCCGCTGTACGTGTTGATCTTAAATGGCTTTAAAGGTTTGTATAGTCGAGTCGGTCGTTACTATTTCAGTAGCCCTGAAGCGCGCCAGTTAGCGCTAAACTTCTATAAAGAACTCGAAATATTAGCCAAAGCTAAAAACTATATCGATGTGCCCGCATTAATGCGTACCTACGGTATTAACAGCGGCAAAATGTGGTTGCAGTTGCGTGACGATATGCCAACCTCGATTGCCCAGCAGGACGGCAATGCTTAAGCTTTGATTCGAAGCTTACATGTGGCAAGTGGTCTGTTTTAAGTCGGTGTCTCGTCCTGAAATAAGTTGACACTTATTTCCACCTAAAACGCTCGATGAACCTCATCGGGCGTTTTGTATTTTAAGGCCAAATGTGGCCGCCGTTGATTATAGATGGCAACCGCTTCTGTCACCATTTGTCGCGCCTCCTCCAGCGTTGCGGGCTTATGTGTTAAAAACTCCTGCTTCAAGATGCCATTCACTCGCTCTGCTAAGGCATTTTGATAGCAGTCATATCCATCGGTCATTGAGCATGTCACGCCATGATGTGCGTGAACCGCTTGATACGCGTTTGAGCAGCACTGTATCCCTCGGTCTGAGTGGTGTATCAGCGGTTTACTTTTATCTTGTCGCTGCTTCAGCGCCCGTTTGTAGGCCGTTAGCACCCCGTCTGTTTTTAGATTATCATCAACATGATAACCCACAATTTTTCGTGACCAGGCATCGGTCACCAAGCTTAAATAGGCTTCATTATCTTGCAGTGGCAGATAGGTAATATCAGCCACCCAGACTTGCTCTGAGCGGCTGATGTCCACTTGCTGCTCGCTGGGCTTAAGCAAGTTGGGATGACACCTAAATCGATGATGGCTGTTGGTCGTTTTATGGTACGCCCGTTTCGGCGTAACCAACAAACGATGCGCCCTAAGACAGCGAAATAACCGGTCTCGTCCTATCACTATTTGATGCATTTTGTTCAATAAATACTGCATTTTACGCGTACCGACTCGCGGTTGAAATAACCGCTCATACTGCACCGTTTGCACCACCTGTCGTTCCCTTTGCTCCCATTCTGTTTGCCGCTGACATTGCTGATAATACGCCTGACGACTGATGCCAAGATAGCGACAGCATTGGGTGACGCGATAACCTATGGCCGTTTTTTCCTGGAGCGTTTCGCGTGTGGCTTTTTTACGACGGATATCCCGTAGTCAGTTCTGAGTTTTTCGACAATGGCTTCGAAGAACGCCGCTTTCATGCGGGTATCTTCCAGTTCGGCTTCGAGGGCTTTTATCTTTTGCTCGGGGGTGAGCTCGGTGGGTTCAGTCATCAACTGTCCTCGCATTGATGTAGACGGTGTCCCTTGGGACCAATCCAGTTTGCCGTGCTTGCGTAACCACACTAACACGGTGGAGCAACCTTGAATACCGTACTTGTCTTGCGCCTGTTTATAGGTCAGTTCGCCTTTTTCCACTTGGTCGACAACCGCCAATTTAAAAGCGAGGGAATAATCACGTTGAGTTCGTTTAATTGTTGAAGTCATTACACTCTCCAAAATGAGTTTGAAAAGTGTCAACGCTATTTAGGACGGGTCACGGGTTAAATAAAAAGCCGTTTCATTGAGAAACGGCTTTTTTGTTTTTTGATCAAACTGATATTTAGTCGGCCTTGGGTTGCTCAGGGCAGGACGCTAACAAGGTCACGCTGGTATCGGCATTTAACTGCTCAAGGCTGACGGTAAAGCCCCAGAGTCGATGCAGATGCTTTAACACTTCCTTATAGGTGCTGGCGAGCGGGATATCATTACTGGGGACATACCTTAAAGTTAAGGAGCGGTCGCCGTTTATCTCAACGTTATGTACTTGAATATTAGGCTCAATATTTGACAAATTGTACTGCTGCGAGAGTAGATTGCGAATGTCTTGATAACCCTGCTCATCGTGAATGGCCGACACGGACAGATAATTACGTTTCTCATCATCGTGGATGCCAAACAGTTTGAACTGACGGATCACCCTCGGCGACAGATATTGGCTGATAAAACTTTCATCCTTAAAGTTTTGCATCGCAAAATGTAAGGTATCGAGCCAATTACTGCCCGCTATGTCCGGAAACCAGACTTTGTCTTCCTCAGTTGGATTCTCACACATGCGCCGAATATCGGTAAACATCGCAAACCCGAGGGCATAAGGGTTGATACCGCTGTAGTAACGGCTGTTATATTCGGGTTGGGCGACAACGCCAGTATGGCTCTGCAAAAACTCCATCATAAAGCGGTCAGTGACCACGCCATCATCATATAGATGATTCAAAATGGTGTAATGCCAGAAGGTTGCCCAGCCTTCATTCATCACTTGTGTTTGTTTTTGCGGATAAAAATACTGCGCCATCTTACGCACGATACGGATAATTTCCCGCTGCCATGACTCCAGCAATGGCGCATTTTTTTCAATAAAATACAGAATATTTTCCTGCGGCTCGGCGGGGAAACGGCGCTTAGTGGTCGACGGTTGCTGCTGTTGATGGGTGGGAATAGTGCGCCACAAATCGTTCACTTGGCTTTGCAGGTAGGCCTCGCGATCTTTTTGCCTCGCCTGTTCTTCCCTAAAGGAGATTTCCGATGGGCGTTTATAGCGGTCGACACCATAATTCATCAGAGCGTGGCAAGAGTCGATGATGCTTTCAACTTGCTCGACACCGTATTTTTGCTCGCAATCACTGATGTAGTTTTTGGCAAACACTAAGTAATCGATAATCGAACTTGCATCCGTCCATGTCTTAAATAAGTAATTATTTTTAAAGAAACTATTATGGCCAAAACAGGCATGGGCCATCACCAATGCCTGCATGGTGATGGTGTTTTCTTCCATTAAATAAGCGATACAAGGGTTGGAGTTAATCACAATTTCGTAGGCGAGCCCCATTTGCCCACGCTTGTAGCCCTGTTCGGTTTCGATAAAACGTTTGCCGAAGGACCAATGGGTATAGCCAATGGGCATACCAATGCCGGCATAGGCATCCATCATCTGTTCGGCGGTGATGATTTCGATTTGATTGGGATAGGCGTTCAATTTGTAAATGGCCGCCACCCGCTCAATCTCTTTTAGATAACTTTGTAACAGCTCAAAGCTCCAGTCGGGACCGTCACTCAAGGCTGTACGTGTTTTTGCTTCTTTTATCCCCATAGAGCCCCCTTAAACCGCCTGCTTTTTAAATAATTCTCTAAATACAGGGTAGATATCTTCGGCTTGACGAATATGTTGCACCGCTATGTTGTCGTAGTGTTGTTGTAGGGATTCGTATTCGCGCCACAGGGTTTGGTGCGCACGATTGGTGATTTCGATATAGCTAAAATAGCGCACTAGCGGCAGGATTTTTTGCTCCAATAATTGTCGACAGGTGGGAGAGTCATCGGCCCAGTTATCACCGTCAGAGGCTTGTGCAGCATAGATATTCCACTCATCGGCAGGGTAGCGAGCCTGCTGAATTTCGTGCATTAATTTCAATGCACTTGAGACAATCGTGCCGCCGGTTTCTTGGGAGTAGAAGAACTCATGTTCGTCCACTTCCTTCGCTTGGGTATGGTGGCGGATATAGACCACCTCGAGGTTTTTGTAGGTACGGGTGAGAAACAAGTACAGCAAGATATAGAAACGTTTCGCCATATCTTTTGTTGCTTGGTCCATCGAGCCTGAGACGTCCATTAAGCAGAACATGACCGCTTGGCTTGAGGGCACCTCGCGCCTTGCAAAGTTGTTGAAACGTAAGTCAAAGGTATCGATAAAGGGAACTTTAGCAATCTTCTGCTTGAGCGCCTCGATTTGGGCTTTCAAATCCAAAATCAGCTCGGCTTTAGTGCCTGGAATATTTTCAAGCTCTGCCAGTTCCAGCTCTAACTCTTTGAGCAATTTCTTTTTACTTGCCGACATGGCAATGCGGCGCGCCAAGGAGGAACGCAGTGAGCGCACAATATTGATATTGGCTGGTACACCATCATTGGTGAAACCCGCACGGTAGATTTGATACTCGACGAGCTTGTTTAAGCGATTCTTCTGCAGATTCGGCAGTTCTAAATCCTCAAAGAGCAGCTCTAGGTATTCATCCTTTGAGATTTCAAACACAAAGTCGTCATTCCCTTCGCCCGAATCCGAGGCATCGCCTTTACCCGCACCGCCGCCAGCGCCACCTTGGGGTCTGTCGATTTTATCGCCACGGGTGAATTGATCATTGCCTGGGTGGACTCTGTCTCTTACGCCTCCTTTGCCCTGATGGAACATAGGTTCACTGATATCCCGTGTGGGAATACTGATTTTTTCGCCTTTATCTACATCCGTTACACTGCGACGCGTGACGGCATCGCTGACGGCTTTTTTGATTTGTTGCTTATATCGGTTGATAAAGCGTTGGCGGTTGACTGTGCTTTTTCCTTTCGCATTCAACCGTCTATCGATAAAGTTCGCCATACGCACCTCCCAAACCCCAGCGAAGGCTTTGGCAACACCAAAGCCTCGTTTTTAGTGAGCGCAAGTTAAGAGGATTTACGAACCCGTAAATACCACTCAGACAGGAGTCTGACTTGTTTTTTGGTATAGCCTTTCTCCATCATTCGATTGACAAAATCATCGTGTTTACGTTGATCGTCAGTCGAGGTTTTGGCGTTAAAGGAAATCACCGGGAGTAGATCCTCTGTATTTGAGAACATTTTCTTCTCAATCACAGTGCGTAGTTTTTCGTAGCTGGTCCAGAGTGGATTGTTGCCCTCATGGCTTGCGCGGGCGCGCAGGACAAAGTTAACGATCTCATTACGGAAATCTTTAGGGTTGCTGATCCCCGCAGGTTTTTCGATTTTCTCCAGTTCGGCATTGAGTGCAGAACGGTCAAACAATTGACCGGTTTCGGGGTCACGGTATTCCTGATCTTGGATCCAGAAATCGGCGTAGGTGACATAACGGTCGAAGATATTTTGGCCGTATTCAGAGTAGGACTCTAAGTACGCGGTTTGGATTTCCTTACCGATAAATTCGACGTATTTAGGGATTAAATAGCCTTTTAAGAACTCCAGATAACGTTCGGCGGTATCGCCGGGGAATTGTTCCTGCTCGATTTGGCGCTCGAGTACATAGAACAAATGTACAGGGTTAGCGGCAATCTCTGAGTGGTCAAAGTTAAATACCCGCGACAGGATCTTGAACGCGAAACGGGTAGAAAGACCGTTCATGCCTTCATCAACACCGGCGTAGTCGCGGTACTCTTGGTAGGATTTGGCCTTTGGATCGGTATCTTTAAGGCTTTCACCATCGTAGACCCGCATCTTAGAGTAGATGGAGGAGTTTTCAGGTGTTTTGATCCTCGAGAGCACACTAAATTGCGCTAGGGTTTCTAAGGTGCCAGGTGCGCAAGGTGCTTGGGACAGCTCGGAGTTTTGCAGTAATTTTTTGTAAATCTGCAATTCTTCCGATACCCGCAGGCAATAGGGCACTTTGACGATATAAACCCTGTCGAGAAATGCTTCGTTGTTCTTGTTGTTTTTGAAGGTTGACCATTCTGACTCGTTAGAGTGCGCTAAAATGATACCGCTATAGGGCAGGGCGGATAAGCCTTCGGTGCCGTTATAGTTACCTTCTTGGGTAGCGGTGAGCAGTGGGTGTAGCACCTTAATGGGCGCCTTGAACATTTCCACGAACTCCATCATCCCTTGGTTTGCCCGGCAGAGTGCACCCGAATAGGCATAGGCATCGGCATCGTCTTGCGAGAAATGTTCTAGCTGACGAATATCGACCTTACCCACCAAGGAAGAAATATCTTGGTTGTTCTCATCTCCAGGCTCGGTTTTGGCAATCGCCAATTGATCGAGGATAGAGGGGTAGACCTTGACCACACGGAATTTTGAAATATCGCCGCCAAACTCGTGCAGGCGTTTCACCGCCCAAGGCGACATAATGGTTTTTAAATAACGAGTGGGAATATTAAACTCATCCCGCAGTAGCTGGCCGTCTTCTTCGACATCGAAGAGACAGAAGGGGTGATCATTCACCGGGCTTCTCACGCCATTAGCACTTAGAATGTAAATTGGCACTTTTTGCATCAAAGCTTTGAGTTTTTCCGCCAATGATGACTTACCACCACCCACAGGGCCGAGTAAGTACAAAATTTGCTTCGATTCCTCTAAGCCTTGGGCCGAGTGTTTTAGGTAGGCAACGATTTGTTCAATCGCATCTTCCATACCGTAAAAGTCTTTAAAGGCGGGATAGCGTGAGATGAGACGATTCGAAAAGATACGGCTTAGGGTTGGATTTTTCGCGGTATCAATAATTTCGGCTTCGCCGATGGCAAGCAGTAATCGCTCGGACGCTGACATATAAGCACTGCGATCTTCTTTGCAGATATCGAGGTATTCTTGCAAAGTGTATTCTTCATCGAGTTTTTGTTCGTAGCGCTTTTGGTAATGCTCGAAAATGCCCATATAAACCCCCTGAAACGCCAGTGATGTCATGGATGGAGAACTGATTTTTCAGCTTCCTACACTAATCTTAGACACAAACTTGCCAGCTGTGTCAAAAAAATATCAAATAAAAACAATAACAAATGATTGCAATTGCAATTATTGCACTTGTAGCGATTGGGCGGTGTTAGGCAAAAGGTGCGAGGTGAGTGATTTGTGAGGTCATAAAAAAAGAGCCACTTGGGCTCTTTTTCGAAATGATTTAGCAGCGATTAACCAGCGAAGTTTTGGTTCACGAAGTCCCAGTTAACTAATTGCCAGAAGTGGGCTAAGTAGTCAGGACGTACGTTGCGGTAATCGATGTAGTAAGCGTGTTCCCACACGTCAACAGTCAGGATTGGTGTTACAGTGCTGTCAGTCAGAGGGGTTGCAGCATTGCTAGTGTTAACAATAGCAACAGTGCCATCGGCTTTTTTCACTAACCAAGTCCAAGCGCTACCAAAGTTGTTTACCGCAGAATCGGTAAATTGTGCTTTGAATGCGTCGAATGAACCGAATGCAGCATTGATTGCATCAGCCACAGGACCTGTTGGCTCACCGCCAGCGTTAGGCGCTAAGCAGTTCCAGTAGAAAGTGTGGTTCCAAACTTGAGCTGCGTTGTTAAATACGCCACCAGTAGAAGTCTTGATGATTTCTTCTAAAGATTTACCTGCGAAATCGGTTCCTTCGATCAAACCGTTTAGCTTAACAACGTAGGTGTTGTGATGCTTGCCGTAGTGGTATTCAATGGTTTCTTGAGAAATGTGTGGTTCTAGTGCGTTCTTTGCATATGGTAATGCGGGTAATTCGAAAGCCATTAGTATCTCTCCATGGTCTTAGGTTATCGTTTTTTAAACGTGCTCACTGCGCTCTATTGTACCGATAATATTTGTGATGTGAATCATTGTTTGGCTAATTGATTAGATAGGCGTCATCGAAAAACTAATTGTAGGGCATAACCTTACAAACTGTGGGATTTTGTTCTGTGCCTAGCTGTCGTACAATAGCGGCATTGAGTCAATGTCATCGTACTTAGGAATTAAAATGGAAACAGTAGAGAAAATTAAACAGCAGATCGCTGAAAACCCAATCATCGTATACATGAAGGGTTCTCCTAAATTACCAAGCTGTGGTTTTTCATCTCAGGTAGCACAAATCATGATTAACTGCGGTGAGCAGTTTGCATTTGTGGATATTCTCCAGCACCCAGATATTCGTGCTGAATTACCTAAGTATGCAAACTGGCCAACTTTCCCACAATTGTGGATTGAAGGCGAGCTGATTGGTGGTTGTGATATCGTGGTTGATATGTACCAAAAAGGCGAATTACAGCCTTTAATCAAAGCGACTGCGGATAAATACAAAACTGCAGAGTAATCACGCGTAAATGTGATGAAAGAATAATAAAAAGCCGCTAAGTGAATAACTTAGCGGCTTTTTTGTTGCCGAATCCTAACACAAGGATTCGGCGATGAGTGATGATCTGTAGCGCTTATTCACCGCGTTTAGTGTGATGCAGCATCACGCTCATGGTGTTTGCTTGCAGGTAACAGCAGATTCATGGTGATGGCCACAATACCACAGAGGCTGATGCCCGTGAGGCTGAAGGAGCCAATGCCAAAGGCCATACCACCAATACCGAAAACCAGTGTCACGCCGACAATACTTAAGTTACGGGGCTCGGATAAATCCACGTGATTACGGATGAGGGTATTTAAGCCCACTGCGGCGATAGAACCGAATAGCAAACACATAATGCCACCCATCACTGGGACTGGAATCGTTTGCATCAGGGCACCTAACTTACCGACGAAGGCTAAGGTAATGGCGGTGATCGCCGTCCAAGTCATGATCCTTGGGTCGAAGTTACGGGTTAAGGTCACCGCGCCAGTCACTTCCGAATAGGTGGTATTTGGGGGGCCACCGAAGGCCGCTGCAGCAATTGTCGCAACGCCGTCGCCGGTCAAGGTGCGATGCAGGCCGGGTTTTTTCATAAAGTCTTTACCCGTGACATTGGAAATCGCGAGGATATCACCAATATGTTCAACCGCAGGCGCAATCGCGACAGGGATCATAAAGGCGATGGCATGCCAGTTAAATTCGGGCGCAACAAATTTCGGAATAGCAATCCAGCTTGCCGCTGTAACCACCGCAAAATCCACGATCCCAAAGGCAAGGCTTAGACCATAACCCACCACAATCCCCGCCAGAATAGGCATAACCTTAAGTAAGCCTTTGGCAAAAATAGCCACCGCTATGGTGGTACAGAGTGAGGCGAGGGAAATAATCAAAGCGGTATTTGTGGGAACGAGTGTTAAGCTGCCGTCTCCACTTTTACCCAGCGCCATATTCACCGCCACAGGCGCTAAACCTAGACCAATGATAATAATCACTGGGCCAACCACCACAGGTGGAAGCAGTCGATGGATAAAGTCGGTGCCGCGCACTTTCACTAACGCGCCGAGGAGGATATACACAAAACCCGCGGCAATGATGCCGCCCATGGTTGATGGGATCCCCCAGGTTTGCACCCCGTAGAGAATGGGGGCAATAAACGCAAAGGAGGAGGCTAGGAAGATTGGCACTTGGCGTTTCGTGATTAACTGAAACAGCAGGGTACCAATACCCGCAGTAAACAGGGCGACACTGGTATCAAGCCCTGTGAGTAGTGGCATTAGCACTAGGGCGCCAAATGCAACAAACAGCATTTGCGCGCCCTGAAGTGGTATAGCGAGTCGTTTCATTTATTGTTCTCGTAAATTTAGGGTAAACCGCGAGATGATAACAGTTTGTTGCTATATGTTCCTTATAAAATGCCCCGATTGTAGGTAAGGATCACTGTTTTATTGCTAAAGCGAGTGACAGCACTTAATCCGTGGTCGAAATCTCCCCAAGACTCGCTAAAGGCGCTAACTATGGTACAATTTGCACTATCTGACGTTACTTCAACTACTCAAAGATGCTGAAATTCCTATTAAAGCCAAGCTTACTCGCGTTTTTATACTGCCTGTTTACCGTTAATAGCCTGCAAGCTGTTGAAGTGAGTAAATTAGATGAAGCCGATGTGCCCGTGGCTTCCCGCGCCGTGCCTGAGCGGAATAAAGCCCTTAAAGCCGCGCTGGAAAAAGTGATCATTAAAAATACCGGGACAGCACGTTCTTTGGATAACGGCGTTATCCAATCACAACTGGCCAATCCCGATGCACTGCTGAGCCAATATGGTTATGTGGAGCAAAATGGCCAACTGCTGTTAAAAGCCAACTTTGAGCATCGCCGCATTATTACCCTGTTACGTCAGGCCCAATTACCCGTGTGGGGCATTCAACGTCCACTGACACTCTTTTGGGTTGCCATGCCAAGTGAAGGCGACACGATTTTACTGAGTGATTCATCGACCTTAGCCGAGCGTCAGGCATTCAATACCTTCTCCGATGAGCGCGGCATTCCCGTCTTGCTGCCTATCCTCGACCTCGATGAGTTAATGGGCATCAATCCGAATGATGTTAAAGGCATGTTTGCCGATATAGTGTCTAGCGTCTCTGGACGTTATCAAGCCGACTTCTTAGCCCTGGTCGCTATTGAACCAGCTGGAAACCAAGTGCGTTACCGCTTGAATTTGTACACCAAGGCCACGATCGACTCGTTAACGCCGCCACTGTTTAGTTTTAATGGCTCGGCAGAAAATAGCGCGCAGGCGATCACCGCTATGATGGCCGCCCTCGGGGATTATTATTTTACTAAGTACGCCATTGCCGATTCCGGCGAACAAGTTGGTGCCAGTGTGACCTTCGTGAACATTGATAAAATGGCGCAGCTAGTTGAAGTTGAAAAATACTTAAAGCAACTCAGCGCCGTGAAGAATGCGACGCTGTCGCGCATCCAAGGTAATACCGCAACCTTTTCCTTGGATTTGTTTGGTTCTCAGACCGACTTTGAGCGTTTACTGAGTCTAGAGCCGCGAATTTCGGTGGTGGCGCCAGGGGAGTTTTCTGCCGGTGCCAGCCCTGCGGGTAAAACTGTCTATCAATGGCGGTTACCTTAAACTTCCCTCGTTGTGACTGAGCATGCTCTGCTCAGTCATGTGGGGGAGTCGATAATTTATTGATATTGAGACGTACGAGTGCCATTAAACTCACCGCTACAATTGTCGTTACCGGTTTACTTACCGGATGATGAAACCTTTAACAGTTATTATCCGGCAGCGGGTAATGACGAACTTATCCAAAAGCTGCGCGCCAATGCAGAAGGCCAAGGTGAAGCCGCAATTTATGTGTGGGGACCGGTGAAATCGGGGCGGACTCACTTAATGCACGCCGCCTGTGCCCATGCCAATGAACTCGACCGCCGCAGTTTTTACCTTCCCCTTGGTATTCATGCTAGTATCTCGACAGCGCTGTTGGAGGGCTTGGAGCAGCTCGATTTGATCTGCATCGACGATGTGGATGACATTGCGGGTCACCCTATTTGGGAAGAGGCCATATTCGATTTGTACAATCGTGTCGCTGAGAACAAGCGTTGTGCGCTGGTGGTTAGCGGCCGCTCGGCGCCCGCGGATGCAGGCTTCTTGTTACCTGACTTAGTCTCTCGGATGCAGTGGGGACTCAATTATCAGCTGCAACCTATGGCCGATGATGAAAAGCTAGCGGCACTGCAGCGCCGCGCGGCAATGCGCGGATTACAGTTGCCAGAAGACGTTGGCCGTTTTTTGCTTAATCGTATGGCAAGGGATCTACGTACCTTATTTGATGTGTTAGATAAACTGGATAAGGCATCCCTCGTACATCAGCGCAAGCTCACGATTCCTTTTGCCAAAGAAATGCTGCATCTGTAATCGTTCTGACTGTTAATCTAAAGCCTGTGTTAATAAACATTCAATGTTAACAAAAAGCCCCTCGTATCACGACGGGCTTTTTTATCTCTATTGATCTCACATCTATCGTTAGCTTAGGTCTGCTAAGAGGCTCGAGCTTAGCGTATCTGCCGATTTAGCAATCCAAATCACTGTTCAAATCACTGTTGTGGATGGCGGTGACGATCGCCACTGAAGCGTAGCTCTGGCTCGGTAAGCGTTTCGCTACTTGCCGCAACTCCTTGTAGTCCTTTCACCGTGGTATTGGGCGAAATCCCCAAGGTTTGACGCCAGCTTTGGCCTTGCGTCATCGCTATTGGCTCGGGCAGGCTCGTGAGCAAGCCGATACCATCAAGCTCTGGTAGCATGCCATCGATCACTAAGGCTGCGCGGTTCGCTAGGCTATCGTCGCCAATTCGGCCCCTTTGTCCCCAGTCAACAATCACAGTATCTGCTGTGAGTACGGCGGGCAGGTTAGTGACGGCCACATCGCGCTGAATTTGATAGCGATAGCTCATCATGGCTTCTTCGAATAACATCGCCGCGTCTTCACGGGTACTGGAATAGTTGTAAAAGTCATTGGCGATATCACCGGAGAAAAACGTACTCACATCCGAAGGCTGATAGGCTTTTTGGGTTGCAGTGGCTTTGGCGCCTAAGAAGCTTACCGACGCAAGGCCTGTCATTTCGGTGCTGGTGAGGGGATAGTTGCGACTCACTTGATCAGAGATCAAACTCTTATTGGCATTTCTACGGCGATAGTCGTCCAACAATCTGGGGCCTGTGAGGGTGGCGTGTATGCTTCTTGGGAAGAAGTCATTGGCGTGGGCGAGCTCATGGTACAAGAGTGAGGCGAGATCAGGATTAATCTGGCTGAGCGTGCGCGTGGCGCGCGTAGTGATTGGGAATCCCTGTGAAGCATATTGGTTATTTTTAACGTAACGCCACGGCATGAGGAAATTGAGTTCACTGCCAAAGTCGCTGCGATAATCTGGCGCTTCGTTAATGGTGTCGCGCTGGGTTTGTGTCAGCCACAAATCATTCGGGTCGAGATAAATCGCTCCCGTGACCACCCAATAAAACGAAGGACGTACATCATAGCTTATCACCACGGCGGTGACCGATTGTAGCAGGCGGGCAAAATCGCTGTTTGGGTCCATTTGACGTAAAAATGCTTCGAAATTGTCTCCCATCCAATCGTGGGACACTAAAACGCGATCGAGAATCGTGTCGACATCGAGCGTATTTGATACTTGGCCGATTAGCGGCAATTGATTGATAGTACAAGCTTCTTTTAACTGATTAGAGTACACACAGCTCGTTAATGCACTAGCATAGGGAGAGGCGGGATGATAAGCGTGGGTGCGTGCCACTGGTGTATCGAAGTAGGTTGAGCTTATTGTGGGCGCCGCCGTGGTGAGCACATAGGCTTCATCTGTCACGGTATTACCGTTAATCGTGGCCGATGCCCTAAGGCGAGTTAAGGTATCTTGACCTACAGTGGGCGCGGTAAACAGTGGTCTAAAGGGATCGCTTATGTCAAGGCTGACATCGGGGCCTTCGGCGATACACCAATTGATATTGGCGGCACTGAGGCCGGCTTGCTGACCAATGCGCAAGCTCACATCGTTACCCTCAACGGCTTGATGATCTTGACGAATATTCAGTAATCCGCCCGTGTTGTTATCGGCATTAATGCTGATGTCACCCGTCACATTGGTATTGGCGCCGGTGATTTGTAAGCGAAAGCGGTAGCTGCCCGCGGCCGGGAGCTCCATCGCTAACACAGGACTATTTTGACTAACGAGTTCAATGTTGGGGCCTTCGAGTTGTTGCCAACGGAAGGTGAGATCCTGCGAATCGCGATTACCTAGACTGGCAATAATGGCACTGGATTGTCCAACACCGTATTGAGATTCCGTCTTAAACCGAATTGCACCAGTATCTGTGGTCACTAATGGTGTGACTGAGGTACAACGTGGCACATTGGTTGTGGGAGGCGTAACGGTGCCGCCATCGCTGTTGCTATCACCTCCGCCGCCACAGGCACTCAATGTTGCTGCTGCGGCTATGATACTGAATCGACGAATTGGGCCCCATATTTCCATCATGACTCACTCCAATTAATTCGCTGTTATTGTTTGTTTTTGTTGTTTGACAGGCACGATTCACCGTCATTTATTGGCACAAAAAATGACTATAGCACGCTCTTTTAGTTACAAAAAGCGATCAAAGGTAGCTTAAATGTTATAGGTTGTTTGTAGTGATTATTGGAGATAGGCGGGGCGTTGATCATTTTGACTAAAAACGGATGGACTGACGCAGAGTGGGTGTCGGGCAATAAAAAGCGCGGTGTAAATCAACCGCGCTTTATTATATTCGGAATATTAGTCTTGCTTATCGGATTTTTTCTTCAGACCTAGGCCGAGTTCACGTCCACGGATACGAGCATAAAACGGGAACGCGACTAACAATGCGCCAATGAGCAGGACCTCAATAATGGCAAAGGCCAATGCATCGGTCGTGACATACAACAAGGTGAGGGCGTGCAGCATATATAAGCATAAAATAAAGCTCGCCCATGCGTAGGTGTAAGGATTACCTTTTAAAATGCCTTTGATGGGAAGCAATAAAGGCACTATCCATAATAGGCTGAATAATAAGGTGTATTCCCCATTGAGGCCCTGACCAATAAACCAACCGCCCAGCAGGAGAACGAGGGCAAGGTAGCCTAAACGGCTCAGTGTCAGCAGAGTGCTTGAGGTCATGATGTTCCTATCTTAATCGCATCGAATGATGGTGAAATGGCCGAAGATTAGAGAATGTTCAGTACATTTTCCGGTGGACGACCAACGGCTGCCTGTTGATTAGCCAGTACGATTGGGCGTTCAATCAATTTTGGCGTTTTGACCATGGCGTCGATAAGTTGTTCTTCGGTTAAAGCCGGATTGGCAAGACCTAGTGCTTGATACTCGTCTTCCTTAGTGCGCATTAACTCACGGGCGCTGAGTTTGAGCGTGGCTAAAATTCCACGAATATCAGCGGCGCTTGGAGGATTTTTAAGGTATTCCACTATTGTGATATCGCAGCCTTGTTGCTCGAGTAGGGCTAAGGTTTCGCGGCTCTTTGAACAACGTGGGTTATGGTAAATCGTTGCTTGGGTCATAGTACTTATGCTCAATCGGCTAAAACAATGGCGCGGATGATAGCAGAAAAAACAGCGCCCCGTCAGGGTGTTCGGGGCGCGATTATCAGGGATTAGCAATAGATTAAATAACAGAGCCGATTTTACTTCAGAGCATCCATCTCTTTATCCGCTTGTTTAAATTGACGGATACGTGCTTCGATTCGCGCCAGTTGTAATGGATTACCTTCCGAGGCGCGATAGGCAAAGTTCAGTTGATCGATTGCGCCTTTATAATTCGCCCCCAGTGCCATTAACTCGGCATTGGAGAAATACTCCATCCCTTGGTTACCAAGTTTCTTGTAGGCAAGATTTAGCAACTGATAGGGCAGTTGATTCTGCTTATCGAGGAAAATCATATCTTCGAGCAGCGGAATCGCTTTGGCGGGATCACCAGCCTCGATATAGATATTGGCTAAGTTAGCGTTGATCACCTGCGAAGTGGGTTTCATCTTCCGCTGAGTTTCGAGTAACTTAGTTGCCTGGGCATAATCCTTACGTTCGTTAAGCAAATCCGTCTTAGTATCGAGATAAAACAAGTTGTTATCATCGATTTTTAATAGCTCGTCGACAATTTTTTCGGATTCATCAAACTTCTTCAATCTAAACAGTGCTAAGGCTTTGCCGTAGAGGGCCGCCTCTTTAAAGCTGTAGGTTTGCTTATTGAGCTGCTTTTCAAACATGCTCAATACCGCATCGTCGCTATAACTGGAAAAACGCACCTGAATACGGGCTTTAGCGAGCTGGAAGTTCAGATTATCCGGCACATAACGGTGGGGATATTGCTGGGCACGATCCCGCGCTTCGGAAATCCGTGATTCAGGTAAAGGGTGGGTTAACAGCATTTGCGGTGGCGTAGTCGTAAAACGGTAACGACTGGCGAGTTTGCCAAAGAAATCGGCGGAGGCATTAGGATCAAATCCCGCATCGACTAAAATTTGCATGCCGATACGATCGGCTTCTTTTTCATGCAGGCGGGTATAGTTGATTTTTGATTGTGTCGCCATGGCTTGGGTGGTTGCCAACGCGGCCATCCCTGCTTGAGGAACGGCGATCGTTAATAAAATGGCGCCGAGTAAGCCAGCTACGGTCGCTGGTCCGGTTTTTTGCTGCGCTTCGAGGGAGCGTGCTAAGTGACGCTGGGTCACGTGGGTGATTTCATGGCCTAATACTGAGGCCAGTTCACTTTCGTTATCAGCATTAAGAAATAGCCCTGTGTGCACCGCAACGTGGCCGCCAAAGAAGGCAAAGGCGTTGATTTCATCATTTTGCAGCAAGAAGAAATAAAAGGGCGTTTTGACTCCCGTGGCGTGGGCGACCAATTTGTTGCCCAGTTCAGTTAAATATTGGCTCAATACCGGATCGTTCAGCATGGGCGCCGATGAGCGAATAACGCGCATATAGGCATCGCCATAGACCATTTCTTTTTCTAGGCTGAAGGTATTGACGGCGGCGGTACCCAGATCGGGCAAGTCGTTGTTGGCAAAACTCTTTGCGGCTCCACCGAGTAACATTAATGAAAGCACACTCGCCGCAAGGGGTTTACATCGGGTCAAAAACGTCAAATTACGCAAGTGGATCCTTTATTTCTTTTAAGTGTCTCAACTAAGGCTTAGGTAGCCCTTAGCTTGTAGTTTGAATTGCAACTTAGGATAATAGCCCAAGTTCGTTCATAGCAAGTTAATTATGATTTTTATTGATTTAACATCATTGCGCTGCCCCGTTCCCTTGGTTAAGGTCAAACTTGCGTTGAAGTCTGTGTCTGCTGGTGACAGCTTACATATCCTACTCTCAGACCCAGGTTCCCGCCGAGATGTTCCCACTTTTTTAAAAAAACAGGGGCATCAGGTCGTGACGTTACACGATGATGCAAGCCAGTTAGGCCTATTAATTACAAAAGTTGATTTATCGCAGGGATAATCATACACAAAGCATGATTCAATGCCGCAGTCAAAATGGCGAGTTAGCTAGCTGCAACTTAACCTAGGCTTGTCAGTCATAGTTAGCAGTTAACTGATTTTCAAGCATATACACAGTTAATCTACTGCGATAAGGTTAACTCATAAGTCACTTTCCTGCCTGTTGGGAAAGCCAACCCCATTGGAATGAATGCATGTTTAGTTTTTTTTCTCGTTGGTATCAAGAGCGGTTTAGTGATCCACAGGCCGTCACCTTATTGGCCATTCTAGTGGGTTTAGCGTTAGTACTTTATTTTGCTGGTGGTTTGTTAGCCCCGCTACTTGTTGCTCTGGTGTTGGCTTTTTTACTCGAATGGCCCGTGGCGCAAATGCTGAAATTGGGGATTAATCGCACGACGGGGGCTTCCTTAGTGCTAGTGCTGTTTTTAGGGATAGTGGTGTTGCTGACCTTTGGGCTAATCCCCAGCGTGTGGCGTCAAGGGGTAAGTCTGATGACGGATTTACCGAATATGATAGATAAAGGGCTACTGACCTTGCAGGGGTTAGCGACCCAGTATCCTAAATTTATAAGTACTGAACAGCTCGATTTAATGGTCGCCGAGCTTAAAAAATTGCTCGACACCCAACATGTGCTCGACATTGCGAAACAGCTGATTGGTTACTCTGCGTCATTATTGGTGCTGATGGTGTACGCTATTTTAGTGCCATTGTTGGTGTTCTTTTTTCTTAAGGATAAAGATCAACTGATCCGCGGTAGTAAGCGTTTTTTCCCCACCAATCGCCAGTTGGCTCGAAAAGTGTGGTTTGAAATGCACCAACAGATCTTTAACTATATTCGCGGCAAAGTGATTGAGATTGTGATTGTCGGGGTGGCGAGCTACATCTTCTTTGCCTTTATGGGGCTGAGATACTCGGCCTTACTGGGGGTGTTGACCGGGTTGTCGGTGTTGATTCCCTATGTGGGCGCGACCTTAGTGACTCTACCCATTATGCTGGTGGCCTTTTTCCAGTGGGGTTTTAGCTCTGAGTTTGGTTATTTAATGCTAGGTTACGGCATTATTCAGGCCTTGGATGGTAACGTACTTGTACCTATCCTGTTTTCCGATGCGGTGGATTTGCATCCGGTGATCATTATTGCTGCTGTGTTAGTTTTCGGTGGTTTATGGGGCGTTTGGGGTGTGTTCTTTGCCATTCCATTAGCTTCCTTGGTGAAAGCGGTGATTAATGCTTGGCCTAAAACTGAGATTGAAATTGAACCTGTAGCGATAGCGCAGGTGAAGGCGGATTCGGCAGAAGCCTAAGCCGCTGGCAATAGATTAAAAACTAATAGATAAAAACTGGGCACGAGTGCTCAGTTTTTTATCCGCTAACGATTTGTACTAACAATTGTTTTACTCACTCTTGCTGCACTCATTATTGCTGTAATAGATGCTGTGCGGTGGCGGCAAGCGCCCGATAAACCAAAGTGGTTTGTTTAGCTTTGATATTCCAATGCTGCCAATAGAGGGGCACCCGAATGCGTTTTTCTGGGGTGAGCTCAATTAATATGCCTTTGTCTATCAAGGGTTTTGCCTGTAAGTGACCCACTAAACCGTAACCCAGACTTAAGTTAATCGCCTCTAAAAAACTCTCCGATGAGGGAATGCTGTGTTGCCACCATTGACCTGGCAACATTTGAAAATACTGGGCGAGATACTTTTCATGCATTTTATCTTTGGTCGAAAACACCACGGCCGGGGCTTTCGCAAGCTGCGCTTGGGTTATTTGAGCGCCGACATTATCGCTATTTTTTGCCCATTCGAAATAACGCGCCGCAAATGCTGGGGTGGCGACGCACATATATTCCATGGTTCCTAAAAACTCGCTGCTACAGCCGGCCATGGGGTTGACTGTCGTGGTCACGCAACCGACGGCCTCACCGTTTTTCAGTAGGTGATGGGTGTAGGACTCATCATCGACAATCAATTCCAGCAGCCAAGCATGTCGGCTGAACATATCGGCCAATGCGGGCAAAAACCATGTCGCTAAGCTGTCGGCATTGACTGCAATTCGCACCGTCGTTGGATGATTTGGGTCATCGGCATCTAACTCGGCTCTCAATTCACTCTCGAGTAGTTGCACCTGTGAATAGTGGCGCAATAAACGCTTCCCTGTTGGGGTCGCCACCACAGGTGTTGAGCGGATAAGTAAGGATTGGCCGACTCGTTCTTCTAATTGCCTAACGCGTTGTGACACTGCTGATTGGGTAATGTGCAGCACTTTTGCGGCGCGCTCGAAGCCGCCTTCGGAGACGACGACCGCAAGCGCTTTAAGATTGGCGTATTCCAACATGATTGCCGTCCTTAAGGTTATTAATTTTACTTATGATACATAAAAAACATTAGTTATATTAATTTTGTTGTTTTGTCTATGCTAGCGCCTTCTTCAGACATGAGAGGTAGTTATGCAAACGGCGTTTATACAAGGTATGGGCATTGGTGGTAGTTTGATCATTGCCGTAGGGGCGCAAAATGCATTTGTGCTAAAGCAGGGGATTAAGCGAGCTTATCCTTTGCCGATTGCGCTGCTTTGTTCAATCATCGATGCCTTAATGATCACTGCGGGGGTTGCTGGGCTTGGGCATATTATTGAAGCCTTTCCGACTATCAAACATGTGGCTAGTTTTGGTGGTGCCGCCTTTTTGATTTGGTATGGTGCGAATGCACTTAAGGCCTCGTTTGTCGCTAAAGGGATGGAGATGGATAATGCGCAAAATGCCGACACTTTGCGTAAGGCCATGCTGACCACACTTGGGATCAGCCTGCTTAATCCACACCTTTATTTAGATACAGTGGTGCTGCTGGGGAGCATTAGTACTCAGTTCGAAGATGCCCATCGTCCTTGGTTTGGTGCGGGCGCGGTACTGGCTTCGTTTATTTGGTTCTTTAGCTTAAGTTTTGGTGCGCGTTTATTGGCGCCGATATTTAGTCGTCCAGCGGCGTGGCGATACTTAGATCGCTTTATTTGGTTGACTATGTGGAGCATCGCCGCGGCAATTATTTGGCCTTATCTGGCCTAATCTTGGGCAACTAAGCAGCATCCGCTTGAATTTATTCCACAAATCAGGTTGATTTTTAGACGCAAGCTGAAAATTTTTCATGAAAAAAGGCCCTGACAAAGGGCCTTTTTGCGTTCAACTGCTAATTTTTTGTGCGCTGTGTTTAGCCGCGAGACATGAATGCGGCACTAAAGTGCGCAATTAACCAGCAATTTGCGCCAGTACAACTTGGTGATGATCGCTGGTTTTAAACTTATCGAACACATGGGCAATGGTGCCGTCGGTATTGATGAGGAAACTTAATCTATGGATACCATCATAGATTTTGCCCATAAACTTCTTCTCGCCCCACACGCCAAAGGCATCGGCCACGCTGTGGTCTTCATCGCTAAGTAGGGTAAAGTTAAGTGACTGTTTTTCAGCAAACTTGGCTAATTTAGCCACAGGATCTGGGCTAATGCCAAGCACAGTCACTTTGTGGCTGTCGAGTTCGGCTTTGCTGTCGCGTAAACCGCAGGCTTGTACTGTGCAGCCTGGGGTTGAAGCTTTAGGGTAAAAGTAGACTAAGACCGGGCCACGCGTTAAGCATTCTTGTAGGGAAACAGCATTACCCTGTTGATCTTGAAGGGTAAATAGCGGCGCTTTGGCGCCAGCAGTTAATGTATTCATCAATTATCCTCTATCGTTTCTTGAGGTCGTGCCTTCCATGCGTCGAATGGTGCAATCCAGTGCCATCTCCTCGGAGAGTTGATAGATACTCTTTTCGAGCTTTTCTAGTTCAACTTTTTCAGGAATATTGATGGTTAACGAAATCGTCTGCGTTTGCTCGCCGTTGTCGAGTTCTTCCGAGAAGGAGCGGACTGCTGCCAAGTCTAAGGAACGGTCGGCAAGGAACTGGGTAATGCGCTTCATGGTGCCGCGCTGATCCTTACCAGTAAAGCGTACTTCGAGGCGTGAAAGGTAATTTTGCGGCGTATGTTTAGAGGTGCGCTTCATCACTGTCATCAGTTCTAATTCAACACTAAGACTCGGGAGCAAGCTTTCAATTTTCGTTATGGATGCCCACGAACCTGACAACATCATGATTAAGGTAAATTCGTTACCAAATAATGCCATACGGCTGTCGACGATATCGCAGTCACAGTCGCTGGCAAGCCGAGCTAGTTTACTTACGAGTCCAGGACGGTCTACGCCCATTGCGGTTACGACCAGGAAATTGGTCATGAATTGTCCTCACTTTTTCGATATCATAGAGCGAAAACTCAGGGTTAGTGCCGAGTTTTTGTGCGGGATGTAATGCTACCATAACTAATTCAATTTGAGACCCCCGTTAATGCTTGTCATTAATGGTTGGCATCAGTACCATAGCGAATCCTGAAATTTTGGGGAAGTCAGATGATAAACGGAAGCATCGTAGCCTTAATCACGCCAATGAACAGTGATGGCTCAGTAGATTTTGCAAGTCTTGAAAGGTTAGTCGAATTCCATATTGACCAAGGCACAGACGCTATCGTCGCCGTGGGCACTACTGGCGAGTCAGCGACTCTGCCAATGAATGAGCACGTTACTGTGGTCGCGCAAACCGTTAAGTTTGCTGCTGGTCGTATTCCTGTGATTGGTGGTAATGGTGCAAATGCCACTGCAGAAGCCATCGAACTCACTAAGTCTTTATCAAAAGTAGGGGTTGCCGCCATGCTCGGTGTGACTCCTTACTACAATAAGCCAACGCCAAAGGGCTTAGTTGCACACTACAAAGCGGTGGCAGCGAGCACGGATATTCCCCAAATTCTGTATAACGTTCCCGGACGCACCGCCGTTGATATGAAGCCCGAAACCGTGGCTGAATTGGTGAGTGTAAGCAATATTATTGGCGTTAAAGAAGCCACGGGCGATGTATCTCGCGTTAAGCGCCTACGTGAGCTTTGTGGTAATGACTTTATGTTGTACAGCGGCGATGACGCCACGGCGAGAGAGTTTTTACTTCTTGGCGGTAATGGCGTGATTTCGGTTGCCAACAACATAGTGCCAAAAGCCTTTAAAGCCATGTGTGATGCAGCACTGGCGGGCAACGCCGAATTAGCAGCGAGTATTGATGAGCCGCTGCGTGGTCTGTACAGCACACTGTTTTGTGAAGCTAACCCAATCCCTGTGAAGTGGGCAGCCCACCGTATGGGACTGATTGAGTGTGGCCATATTCGTTTACCTTTGACTGAACTTTCTGAGCAATGTCATGGTCTGTTGTTAGATGCAATGACTCGTGCCCAGATAGAGGTTAAATAATTAATGTTAAAGAAAGTCACCCCGCTGTTTCTAGTTGCTGCTGTTGCAGCTTGTAGTACGCCATTAGAGCGTCGCCAAGCTAACGGTGGTGAAGACTATGTGCAGGCTGAGCAAGCGCCAATGCTAAAAATCCCTGAGGGATTAAAAACGCCGCCATACAATAAGGAATTTGAAGTGCCAGCCTTAGGTCCTAAGGCAAATCCTGCACTTATTGGTAAAAACCTCGATATCCGTCCACCACTGCAAGTGCTGCCAATGGCAGAAGGCACTCATGTGGAAGAGGGCAGTGATAATATCAAGATCGTGGTTGAATCGATTGATAATAGTGTCGATCTTAAGCAAGAGATCTTCACTAACTTAGACGGTTTCTTTGCAAAACAAGCGATTCCTATCCGTAGTCGTGATTTCGATAAAGGTAGTATCGAAACCGATTGGATTGAAAACCGTGAAGTTTTAGAGTCCAGTCTCTGGGGTTCAGATAAAGAGTATCTACTGCGTCAGCGCTATCGCTTCGATGTAGAAACTCGTCCACACGGCCGTACTGCAAACATCGTTATCCACTTGGTTGAACACCAAGAGTTTTATGATGGTAAAGAGCAGGATGTTTTACTCAGTGGTGAAGATAAGCAGCGCTACACCATTGATATGCTAAATAGCGCCATTGCTTACATGAGCGTTAAACGTGAGCAAGCCATTCAAGCTAACCGTTTGAAGCAGACCTTAGGGATCAATGTGGATTTAGTGACGCCTGAAGAAGGTGCCGCTTATTGGTCAGCTAAAGCGCCATACAAGCAAGTATGGGATCGTCTACGTATCGTGCTGCCAGAAATGGGCTTTGAAATAGCCGATATGGATAGTGCTAAGGGCCTTTACTTCATCAAGTTTACCGACAACTCTGGTTTCTGGAGTTCGTTGTGGAACGACAACCAATTGTCCTTGAAGGAAGGCAGTTACCGTTTATTACTCGAAGACGGTGATAGCCCAGAGGAAACCAAAATCCTGCTGCGCGATGGTGAAGATCAACCGTTGTCGAATGATGTCGTAACTAACGTGTATAAGTCACTGTCAGATCTGATGAAAGAAGAGCGCAAACTGCGCTAATGTAGCGCTAAGTCACTAAAAGGGCGATTTATCGCCCTTTTTTGTGCCTGCTATTTGAGCACCGCTGTGCGTTATCTATACAGAATGGTGTTTCAGGATATTTCTGGCATATATCAATATTTACAGCATGGTTTTAGATAAACTGATTTTAATTTTGATATTTGTTGAAGTAATTCACTAAATACACCAAGTATCCTACTGTGTTATTAATCCTGTTCCCCCTTTCTGACTCAAATCGCTATTTATTACACAATTTGCGCATTTGCCGTAATTTGTAAGAAAAAGTAAAACGTATTGATGCAATGATGCGAGTGGGTAAACTAGCCGTCACTAATGCGAGTCATCATCATTTGGAAGCCAGATGAAAAAAATCATAATTATCATCGCCATTTTAGCTGCGGGCTGGTTTGGATACCAAAGTATGCAACCCCAAGAGACGCAGCAAGCAAAAGTTAAGCTCACCCCTAATGTGGTCATCGCGACGGCCGCCATGGCCCCAGTGCGTGACGAAGTGGAAGCCATAGGCACCAACAAGGCCTATGAGTCTGTGACTATCACGCCTAAAGTCACCGATGTGGTTACTTCGCTCAAGTTTGATGATGGCGATATCGTCAAGAAGGGTGATTTATTGGTGCAACTGCAAAATGCCGAGCAAATTGCCAAAGTGAAAGTGGCGCAGGTGAAGGTGAGCGATAACCAGCGCGAATTAGCGCGGATCAGCTCTCTGGTGACCAGTCGCACTGTGGCGGAGCTAGAGCGTGACCGCCTGCAAACCTTAATCGATACCGCCCGCGCCGAGTTAGAGCAGGCGCAATCTTCCCTGAATGATCGCAGCATAGTGGCGCCCTTTAATGGTCGTTTAGGCCTGCGCCAAGTGAGTGTGGGTAGTTTAGTGACTCCGGGGACGGAGATCACCACACTCGATGATATCTCTAAGATTAAATTAGACTTTTCGGTGCCTGAGCGCTTTATTCAAGACCTGCAGCCAGGCAAGCAAGTCGAAGCTAAAGCCGTGGCATTCCCCGATGAAATTTTTAACGGCAAAGTGATTTCTATCGATAGCCGTGTAAACCCAACCACTCGTGCTGTGATTGTTCGCGCCGAAATCCCAAATCCTGATTTACGTTTACTGCCCGGCATGCTGATGAAGGTGAAACTCATCAAACGCAGCCGCGAAGCCTTGATGCTACCTGAGTCGGCGATTATCCCGATCCAAAAAGAGCACTTTGTTTACAGCGTCAATAAAGACAATGTGATTGAGCGTAAGCAAGTCACTATTGGTATTCGTACCCGCGGCTGGGTTGAAATCCTCGGTGGTTTAGAGATTGGTGAAAATGTGGTGATCCGCGGGCTACTCAAAGTGCACCCAGGCGATGTGGTCAAAACCGAATTGGCCGAGAAGTTTAGCTATCTTTCCGATGCTAATACGGAGCCAAGCGTATGATCCTGACAGATCTTTCCGTTAAACGGCCGGTATTTGCCTCGGTTATTAGCCTATTGCTGGTGGCCTTTGGTTTGGTGGCATTCGATAAGTTACCGCTGCGGGAATACCCTAACATCGACCCGCCGATTGTTTCGATTGAAACCAACTATCGCGGCGCCAGTGCCGCTGTGGTCGAGAGCCGCATCACCCAGCTGATTGAAGATAGGATCAGTGGCGTCGAAGGTATTCGCCATGTGAGTTCATCGAGCAGTGATGGTCGCTCGCAGGTGACCTTAGAGTTCGATATCAGCCGCAACATTGAAGATGCGGCCAACGATGTGCGCGACAGAATTTCAGGCCTGTTAGATAACTTACCCGAAGAAGCCGATCCCCCAGAGGTACAAAAGGCCAACGGTGGCGATGAAGTGATCATGTGGCTCAACCTAGTGTCGGATCAAATGACCACATTAGAGCTGACCGATTACACCCGTCGCTATTTATCCGACCGTCTGTCCGTGGTGGACGGGGTGTCGATGATCCGTATTGGTGGTGGCAAAGTTTACGCCATGCGCGTGTGGCTGGACAGACAAGCCCTTGCATCCCGAAGCCTTACTGTGGCCGATGTTGAAGCCGCGTTAAGGGCTGAAAACGTTGAGTTGCCCGCAGGTTCGCTCGAGTCCAAGGAGCGTCACTTTACCGTGCGTTTAGAGCGTAGTTATCGCACCGCCGAGGATTTTGCCAATTTGGTGATTTCCCAAGGTGAAGACGGCTATTTAGTCAAACTTGGCGATGTGGCTAAGGTGGAAATTGGCTCGGAAGAAGAGCGCATCATGTTCCGCGGCAACAAGGAGGCCATGATCGGTCTTGGGGTATCGAAACAGTCGACCGCCAACACCTTAGAAGTGGCCCGCGCCGTTAACGCCTTAGTCGATAAAATCAATCCAACCTTACCCGCTGGCATGTCGATTAAACGCAGCTACGACAGCTCAGTGTTTATCGAAGCCTCGATTAAAGAGGTGTACCAAACCCTGTTCACCGCCATGGTGCTGGTGATCATCGTGATTTATCTGTTCCTTGGCAGCGTGCGCGCCATGTTAATCCCCGCGATTACCGTGCCCGTGTCTTTGCTCGGAACGTTTATCGTGCTCTATGCGCTGGGATACACAATCAACCTGTTGACGCTGCTTGCGATGATCCTCGCTATCGGTATGGTGGTCGACGATGCGATTGTGATGCTGGAAAACATTCACCGCCGTATCGAAGAAGGGGATTCACCCTTAAAGGCGGCATTCTTGGGCGCCCGTGAAGTTGCCTTTGCGGTTATCGCCACCACCTTAGTGCTCGTGGCGGTATTTATGCCGATCACTTTTCTTGAAGGGGACTTAGGTAAGCTCTTTAAGGAATTTGCGGTGGCCATGAGCGCGGCGGTGATTTTCTCCAGTATAGTGGCCTTAACCTTAAGCCCGATGATGTGTTCTAAGCTGCTTAAACCCGCGTCGCAGGATTCGTGGTTAGTGCGTAAGGTCGATAGCATAATGACGGGGATTTCCCGTGGCTATCAAAGCTCGCTTGAGAAGGCGATGGCAAGGCCTGTGCTGATGTCGGTATTAGTCTTGATTGCGCTCGGGAGCAGTGTGCTGCTCGCCCAAAAAGTGCCGCAGGAATTTGCGCCCCAGGAGGACCGGGGTTCGTTATTTTTGATGGTGAACGGGCCGCAGGGCGCGAGTTATGAATATATCGAATCCTACATGAACGAAGTGGAAAACCGTTTAATGCCGTTGGTGGACTCGGGCGACATTAAACGCTTGCTGATCCGTGCGCCCCGTGGCTTTGGCCGCGCCGCCGACTTCTCTAATGGTATGGCGATTATCGTGCTCGAAGATTGGGGACAACGTCGCCCGATGAAAGAAGTGATAGGCGATATTAACAAGCGCCTCGCGGATTTAGCCGGTGTGCAAGCTTTCCCTGTGATGCGTCAAGCCTTTGGCCGTGGCGTGGGTAAACCTGTGCAGTTTGTGATTGGTGGGCCAAGCTATGAAGAGTTGGCCCGCTGGCGCGACATTATGATGGAAAAGGCGGCGGAAAATCCTAAACTGCTTGGCCTTGACCACGATTATAAAGAGACCAAACCGCAGCTTAGAGTCGTGATCGACAGGGACAGGGCGGCCAGTCTTGGGGTATCGATTTCCAATATCGGTCGCACCTTAGAATCGATGCTGGGTTCGCGTTTAGTCACCACCTTTATGCGTGATGGCGAAGAGTATGATGTGATTGTGGAAGGGGAGCGCAGTAACCAAAATACTGCGGCCGATCTGCAAAATATCTATGTTCGCTCCGAACGGACCAAGGAGCTGATCCCGCTATCAAACTTAGTCACGGTCGAAGAGTTTGCCGATGCCAGCTCCCTTAACCGTTATAACCGTATGCGGGCGATTACCATTGAGGCCAGCTTGGCGGATGGTTATAGCCTAGGTGAGGCGCTGGATTACCTCAATCAAGTGGCGCGTGCTTACCTGCCTGCGGAAGCGGTGATCAGCTACAAGGGACAATCTTTGGATTATCAAGAGTCTGGCAGCTCAATGTACTTTGTGTTCCTGCTGGCGCTGGGGATTGTATTCCTAGTATTAGCGGCGCAGTTCGAAAGCTATATTCACCCTATGGTGATCATGCTGACGGTACCGCTTGCCACAGTTGGCGCCTTGATTGGGCTGTGGTTTACGGGCCAGAGTCTCAATATCTACAGCCAGATTGGGATTATTATGCTGGTGGGCCTTGCGGCGAAAAACGGTATTCTTATCGTCGAATTTGCCAACCAGTTACGGGATAAGGGCGTCGATTTCGACCGCGCCATTATTCAAGCCTCTTGTCAGCGTTTGCGCCCCATCCTAATGACGGGGATTACCACTGCCGCAGGCGCCGTACCTCTGGTATTGGCCGCTGGTGCGGGGGCGGAAACCCGCTTCGTGATTGGTGTGGTGGTACTTTCGGGTATTATGCTGGCGACCTTGTTCACTATCTTTGTGATCCCAACCGCCTACGGTCTCTTTGCCCGTAACAGCGGCTCGCCAGAAGCGATTGCCCAACAATTAGATAAGGAGTTGGCGCAGGATTAATCCCACGCGAACGCTTAGCCAAAATAGGCGCTTAAGTTTACTTAAGCGCCTATTTTATTTGGGCTAAATCACTTTGTGCTAACGTCAACGGCTTGAATATAGCGAAAGGAGGTTTTCTCAAAGCCAATGGACTCATAGTAGGCTTGGGTCTGCTCGCGGCGTATAGAGGTGGTGACCTCAAGCTGGTGACAACCCCGCTTACTTGCTCTGTCTTTGGCAAAGTCAATCAGTTGCGTCCCCACACCTAAACCTCGACTCGCTTCAGCCACCACTAAGGCGGTAATGCGGCAGATTTGCTGCTGTGATGGAAAATAATCAAAAAGATTAGGGCGTGTTGACGTTTCGAGATTAAATTTTGTTGGTTCTGGCAAGCTCGTGCTCGCGAAACGAGGAATGATGTGTAGTTATCCTACTCAAATGACGAGCGGCTCTTATGACTGAAAGTAAGAGCAAGTGCTTGCCAGGCGAACCCTTCGGGCAGCATTTGGCTGGCGTTTCTGCCGCGTTATCGTCCGTTTATGTAGAATAACTACACTGCACGGACTTTGCCTTGCATAAACGTCAGCCAAATAGCTGCAAAAATAACCCTGAAACGCCAACACGCCCTATACTTATCAACCCAACCACAAATCCCTCAGACTCGGCGAGATAGATTTCATCCGATCTTTTAGGAGCATCGAGATATTGATGTAATTGTGCCTCGCTGGCACTGTAACCCAGCTGCAACAGTAAGTTAGCCATGGCGTTAAGGTCTGTTATCTGTGCTTGTCTAATTGCAATAAAGCCCATCAAGCTTCCTTATTTTGCCCAGTCCCTAGATTTCTATTAAGCAGGTAGTCTGCCAATACATGACTCTTGAGGTTGAGATATTTTAGGCTAACGCAAAGGGGTTAACGCATAAAAAATCCCACACTCATGGCGAAACCGACAAGCACAATAAAACCCCGCAACAGGGATTGAGGTATGCGATAAGCCAGCGCGGCGCCAAGATAGCCGCCAATAATCGCCATAATGGCAAGCAGTAATAGATATTGCCCGTCAATCAGATTACCTAGGGCGTAAATCACCACGGCAATGGTGGTGAGTAGGGCGGAGAGTAAATTTTTAAGCCCGTTCATCCCATGTAATTGGGTTTGGCCGAGTAACCCAAAGGTGGCGAGTAAAATAATCCCTAATCCCCCGTTAAAATAGCCGCCGTAAATACAAACGATGAAGAGAATCATCATTGCTGTCAGTGGCTTGACGGTATTCTCACGGGTGATACTGGCATTCGCTAAGCGTTTTTTCAGTAACCAAGGTCCACCAATAAAGGCGAGTGTGGCCAGCAAAATCAGCCAAGGGACGAGATTAGCGAACACTTGCTCGCTGGTGCTTAGCAGAATCGCCGCGCCTAGGCATCCGCCCGCAATGGCGATCAGGCACAGGGTTTTTAGATTAAGATTTGCAGGATATTCAATCTCTTTTCGAAAACGCCAGGCACTGGCAAGGTAGCCGGGGAGCAGGGCGGCAGTGCCCGTCGCGTTAGCCAACAGTGGCGGTACGCCCACAAACACAAGGGCAAATAAGGTGATAAAGCTGCCACCACCCGCCACCGCATTTAACATGCCGCCGAGCAAGCCAGCGAGGGCGATCAGTAACCAATCCATAGTGAATGCTCCGCTGCCATTGACGTGTAGAAGTTGAACGTCAATTGCTTATAAAAACATCACCTTAACAGTAAGTGATTTAGATGAAAAGCCATCAATATAGTAAGTGGCGGCAGATTGATGGCTTTGTTACGGGGTTTGAATCGGGTTTAGGCATAAAGCCTTGGCATTAATTGTTATGCCGCTAGATTTATCAAATATTATTAAGACTTAGCACTGATGCCTTTATTCAGCATGGAACAGTCCTGAAGCAAATATCGCGGTGGCTATGGCCAAGTACTGATTGCTAAATACTTCTTCTTCCCAGCAATGTTGCCCACGCTCTTGATAGTACACATGGTAGCTGGCATTCGATGGCGTAGCGATGCAGTACCAACCATCAAAGGTCTGCTTGCTAAAGTTGACCCAATACTGCGCATCCGCCTGTTTGATCTGCTGGACTAGCGCTTCATCTTGCGCCAATAGCGCTGCCAGTTCGGCTGCGCTGGTGAGCTTGTGCTCGGTTTTTAACTGATTGAGTAGTGCTTTGAGTGTCATTATTGAAGGCCTTTTATCCTGAGGAGCTGTGTTAGCGAATCGCTGAGGCAATCGAGGATTCGATTAAAGCGTCAAAAACATCGGCTTGGCCAGCTGGGATCAGTTGCCGATGAATTTCGCGGCGCTTTGTACTGTCAAATAAACGCTCCGCTACCCAACCCGTTAAATAGAGTGAGGACAGACAACCTCCCGCAGTGGCAATATTGCCATTGATCACCAGAGCGCAGTCTTCCACCTCCACCCCCATGGCCACCAATGCGGGTTTGGCATCGGGATGCGTCGTCGCCGAAATATTGTCGAGTAAGCCTAACTTGGCAAAGAAGAATGAGCCCGCACAGATACTGCCAAGTAATTGCCGCGAGGGATCTAATTTAAGGGCCGACATAAACTCAGAATCGGCAAGTGCGCCAGGTACGCCTTTGTAGCCACTGCTGAATAATACCACGTCAGCATCGGCGACTTGCGCGACATGACCATGGGTTTCTACCGTCATGCCCAAACTCGACCTGTGGCTAGGTTGGGTGCCTAGCACTTTGACTGTCCAATCGGTTGTTGTGCGGCCGAGAATATCGCGCATTAAAAAGAAATCGATATCGGTAAATTCATCAAATATCACAATCGCAATCTGGTACATCCTTTGTCCTCTCGTTTGTATTCTGGTTAATGTGTGGGTTAACACGTCATCGGCCGCATCTTCAATCCGCCGTTCCCTGTGGTTGCAACATAATCACCCATATGTTTGTGACTGCGTTTATTAAGAGTGGGGAGGTAATAAAGTCTCATATTAAAATGGCAGCGAGCTCATAGGTACGCTGCTATTTCTAAACCCATTATGCCCCAAAGCGAGATAAGTTTGTCGTCAGGTGTGTAGGATGAATTGTCATTGTTTCCCCAGTGACACGCCGTGAATATGTCCCTATAGGCTCGACGGCGGCATCCATGCCGCCAACGGTCACTGTTGCAACAATGGCAATTTTAACGACCATTGAACTATTCATCTGGCTAAAAGCTTTTGCCCCATTCCGTGTTTCGGCTCGTTAGCTCAATCGAAAATTCCCATACCTGCTGCCATACATATTCTTATCTATTTGCCTATGTTTGGCCTTACCAGAAATCGGCTAACAATGTATGGGTATACAGTCGTATTTAAATTTAGGTGTTTTGGTATGATTTTGAGACAAAATCAGTGCGCACTAATTCCATCCGCAATAAATAAAACTCTATAAAATCAGGTGAATATAGTAACTGAATTTTAGTTAATAGGTTTGGAAAACGCGCATGCGCGTTTTTCCAGATGGTGTATTTGGCAGAAAGCTGATAAGTTCTTTACATACAGATAGTTAACCGTGCGCGTTTTCACTGGTCTAACAAGGTAAACGCGCATGCGCACGAATAACATGTTATGAGTTTTGAATATGCGAACCCCAACGACCGTTGAAGCTCAAATCCTAAATGAACTATTTGTGCGTGCAGAACTACCGTATGACGCAAAATCATTATTAGTGGAATCAATGGATGATGGCAGGATGGGCAGCTTAAAGATTGGAATCAATCATTCTGAGCGGAGATTTGGTGCAGCTTGTGCAGAGTTTGAACTGATAGATGATGATGGAAAACCAGTGCTATTTTCGTTGTACCTTGATAAAGCAGGCGAGCCTTATGAATTGGATGCATTCAAGAGTGATTTCAGTGAAACAATCCTGCTGCAAAACAACTCATAACAAGCGCCTTAAACAATGCGGCCTTCGGCCGCAGGACTCGCAACAAGTTGCTCGCCGTTTAGGCGATAGTTAGCCAGTTAAAACGGAGTAATTAGTGGACATCATTACAACGATAAGTACATCAATAACGCTGGCTAAGCGTTTGCGAGAGATTTCAAAGAATATCGAAGATGCTGAGTTCAAAGGGTTGCTTGCAGACTTGTCAGGCGAACTTGCAGATCTGAAGCTAGAAGCTGCATCGCTCAAGGAGCAGATTGCCGCGCTTCAAGAAGAGAATGCTTTATTGAAGAAAACAGCATTGCCAGCTGACGAAAAACCTACGGGGAGAAAATGGGGGTGCTACCAGTTCGAAGGGGATGACGGCTTGTATTGCCCGGGTTGCTGGGACTCGAAACGCAAAAAATCATCTACCACACGGGTCAACCCCCGTTTTCGCCATTGTCCGGTTTGCAACGCACCAATCGGGGCAGGCTGACGAGCTACGAAGTTATAAAGAGGAGAGTGCATTTAGTCCAATAGGGGTAATAGGTGGGGGTTCAATTCCCCTGACGATTGTTGGCTCCATAGCCCTGCTATTAATTTTGCTGCGTTACGTAAGTATCCGTCTGGTTCCTTTGGCCAACGACAACAGTGATAAGGAGGTGTCTATGGTAAAAACATTAACTGCTCGTACTCGTATTTTTTTAAGCTCTGCTTTTGAAACAATATGGGCTATCGGAGTCAGCAGCGTTGCAGGTTTGCACCTATTGGCCTAAGTGCATTCAATGGCTAACAAGGCCAGGCACAGCGACGTCTTTTTCGTTGCGGTTCCGCCTTCACTACAAAGACGCGCGTGCTGGCGGCGTTAGGCGAGATCAATACATCACAATGAGTAATTAATGAATAGAATATTTATTTCGAGCACATACAGTGAGAGGGAATTTGCCGATGATTTAGCGGAGAGGCTTCGTAGTCATGGGCTGAACCCTGTCTATGATATTTTTGAGGCTGAGCTTGCTGAAGAATGGTTGCACCATGTTCTTTACAACGTGGAATCGTCAGATGTTGTATTGCTGTTGATGCCTGAGCATGATTACGAGAGCAAATGGATTCATCGCGAGATAAATAAAAATATAAGATATAAGCTGAAAAGCCGGAATATTCTTGTGATTCCTGTTTACTTAGGGAGGCGGAGGTTCTTACCTTCCTTGAATGATCAGGTTTCGTTCTTTATCGAAAATCAAAGTTATAGCAGCTCTATCAAAGAGTACTCAGAAAAGTCTATTGAGAAACTTGTTACTTATCTTTCAAACTTGCCGAAAGTAAATTTCGATATTTTGGACCCGATGGATTTTGAGCTTCTAATAGTAGAGCTTCTAAGAAAATTAAGGTTCTTCGATATCGAACATCAGCATTTTGGTCGAGATATGGGTTTTGATATCTCCGCAAAAACAAAAACACGAAACCCTTTCGGTGGTATCAGCTATATCTACTGGGCAATAGAAGTAAAATACAATAAGAATTCGCGTGCCGACATTAGTTCTCTTAAACAGCTAAGCTACTATCTAGAAGATAGAAGCTTGGATGTAAACGGTGTATTGATAACCAATGGCCAGCTGACATCAACAGCTCGTGAGTGGTTGGAATATAATGAAAAAGAAAAGAGAACTTCTATTACTGTTGTTGACGGGGTTAAGTTAAAGCAACTTATATTGAAATACCCCCAATTGGTCGAAAGATTTTTTGGTGGTAGAGGTGATCAATGACACAGATCGCCGACATGGTAACGCGGTTAAGTGCCGTTCCTCCAGGTAGAGAAGGCTGGTCAGAATTCGAGGAAATCTGCACAGAAATACTGACGTTTCTTTTTGTGCCCCCTTTATCACAACCCAAAATACAACCAAGATCGTATTCGGGAATCGACAGGAGGGATGCCGTTTTCCCGAATAGACAGGATCTGGGAGACAATGTTTGGGCAAAAATATATCGAGAACTTGAGGCTAGGTTAATACTATTTGAGTTTAAGAACTACGACAAAACTGAGATAGGAAAGGAAGAAGTAAATCAGACTAGGAATTACCTCAATAAGGCTATGGGCCGCCTCGGAATAATCTGTTCGAACAAGGAGCCTGAAAGCCAGGCCCACATCAAGAGAAATACGATTTTTTCTGAAGAAGGAAAAGTGATCCTATTTATAACAAAAGATAAACTGGAAGAGATGCTTTATATCAAAGAAAGGGGCGATGACCCGGGTGATCTAATAATGGACGAAATAGAATGGTTCTATTTGCAACACGAATAGCGCCTAACAAACGCAGGCACAAGGACAAAAACTCCGCTGCGCTACATTTTTGCCTGTGCTGCGGGCGTTATGCCTAAGGAACTGTGATGAAGTTTTTAGCTGTCATAGCCATCTTGTTCTCTCTTTATGCGGAAGCTACTGAAGAGAAATTGCTGTGCGAACATAGAGAATTGCGTATTGAGCCAGATATGCAAATAAAGGAAAGTTTTTTCACTGAAAGTAATGCGGAGTCAGCTAAATCTGAATTAGAGAAGCTTGATTTAAGCAGCAATGATTTGATGATTCAGTTCGCCATTGAAAACAACAGCCGAATTGTGCGTGGCTATAAACTGCGAGCCAGAGCTATTGAGTCCGACAATAAGGAAGATATCAAATCTTTCTGCGATTTCTATGTGTCTGAGGCTTTCTATCACGACTAAAGGCAAACAAGGCGAAGCAACATGCAACTTACAAACTGCCATAGTACTTGGCGTTAATCCATAGAAATTTTTATCCGAAACTGACGAGTTAGAGTTAAGGCTTAAACTCGGAAATGTCCCGAAGTGAGTTACAACGAGTGCGATACTTTAATACTCAGTTGTAGCTTGGTTTGGAGTTGGTAGTAGCAACTAATATGAATCTGTATTTTTGGCCACGTTTAATCTTAAACGGTTCGAGCAGGGTTAATTGACAGTTTAGTATGAGACTTATTTCTCACCAACATTAAGATATTTAGCTAACAACTTGAGCATCCTTAGTATTTAGGCTGCGGCGAGTTTACCTTAACTGCATATAAGGTGGCTAACCGTGAAGTAAAACGGCTATACAAGTCACCCATGCACACGATTTGTAAAGCAGGGGGGAATACGTAGAGCATTGCAGCAAACAGCGCTGATGCGTTGGCGACCATCGAAAAAAGGGATTTTTTCGTTGAGCCCCCAAGGGTAGGTTTACGGCGTGTCGCCAGAGCATAAGTGCTGTTGCACTCGTCAGGTTCAATGGATTAAGCAAAGTAGTAAAAAGCCCAGATTTATATTCTGGGCTTACTTGAATCAAATAAGTTAATGCATCGAACGCTAGGAGCTAAGACGTCATTAATACTTAGGTTTAAAAACGCTTAAAACACCATCTCTGGTACATGGTCTGGCACGATTAATTTGCCAGCGGTTTTGCTAACAATTTCTTCAACGCTGACACCGGGGGCGCGTTCTAACAGATGGAAGGCGCCGTCTTTAATCTCGATAAAGGCTAAATCGGTAACAACACGTTTGATACAGCCGTAGCCTGTGAGGGGCAATTCACACACGGGTAACAGCTTAGAGTTGCCGTACTTATCGGCGTGCATCATAGTCACGATAATATTTTCCGCACCCGCAACTAAATCCATTGCGCCGCCCATGCCCTTGATAAGCTTGCCTGGGATCATCCATGAGGCGATGGAACCATTCACATCGACCTCAAAGGCGCCGAGTACGGTTAAGTCCACATGGCCGCCACGGATCATGGCAAAGCTTTCGGCGGAGGAGAAAAACGAGGCACCTTTTACCGCGGTAACGGTTTGTTTGCCGGCGTTGATTAAATCCGGATCTATGGTTTCTTCCGTCGGAAACTCACCCATGCCGAGCAGGCCATTTTCCGATTGCAGCATCACTTCCATGCCTGCGGGAATGTAGTTGGCCACGAGCGTGGGAATGCCAATACCGAGGTTGACGTAGTAGCCGTCTTGTAATTCTTTGGCAACGCGCTGTGCCAGTTGTTCTCTTGATAATGCCATGATCTTTATCCTTCCTTTACCTAGAGCCGCTATTGGCCTCAATTTTTTGTGCTTTTACTTGGGGCTCTAGTTTGAGCTAAGACTCTGTCGCTTTAGCTTGCGTTGTTAATCGTTCGCGTTTCTTATTTCGCCGCTTTTACCGTGCGCTGCTCGATACGTTTCTCGAACTTGCCTTGGATGACGCGATCAACATAAATGCCGGGAGTATGGATATGATCAGGATCGAGCTCGCCCGGCTCTACAATAAACTCGGCTTCTACTACCGTGATTTTGCCCGCAGTCGCCATCATAGGGTTAAAGTTAGCGGCGGTTTTGCGGAACACTAAGTTACCCATAGTATCGGCCTTCCAAGCGCGAACGAGGGCAAAATCGGCGGTCAGAGATTCTTCTAACACATAGTGACGGCCTTTGATTTCACGGGTTTCTTTACCTTCCGCCACGGGGGTACCGTAGCCTGTGGCGGTAAAGAATGCTGGAATACCTGCGCCGCCCGCGCGGATTTTTTCCGCCAGCGTGCCCTGTGGCGTTAAAATCACATTCAGTTCGCCCGAGAGCATTTGCTGTTCGAAGGTGGCGTTCTCACCTACGTAGGAGGCGATCATGGTCGAAATCTGGCGATGTTTTAACAATAAGCCCAGACCGAAATCATCCACACCAGCGTTGTTTGAAATGGCGGTTAAGCCCTTAACGCCCATCTTAACCATTTGATTGATTAAGCCTTCAGGAATACCACACAGGCCAAAACCGCCAACCATAATGGTCATATCATCGGATAAACCTGCTAACGCTTCTTCATAGCTGCTGACGACTTTATTGAGTCCTGCCATTTTGATGTCCTTTTACTGTTATTCAGTCCCCAAGGCGCTAGGTATGTTTAGCGCCTCGACGCTTGAGTCTAGGCTTTAGCGCCCTGCAAGATTGCATTGGCGACTTTAGAGCCATTAAGACGATTTAATTGTTTGCTGATCCCAAAACCCGCTAATGCCAGTTTTTCTAAATCGATACCTGTCTTCAAACCGAGCCCGTGGAGCATATAGACCAAGTCTTCACTCGCTAGATTGCCCGATGCGCCTTTTGCATACGGGCAACCACCTAGGCCCGCCACTGAGGCATCAAAGCTGCGCACACCTAAGTCGAGGCAGGCGGTAATATTGGCTAATGCTTGGCCATAGGTGTCGTGGAAGTGCAGGGCGAGCTGTTCAACCGGGACTCGCTCCATCACGGCTTGCAGCATTTTACGGGCTTTTAACGGCGTGCCTACACCGATAGTGTCGCCGAGCGAAATTTCGTAACAGCCCATTTTGTAAAGGATTTCAGACACTCTTGCCACTTCGCTCGCCGCGATTTCCCCTTCATAGGGGCAACCTAAAACGCAGGACACATAGCCACGCACTGGGATATTGGCGGCTTTTGCTATGTCCATCAACGGGATAAAGCGTTCAATCGACTCTTCAATCGAACAGTTGATATTGCGTTGGCTAAAGCTTTGTGACGCCGCACCAAAGATAGCGACTTCGGAAGCTTTTGCATCCAGCGCCAGCTCTAAACCTTTGACATTGGGGGTGAGGGCGCTGTAAACCACGCCCGCTTGACGGCGAATTTGGCGCAATACTTCGCCACTATCGGCCATTTGTGGCACCCATTTGGGTGACACAAAGCTGCCTGCTTCAATTCGCTTCACGCCCGCATCGGCGAGGGATTCAATCAAGGCGACTTTGGCCTGTGTTGGGACGGCGGCTTCATTCTGCAAGCCATCACGTGGCCCCATCTCGAATAAGCTAACCCTATCCGAGCTGGCGCTTACCGAGGTCGAGCTTAAGTTCGTAAGATCCAGCGCAGACATTTAGGCTTCCTCGCTCTGGGCTTTGGGCTCAACATGGAGCAGCACGGCGCCATCGCTCACTAACTCGCCCGCCTTGAAGTAGAACTCGGTAACAATACCGTCGAAGGGCGCTTCGATGGTGTATTCCATCTTCATCGCTTCCATCACCAGTAGTCCTTGTCCCGCCTTCACCTCAGCACCGACTTCCACTAAGTGGGTCACGACTGTGCCGTTCATCGGGGCCTTGAGTTTATCTTCATTGCTGGATTCGGCCTCAACCACTTGGGTTTTTACCGCCCTGAAGTGATAACTGCCTGAGGGTAAAAACAGCGTAAAATCATCGCCCTGAGCGCTGACAGGTACTTTACTCTTGTGGCCGTTGATTTCGGCTAACAGTAAATCCTGCTTAAGCTCACCACTCAGGGACTTGCTCACTTGGCCCTCTGCTGCGGCTTGGGATAATTGGTAGTGATCGCCAAAGTCTAATAGCACTAATTGTTGTAACTCGTGGGCATCGTCGAGCAGGGCAATAGTATGCTGGCTGACACTGTTGAGTCTAAAGCCACTGACTTGGCCCCAAGGCGAGTAAGGATCGGCGCTGTTAATGGCCTGTGCCTTGGCGGCTTCTTTACGGGCAAGTACTTGATACAGCGCGGCAAAAGCGATAGCTGTATCGGTTTCGCTCGAAGCACTGCCAATCAGCGCGTCGCCGTAACGGTTGATAAAGTCGGTGCTAAAATCCGCCTTGGCAAAGGCAGGATGCTCGGCAATATTCGCCAAAAATTCAATATTGTGCTTAAGCCCGCTGATTTGGTAGGACTCGAGGGCATGCACTAGACGCTGTAGCGCACGTGGACGCGACTCATCCCACACGATGAGCTTGGCTATCATAGGATCGTAGAAGTTACTGATCACATCGTTTTCACGGATGCCGGAATCGATACGCACGTATTTGCTTTGCTCGGGCTCGCGCAGGAAATTGAGCTTACCGCTGGCGGGTAAAAACTCATTTTGCGGATCTTCGGCGTAAATACGCACCTCAAAGGCGTGTCCATGGATACGCACTTCGTCCTGTTTGAGCGGTAAAGGTTGACCACTGGCGACCATTAACTGCCATTTGACTAAGTCTTGACCCGTCACCATTTCGGTCACAGGATGCTCTACCTGCAGACGGGTATTCATCTCCATAAAGTAGAAGCTATTGTCGGTATCTAACAGGAATTCAACGGTTCCCGCGCCGACATAATCGATGGCCTTGGCGGCCGCTACGGCGGCTTCACCCATTTGGGCGCGCAGTTCATCACTTAAACCGGGTGCTGGTGCTTCTTCGACCACTTTTTGATGGCGGCGCTGAATCGAACAGTCGCGATCCGATAAGTAAATCGCATTGCCAAAGGTATCGGCAAACACTTGGACTTCGACATGGCGAGGCTGGCGTAAATAACGCTCCATCAATAACTTATCGTTACCGAAGGAGGAGGCCGCTTCACGGCGCGCCGAGTTGATGGCGTCCATGATTTCGCCTTCATGCTCAACGATACGCATGCCTTTGCCACCGCCACCGTAGGCGGCTTTAATCAGCATCGGGAAGCCGATTTTTAAGGCTTCGGCCTTGAGGGTGGCGTCGGTTTGATCGTCGCCATGGTAACCCGGCACTAAAGGCACTTGCGCCGCCGTCATAATAGCTTTGGCGGCGCTCTTGCTACCCATAGCATCGATAGCATCGCTGCCAGGGCCAACAAACACGATTCCGGCCGCCTCACACTTGCGGGCAAAGTCGGCGTTTTCCGATAAGAAGCCATAACCTGGGTGAATGGCTTGCGCCTGAGCTTTTTTGGCGATTTCAATAATCAAGTCGCCCTTGAGGTAAGAATCCGCAGGGGCGCTGCCACCTAAGTAAAACGATTCGTCAGCCATGGCAACATGGCGGGCGTTTTTATCGGCATCGGAATATAAAGCAACGGTGCGAACGCCCATGGCCTGCGCGGTTTTGATAATGCGGCAGGCAATTTCACCACGGTTAGCAATTAAAAGCTTAGTGAACATGCTGTTAGTCAACATCAAAGAACTCCTTGAGTATCTGTTGGCGTGTGCCAGTTCGGCTGACGTTTCTCAAAAAAGGCGTTTAAACCTTCTTGGCCTTCATCAGATACCCGAATGCGGGCGATGCGCTCGCTGGTGTAATCAATCGTATCTTGGTCTATCACGCCATCTTCGAGGCGGGCGAGTAGGGTCTTTACCCATGCCATACCCTGCGGACTGTTGGCCTGTAGCGCGGTGATAATGGGCTTTGCTGCGGCCGCTAAATCGTCGTTTATCTCATGGATAACATTGAGTTTGAGCGCCGTTTGCGCATCAAAACGCTCCGCGGTCAGCATATAGCGGCGTGAGGCGCGATTACCCATGGCGCGGGCAACGTAGGGGCTAATCACCGCAGGGATCAGCCCAAGTTTGACTTCGCTTAGGCAGAAACTTGTGCGCTCGGTGGCGATGGCAATATCACTGGCGCAAATTAACCCAAGCGCGCCGCCAAAAGCTGCCCCTTGGACTAAGGCGATAGTGGGTTTTGGAAAGGTATCTAAATCCTGCATCAGCTTAGCCAGCGCCTTGGCGTCATTCAGGTTTTGATCAAAATCCATCTTGGCTTGTTTGCGCATCCAGTTTAAGTCGGCGCCTGCGCTGAAGTTTTTGCCATTGGCTTTTAATACCAAGAGTTTGCAGTCTTTGTGCTCGGCAAAATAACCGAGGACAGCGATCATTTCGCTGATCATCACCTCATCGAAGGCGTTGTGCACTTCAGCGCGGTTAAGGATTAACTCGCCCACGCCATTATTCAGCGCGTAACTTACATGTTGCAAATGGCCTAAGGCGTGCTGCAAATGAGCTAAGGATTGAGTGCTAGTGGTCTGGTGTTGTGTGTCAGTCATTGTAATTCCCTCTATGAGTGATACGTAAGGCATCGCAAGATGCGTTACATACGGAAGACGCCGAAGCGGGTGTCTTCGATAGGGGCATTTAATGCGGCTGACAGGGCAAGGCCCACCACATCACGGGTTTGCGCCGGGTCGATAATGCCGTCATCCCACAGGCGGGCGCTGGCATGGTAGGGATGACCCTCTTTATCGTATTGGGCAATAATCGGTGCTTTAAAGGCTTTTTCATCCTCAGCAGACCATTCTTCACCTTTACGGGCTAAACCGTCGCGGCGCACTGTCGCTAATACGCCAGCGGCTTGCTCGCCACCCATTACAGAGATGCGCGCATTGGGCCACATCCACATCATGGTTGGTTCGAAGGCGCGGCCGCACATACCGTAGTTACCCGCGCCGTAGCTGCCACCGATAATCACAGTGAATTTAGGTACATTGGCGCAGGAGACTGCGGTTACCATCTTGGCGCCGTGCTTAGCGATACCTTCGTGTTCGTACTTTTTACCCACCATAAAGCCGGTGATGTTTTGCAGGAACAGCAGCGGGATCTTGCGCTGGCAGCACAGCTCGATAAAGTGCGCGCCTTTTTGGGCAGATTCTGAGAATAAAATGCCGTTGTTAGCCACAATCCCCACGGGATAGCCGTGAATACGGGCAAAACCACAAACTAGGGTTGCGCCATAGTTGGCCTTAAACTCATCGAAATCGGAGTCGTCGACGATGCGGGCGATCACTTCTTTCACATCGAAGGGCTTTTTCAGATCGGTGCCGACGATGCCGTAGAGTTCGCTGATATCAAACTTAGGTGGCTTAACCGGGCTCAGTAAACTGTTGATTTGTTTTTGATGATTCAGACGCAGCACTGCGCGGCGGGCAAGCTCTAAGGCATGCTCATCGTTTTGGGCTAAGTGATCCGCAACACCTGAAATTTTAGTGTGTACGTCGGCGCCGCCGAGTTCTTCGGCGCTGACTTCTTCACCGGTCGCAGCTTTCACTAACGGCGGACCCGCTAAGAAGATAGTGCCTTGTTCTTTAACGATAATAGATTCATCGGCCATGGCAGGGACATAGGCGCCGCCCGCGGTACACAGACCCATCACCACCGCAATTTGCGGAATACCCTTGGCAGACATTTGCGCTTGGTTGTAAAAAATCCGGCCGAAATGGTCGCGATCGGGGAACACTTCATCCTGACGGGGCAAGTTAGCGCCGCCCGAGTCGACTAAATAGATACAGGGCAGATGACAGCGGCTGGCAATCTCCTGTGCCCTTAAGTGTTTTTTGACCGTGATAGGGTAGTAAGTGCCGCCTTTGACCGTGGCATCGTTGGCGATAATCATGCATTCTACGCCGCTCACTCGGCCGATACCGGCGATAATCCCTGCGGCGGGCACTTCTTCGTCATAGACTTCAAATGCCGCAAATTGCGACAATTCTAAAAAGGGCGAACCTGCGTCGAGGAGTTTCTCAACCCGTTGACGGGGCAGGAGTTTACCGCGGGCCAAATGGCGCTCTAGGGCAACGGGGCCGCCGCCGAGTTCAATTTTGGCGAGTTTGGTTTTGAGATCGGCCACGAGGGCGGCCATATCGTCGGATTTGGCTTTAAATTCATCGCTACGGGCGTTGATACGACTGCTTAATTGCGTCACTTTGATTGTCCTTATAAAGCGGTAACTCAGTATCAGTTGGCTCGCTGGGCGAGGGGCATGAAAGGCTAAAGCTCGTCATGCGCCGCTCGCCCTTGGCTGCTTATTTCGATTCGTTAAAGAGCTCACGGCCAATCAGCATACGGCGAATTTCTGAGGTGCCAGCACCGATCTCATAGAGTTTGGCATCGCGCAGTAAGCGGCCAGTGGCATACTCGTTGACGTAACCGTTACCGCCGAGCAATTGAATGGCATCCAGTGCCATTTTGGTCGCCAGCTCCGCGCTGTAAAGAATGGCGCCCGCTGCGTCTTTGCGGGTGGTTTCACCGCGATCGCAGGATTTCGCCACGCTATACACATAGGCTTTAGCGGCGTTCATGCCGGTGTACATATCGGCTAATTTGCCTTGTACTAATTGGAATTCACCGATGGATTTACCAAATTGCTCACGCTCGTGGATATAAGGCACGACGATGTCCATACAGGCGTTCATGATCCCCAGTGGGCCGCCTGACAGCACGACGCGCTCGTAATCTAAGCCGCTCATCAGCACTTTGACGCCATTGTTGAGGCCGCCGAGAATGTTTTCCTCTGGCACTTCGACATCTTCAAACACCAGTTCACAAGTGTTTGAACCGCGCATCCCCAGTTTGTCGAGTTTTTGCGCTTGGCTGAAACCTTTAAAACCACGCTCAACGATAAAGGCCGTGATGCCGTGTGCGCCTTTGGTTAAGTCGGTTTTGGCATAAATGACATAGGTATTGGCATCGGGACCGTTGGTGATCCACATTTTGTTGCCATTGAGGATATAGCGGTCGCCTTCTTTACGGGCATGCAGCTTCATAGAAACCACATCTGACCCTGCATTGGGCTCACTCATTGCCAGAGCGCCGATATGTTCACCGCTGACCAGCTTTGGTAGGTACTTGGCTTTTTGCTCTGCATTACCGTTGCGGTTAATTTGATTGACGCACAGGTTAGAGTGGGCGCCGTAACTTAATCCGATAGAGGCCGAGGCGCGGGAAATCTCTTCCATAGCGACCACGTGGGCAAGATAGCCCATGTTTGCTCCGCCGTATTCCTCAGGCACAGTAACACCTAAGAGCCCCATTCCACCGAGCACGGGCCAAATTTCGTTAGGGAAGGCGTTGTCGTGGTCGACTTTAGCGGCAATGGGGGCGATTTCGTGTTTAGCGAAATCTTGCACCGCATCGCGCAGCATATCGACTTCTTCGCCTAGGCCAAAATTGAGACTGGTGTAGAGTGAGTTCATTGCTTGTGTCCTATCTTAGGTTCTAATTTATATTTTTATGATTATTAGGTGCTTGAGTCTTTAAAACCGTCTTACAGTGCGTGATTTATCCCTGTCACGCGGTCGTACCAACTGAGGTGTTGATTAATGCTATGCTCGCAACCCTCGAAGGAATTAGGCCTTGGCCTTGCTTTCTTCTAGGGCGAGGCGGCATTGTTGCTCGGCTGAATTCAGCTCCATCAGTACCACTTTAATGTCGTCCATTTGCTGCTGCAGTGCGGATTTTTTCTCTTCCACTAGGGCAAGCATGGTATTGAGCTGAGTGGTGCTGCTTTTGTCAGCATCGTAGAGTTCGAACAGGCGACGGGTTTCTGCGAGAGAAAACCCAAGGCGCTTGCCGCGCAGGATAAGTTTGAGTCGAACCCTGTCTTTGAGACTGTAAATACGGGTTTGACCGCGACGTTTTGGCTTAAGTAAGCCTTGGTCTTCGTAAAAACGAATGCTTCGGGTCGTGATATCAAACTCTTTAGAGAGATCACTGATCGAATAAGTCGTTTGTGGCGTGTTAGTTGCGCTCATTCAGGCACCTTAGTTAATCATTTTTATGCAAGATATATGAAGTTTACGTAAAGGTAAAGATTGCGGCGTGGTTAGTCTGATTTTTTTGTCAATTCTTGTTGCCACTCGCTCGAGCGGCTTCAGTTCAAACTATTGATATTATTGATGTAAGCGCGAGACGTAAAGGCTCTGGTGAAGCGGGGACGTGCCGCGCTGCCCTCGTCTTGCTATTGGGCAACGCAGCGCTGTGGATTGAGCAAACAACTTGTATCAAATGCCGCGATTATCGGCGCTTACTCCATGGTGTTGAGCAAACCATCATCGGCTAACACACCCTCATAGGTTGGGCGGTTTAACGCCTCGATAAGTACCGGATCCCGTTTGTATACGTCATTGTAAAACTTGATTTTCCCGTCCTTTAAGGTGACGGTCCAATACATGATCAAAATGTCTAAGGGTTCATCTAAGAACAGGTTTTCCGTTTTTCCCTCACTCAATTTGCTACTGAGCGTGTTACTTGACCAATTGGCATTGGCACTCAGCAATTTATCCGCCAGTACGAGTGGATCTTTGACTCGAATACAGCCATGACTGAAGGCCCTATCCGTTTGTTCAAACAGATTTTTAGCTGGCGTATCGTGCAGATAAATCGAGTATTGGTTAGGGAAGATAAACTTAACTAAACCCAGTGAGTTATCTTCACCCGGGTCCTGCACAAACCAGTAGGGAAAGTTTTTGCCGGTCATACTGTGCCAATCGATACCGCTTGCATCCACGGGCGTGCCCGAGCCTTCGACCACTTTAAAGTGTTTCTTCTGTAAATAATCGGGATCTTTACGTAAGTGATTGATGATCTCAGTGGAGATGCTGCGGGGCACAGTCCAAGTGGGATTGACAACCAGGTATTTTAGCTTGGATTTAAACAGCGGTGTTTTAGCGTTAATTTTGCCGATGATAATGTCGGTTCGCCAGCTTAAGCTGTTGTCTTTAAAGAGTAACAGCTCGTAACCTGCCAAGTTGACGATAAGATAATTGGCGGGCAAGTTTGCCGATAACCAGCGCGCACGCTCAAGGTTAATACGGATCTGATCGACCCGTTGCGAGTAGGGCACATTGAGCGCCGCCATAGTGCCCGCACCAATCACACCATCGGCTTTAAGACTATGGTCAGTTTGGAATTGACGCACCGCGGCTTCAAGCGTGCTGTCGTATGTTAAGGGCTGGCTCACGACGGCGCTATTGTCCGCCGGCGCACTTGCCGCTATGTAACCTAACTCTGTTAGCCGTGTGGCAATGCCTTGTACCGAGGGGGAAATACTACCCGGTTTGATGACTTCCGTATAGGGAATCGGGCTAAAGGGATAGCGTGCCGCTAAGTCTTTGTACTGGGCAAGATACTGTTTTAGCTGATGATAGGGCGCAATCTTAGGTGCTAAGCCTGCAATAGCGTCAGCCACAGTGTGCGCTTTAATATGTTCTTCGAGCTGCTTTAATGTGGTGTCGAAATCGAGATGGGTTTCATCATAATTCCAGGTTTTGCCGAGCATGCTGGGGTTCACTTTGCCATTCAGTAAATGAATGGCGTAGGTGATGATCCCATCGCTTAGCAGCACTTCAAATACATTACTGTGGTATTCATCCTGCCAATTCGAGACACTGAGCTGTTGGTAAAGTTCGACTAGCTTGGAGTAGTGATAATCTTCCTTCGACAATCCTTCATCATCGGCACTTTTTATCACATCGAGCATAGTGCCCGCGTAGTCTTTATCTTGCCAGAGCGGCTGATATTGACGCACTTGGTAGACCCGCGACAGTAGCTTGGCGCTAATAATCTGAGTATTGTCGACCTTGGCTCGTTCACCAATAGATAAGGGTTCGAGTAAGGTCTCTAGCTGCTGAGTTGACGCAATGCCGTTCGCGCTAACGAGACTGAGGACCAGGAGTAAGGTGGGTTTAAAGCGATTAAAGCGCATCATAATGCATTTTCTTTCCATGAAAAATTCCATTAAAACATAAGATTATGTGGAATCATTATGTACAGCAATGGATAAGCACAATAATCCAACATGTTTAACAATTTTAGCGGCTATATCCCTTAGTCTAATGGGGGAATAGCGCGCGGCAGGTCATAATCGATTTGGGAAGGAAGGGGAGAGTTTCATCTGTGGTGACACGGGTGAGTGTCATGATGGGAGGCCTTATGACAGATGTTGGACAACAATTACATCGGACATCTATTGCGAATAAACAGGCATTTTGGCAACAAGCCGCCAAGGCCTTAGACTGGGTTACGCCGAGCAAACAAATATTAGATGAAAGCGAGGCACCGTTTTATCACTGGTTTAGCGATGGCGAGTTAAACACTTGCTACAACGCGGTGGATAGACATGTGTTGGCGGGGCGTGGTGAGCAAATTGCTATTCATTACGTGAGCCCTGTGACGGAAACTGAATACAGCATTACTTACCGAGAGTTGCAGGCTCAAGTGGCAAGGCTTGCTGGCTATTTGCAAAGTGTTGGCGTGAATAAGGGAGACCGTGTCGTCATCTACATGCCCATGGTGCCCGAGACTGCCTATGCCATGCTTGCCTGCGCGCGCATTGGCGCTATTCATTCGGTAGTCTTCGGCGGATTTGCGGCCAATGAGCTGGCGACCCGGATCAATGATGCTAAGCCAAAGTTGGTAATGTCGGCCTCCTGCGGGATTGAGCCTTCGGGCGTGGTGCCCTATAAACCCTTACTGGACAAAGCATTAAATGAAGCGGTGCACAAAGTTGAGCACTGCTTGATTTTAAATCGCCCCCAATATGAGGCGCAGATGCAAGCGGGGCGCGATAAGGACTGGCAAACCGCCTTATGTACTTGCGACAGTGCCGATTGTGTGACGGTAAAAGCCACCGATCCCTTGTATGTGCTTTATACCTCAGGGACCACGGGTCAACCCAAGGGCGTGGTGCGGGACAATGGCGGCCATGCGGTGGCATTGGCTTGGTCCATGGCCAATATTTATGATATTGCCCAAGGGGATGTGTTTTGGGCGGCATCGGATGTGGGCTGGGTTGTGGGACACTCCTATATCGTCTATGGTCCGCTGCTTGTCGGGGCGACGACCTTGTTATACGAAGGAAAACCCGTAGGCACGCCGGATCCCGGCGCCTTTTGGCGCACGATTGCTAAGTATCGAGTCAAAAGTTTTTTCACTGCGCCCACGGCGATCCGCGCCATTAAGCGCGAGGATCCCGATGGCGAATTTATCCAAGGTGTTGATTTAAACTGTTTGAAGAATGTCTTTTTAGCAGGGGAGCGTTGCGATCCCGATACCTTGCATTGGGCTGAAGCCAAACTGCATAAACCCGTTATCGACCATTGGTGGCAAACCGAAACGGGCTGGCCTGTGGCGGCAAACCTGATGGGCGTAGCACCGATTGCGGTTAAAGCGGGATCGCCCGGTCGACCCGTCCCTGGATATGAGGTCGATGTGGTCGATGAACTGGGCGCCAAAGTGGCGGCGAATGTCTCAGGCAATGTGGTCATCAAATTGCCGCTGCCACCGGGCACACTCACTACGCTCTGGCAAAATAATAAACGCTATCAAGACAGTTACTTATCTATGTATCCAGGCTATTACCTTACGGGGGATGCGGGTTACATGGATGAAGATGGCTATCTGTATATCATGAGCCGTATCGATGACATTATTAACGTAGCCGGCCATCGTCTCTCCACCGGGCGGTTTGAAGAGGTACTTTGTCAGCATCCCGATGTGGCCGAAGCGGCCGTGATTGGTGTCGATGACAAACTCAAAGGCCAAGTGCCCCTGGGCTTAGTAGTGCTGAAAAAGGGCGTGACCATTACGGACGAGGAGCTGCATAAACAGTTAATTGCTCTCGTTCGGCAAGAAATTGGTCCCGTCGCGTCCTTTAGGTTAGTGAGTGCGATTCAAAAGCTGCCGAAAACCCGCTCGGGCAAAATCCTGCGCGGCACTATGCGTAAAATTGCCGATAATCAGCAATATACGGCGCCAGCGACCATTGAAGATCCGCAGACCCTCGATTTAGTCCGCACGACCTTAACCCGCATGGGTTATGCCGATGCTCTCGTGGGTTAATGTGACAAGGCTGTGGTGAGCGGACAAAAATAAGTGCTAGAGCGATAGTCTGATGAGTACAGTCTCATCAGGCTATCGCTTTTATTTTGCGAAAAGGGCTGAAGTCCAAGGCTTGCTCTTAGATGTCACTATTTGTTAGTCTAGCCCGCATCCTAAAGGTTCTGCTTTGGCATCGGGCGTTTAGGACATAGGATCTTAGCTTTCTAATTAGGCACCTTTGTCTGCCTCTATGCTTTAGAACCGAGCAAACTTTCGATCTAAATAAACATTTGATGTAAACATACTTCACAACGGCTTAGGGACGACCCTAAATACGCCGATATCAATTTGGGGACGACCCCGTATGGGAGTTCTCTATGAGCTGGTTTCTATTAATTCTTGCTGGGCTATTTGAAATTGGTTGGGCCATCGGGCTTAAGTACACCGACGGATTTAGCCGCCTCTGGCCGAGCGTCTTTACTGTGTTCTCCATGACGGTGAGTGTGCTGCTATTGGGGCTGGCGGTTAAACAGCTGCCGATAGGTACGGCCTATGGGGTTTGGGTCGGCATCGGTGCCATGGGCACCGCGATTGCGGGCATTATTCTCTTAGGTGAAGGGGTGAGCCTGCTGAAAATCGTCAGTTTAATCCTCATTTTGCTTGGCGTACTCGGTTTAAAACTCGCTCATTAATCAATTCACTTCCCCAAGGAAGCGCTTGCCTCAGATGTATACGATTGGTAAAGATGTTTGATGAAATCTAGGAATATTCTCCTGAAAAAACAACGCATCTTAGACGGTAATCGAGATTGCCAATCGTATGCATCGTCTATTGTCTCTGGTAATTAAGTTACAAAGCCCGATATAATTACACCTCCAAATTGGTTATTTCTAACCTCTGTGACCCGTGGGAATTATATAATGCAAAACCACAGCAATCTTAATGACATTGGCGTGATTGGCCTTGGCGTGATGGGCAAAAACCTCGCGCTAAACATTGCCGACAATCAATATCGCGTCAGTGCCTTCGACCTCGATCCTGTTAAAGTCAACGGTGTTTTACAGCAAGAAAAACAAGAACGTGTAGGACAGGATCTGCGTATTACAGGCTGTGCTAATCTTTCAGAAATGTTAGCAAGCCTCGCTCAACCCCGTATTCTCGTGCTGTCTGTCCCTGCGGGGGCGCCTGTGGATGGGGTATGTCATGCCTTGATTTCTGCCGGTATCGAAGCGGACGACATCGTTATCGATACGGGCAACAGTCTTTGGACGGATACCGTTGAGCGCGAAAAGCGTTACCAAGGGAAATTTATCTTCTTCAGCTCGGCGGTTTCGGGCGGAGAAGTGGGTGCTCGTTTTGGCCCTTCATTAATGCCAAGTGGCGATCTTGGGGCTTGGCAGCATGTTGCGCCGATTTGGAAGGCCATTGCCGCTAAGGTTGATCCTCAAACAGGGCTGCCAATTGAGCGTTTTGAGCCGGGTAATCCCGTGACCGAAGGTGAGCCTTGCACGACCTATATTGGTCCTGCTGGCGCCGGACATTATGTGAAAATGGTGCATAACGGGATTGAATACGCCGATATGCAGCTGATTTGCGAAGCCTATCAGTTAATGCACGACGGCTTAGGCATGAGTGCAGCACAAGTGGGTGAGGTGTTTGAACGCTGGAATAAGGGCAGTTTAAACAGCTATCTGATGGGGATCAGCGCCGAGGTGCTCAAACAGGCGGATCCGCTAACCGGTCAGCCATTAGTTGAGATGATCCTCGATAAAGCAGGGCAAAAGGGCACAGGCCTTTGGACTGCGGTGAGCAGTTTGCAAATGGGTTGTCCGGCTCCCACCATTGCCGAAGCGGTTTATGCGCGCGCGGTGAGCACCCAAAAATCCCTCCGTGTTGAGCTCAGTAAAAAGCTTGCAGGTCCTGCCTCTGTGGCGATGGATGATGCTCAAAAAGCCGTCTTAATCGATGCCTTAGAGAGTGCGCTCTATTGCGCTAAAGTGTGTTGCTACGCCCAGGGCTTCCAATTGATGGCGATGACGGCGCAGGAGCAAAAATGGCAGCTCGATTTTGCTGAAATCGCGAAGATTTGGCGTGCGGGTTGTATTATTCGTGCCACCTTCTTGCAATCTATCACTCAAGCTTATCAAGCGGATGCGGACTTAAGCTGTTTATTGATGGCCGACACCTTTGCAACTGCCTTGTCGGAAAAACAAACCGAGTGGCGCAGTGCGGTGGCGGCGGCTGTGATGCAAGGGATCCCCGTGCCTTGTATTAGCTCGGCATTGGCCTATTACGACAGTTACCGCTGCGAGACCCTGCCAGCAAACTTGCTTCAAGGTCAAAGGGACTTTTTCGGTGCCCATACCTTTGAGCGCTTAGATAAGCCCGCTGGCGAGAAATATCATTTAGATTGGAGTGCCCCAAACAGGGTATTAATCAAACTCTAAATAAATTGTACAAAGGCCCCTAAATAGGGGCTTTTTTATTGCCTAGAATTATTTTCACAAATAATAATGTTGTATTAATGTTAATTCTGTGATGCTAATTTGTAATATTTACTGCATTTATAGAATGGTTAATTCTTTAAATGTAACACCGGCAAAGAGTTTGAAAATTTAAAAATGTAAAAAAGTATGTGTATTTAATGATTTATCGTACTGTAAAAAGTAGATAATTAAATCCCATATAATTTGTTGTTTTGTTTAATCTTTATGTTTCTTCGTTTATTTTTTTGTTTATCCTGATTTCTTTCATGTTTTGTCGATAAAATAACCATCCATATTTAATCGGTCTGCCATTCTATTTATATTTCTTTTCACAATTATTTCTTCTGTGTTAAATCTTTGCTTCCTATTTGGTGCTTGTGTTTTATCGGGAATCATAGGGAATAACTAAAATAACAGAACTTAATGCGGAATAAGATTAATCACAATTATCACACCAAATTAAGTTGCGATAAGTAATGACAAGAAGGAATGTCTACTATGCGTATGTCCATTGTTGCATTGAGCATCACGGCGGCCTTATTGGCTGGCTGTGGGAGCGATGATAAGAAGGCTCCGGCACCTGTGCCTAAAGTGAATACAGCCCCGACCACGGCGGATATGACTGTTGATGTGTCACAGTCAATTCTGTTTACTGGAAAACTGGAAGCGAGTGATGCCGAAGGTGGTTTGACTTATTCATTGGTTGACCCGGCCGATCTTAAATTGGGCACCTTTACGCTAGTGAATAAAAACACTGGCGAATTTACCTATGCATCCGATGCCAGTGAAGGCACCGAAGTGGTTCGGTTTAAAGTATCCGACGGCCAATTACAGGCTGAAGCCAATCTGACAATCAATATCAAGCATGGCGATCCACTCTTTACCTACCAATGGCATTTAAAAAACACTGGACAGAATGCCTTTGCGGCTCATCGCGGTGTTGCCGGTGAAGATATGAATGTAAGCGGGGCTATGTCTGCTCAAGCCATGGGACAGGGCATTACCGTTGCAGTGGTGGACGATGGCTTAGAGATTGCGCACCCAGATTTGATGAACAACACGGTTAATGGCGGTTCTTACAATTTGATTACCGGCACAGTGGACCCAACGCCTTTCTCGGGTGAATCGGGCCACGGTACTGCCGTTGGTGGGATTATTGCGGCCGAGGGCTGGAATGGTATCGGCGGTCGGGGTGTTGCACCTAAGGCTAAGTTGATCGGCTTTAACTTTTTAGATCAAGATCCAACGGGTAAAGTCGAGAACGTTCAAACATTTGAAAACTTTGCTAAATCACATGGTGCCAGTGCCTATAGTGATAGCGCGCGAGTCTTTAACCAAAGCTATGGCTACAGTGTGCCATTCCCCCATGGTTTTGATGAGGATGAAACCGAAGTTTATCAAGATATTGCAACGCAAAGTTTCGATGGTAAAGGCAGTATTTTCGTGAAATCTGCTGGCAACGGCTATAACTACTACCGTTACCGTACCTTCTGGTTGCCAGGGGATTACTTCACTGCAACGGCGGAAAATCCAGCTAACCATGGCTTACCTTTCCATAACTCCAACATGTCCTCTGACAATGCTAACGTTTATAACTTAGTGGTCAGCGCAATTAACGCTAAGGGCGAGCTTTCTAGCTACTCATCCGTGGGTTCGAACATTTTCGTCACCGCACCGGGTGGTGAATATGGTGATGACGATCCAGCGATTGTGACCACCGACCGTATGGGTTGTGAGAATGGTTCCGCGATTGCAGAAGATAGACCAAGCACACCATTCCACGGTGGTTTAAACCCATTAAATCCTAACTGTGATTACACATCGACCATGAACGGTACCTCGTCTGCGGCGCCAAATACCTCGGGTGCAGTGGCGGTGATCATGAGTGCGAATCCAGATCTCTCTTGGCGTGATGTTCGCTATATTCTCGCCAAGACAGCAACCAAAGTGGATGCGGATATTGCGCCGAAAACGGTGACCATAGGTGAGGGCGAAGCCGCTCCAGTGTATACGGCTATCCCAGGCTGGTTGCAAAACGCGGCCGGGTTCTCTTTCCATAACCTCTATGGTTTTGGTCGTGTGGATCTTACCGAAGCCGTTAAACTGGCTAAATCCTATGCCGAAGATTTAGGTGACTATGTGGTCACTGAGTGGCAAGCAAGCCCCGAGCTCACTAAGGCGATTCCTGATGCGGATATTAATGGTGTGACTGATACCCAAGTGGTTGCAGACGATTTAGTGATTGAAGCCGTGCAAATTGAGCTGACGGCCGACCACCTGCGTCTACCTGATTTAGCGGTCGAGCTGATTTCACCTTCGGGCACTAAGAGTGTGTTGATGACACCTTATAACGGTTTAGTTTACCAAGGTGTAATGGACAAAAATAACCCTGAAGATCTCGTTACTGGCTACGATGCAACACCTATGTTATCGAATGCCTTCTATGGCGAATCATCAAAGGGTGAATGGACAATCAAGCTGATTGATGTGAATAGCGGTAGCTACCGATTTGTTAAATACGATCAAGGCTATATCTCTATCCCTAACGAAGCCGATGGCAAGCTGAAAGGTTGGTCAATTCGTTTCCATGGCCATGCTGCCAAGTCTGCATCTTAAGGAGTAATCAATGAAAGCGTTAAATTTATCGTTAGTGGCTGTGGCCCTTTCACTGTCGGTGCAGGCGATGGCGCATGACAAAGTCGAATTTACTGAGCCCCAAACCGAGTCTAAAGGTGTTCAGGTTAGCCGTGCCGAGTTTTTAGGTTTGGATACTCCTTACTTTGTAAAAACTGAGTCAGGGGTTAAGCAGGCTAAGCAGTTGGTCAAAGGGCAAAAAGTGGTGACCCAATCGGGTAAGGCCTTTGCCGAAATGACCGGTAAATTAGTGGTTAAGTTAAAACCTGGTGTGTCGGCTGCCGATTTTGCTAAGGCCCATGGTCTAAAAGTAGATTGGCAAAATAACAACAATTTATTGTTGCTTGCTGCCGAAGAGGGCACAGATCTGCTCGGTTTAATCCAAGCGGTTAAAACCTCTCCTGAGGTTGAGCGCGCCAAACTTGACCGCGCACTCGCCAAGCAAGAAATCCAATAATCATCTTGTTAGGTTAACATCGAATAAAGGGCCGCAAGGCCCTTTATTATTCTGATGCCCTGCTCAATAGAAGTGATAAAGTTGAGCAAGTTGAGATAAAACCTTGGATAGTTAACAGCTTAATGGTAAATCATGTGGTTCCAGGTGGGCTTGGCGATTACAATCTGCTCTTAAGACTTATGTTTTTACTGACTGCAGCCAATACCTTGCGGCTGAAGACAACGCAGCTCAAGCACCTAACTTAAACTCCTAACTCAAGCGCTTAACTTAAACTCTTAACTCAAGCGCTTAACTTAAACACCTATATGAACTACTGGAATAGTGATAACTTTGAAGGATTAAAGGCGATAGGGACTCAGTATTCAGCCTTGAAGGGCTATGAACTTTTTGGTCAATATTGCCTGCAAAAAGAGCAAGGGCTAAAGAAGCAAGCGATTGCGACGGTAAACCAATTCGTGTCGCACTGTAAGAGCCTGTCCTTGGCAGAGCAGAGGCACATCGCAGAGGAGCTATCCTCCTTAGGTTTTGGGCACAGTGAAACACACCAGTTACTCGCTTATCCCCTCATAGTTCTACTAAAAGGCGTGCTCACCCAATGGACGTTAGATGAGCCAAATAATCCCATCCCCCACAAATGGTTAGGCTTTATTGGCGAGGATACCGATTCCTATGAAAGAGCGTTAGCGCTCGAGCCTAGCGATGAAATTTGCCTCACTCAAGTCGCGTTGTCTCATTTAAACAGTGTCGATTTTCAGACCCACCATCTATCGGAATCTGTGTTGCTAGGTGATATATCACGGGCAAAAGACTCGCTAGCGTTAGCACAAGCATTAATCGCGCGATTACCGACGATTGAGCGTAAATCAAGGCTGCAAAACAGGCATGATTATTACCTGTCGATGGTTAATTGCTGGGAGGAGTATTCCACGCTTGCTGGGGATGAGCCTTTTCCGGATTGGTGCGCCGCCAAAGGTGAACAGTTTGATTTTTGGTCAATTGTTTATTATCAATGCTGAGCGAATGTATTCGCCGTGTAGGCATAACTGAGCGTGATTTGGGACAAATTAGGTCACACTGGTCGCAGATGACAGGATTGCCCTTAAACTTGACATAGCCGCAGTGTTTGGTAGATTGGAAATTATGCTGTTAGCACTATTCAATGGAGTGAAGCTATGCAAGAAAACCTAATCAGATCTGCTATCGCGACGGCGCAAGATGGTGTGGCACGAGCCGATGGCCAGTTAACTGTCACCGATCAGATGGTTTGTTTTTCCCCCTACAATAAAACCTTAGGACTTGGGCCATATCAACTGCAAAGAAAGGCTATCACCAAGGTTGAATCCTGTTGGGGTAAGGGCGGCGGCATTTTACCAGTGACTTCTGATGCGATAAAAATCACCTTGGATGATGGCAGCGTGTATCAATTTATTTTGGCCAATTCCCAAGAATGGTTGAATTTGCTCCGTCATTAGTTCTGTGACTGCTCCATAAATGCTTATTCAGTCGACATATCTTGAGCGTGTGTTACCTAGATAGATTGCTTAGACGCTTTGCTTTGCGGCTAATTGGACTAGGTTTTCCCACAGTGCCTGCGCTACTGGGCCTAATGGCGAGTGTGGTGGGCGCATCACATAGTAATCGAGTTGGATAAGGTTTTGCCTTTCCCGCAGTTCCAGTGGTAATAGGCTTCCATCCGCTAGGGCTTGTTCCACCAAATAATGTGGTAATTTTCCCCAGCCCATGCCGCTCTGAATGAGCATTCTCTTTGTATAAAAATCATTAACGTACCAACGGCGCTGTCCAGCTTGCACCCCAAATTCAATATTGGCGGTGCCAGTGCCAGTATCTTGGATCACAATTTGGTACTCGTTCACCAATTCGCGCACATGGCTCAGAGTGGGGTGTCGACTCAGTAAGCGCGGTGAGGCCACATCCAATAGACTGCCTGAAAATAAGTAAGCCAGCTCAAAATGGCTTGAGCGTATTGGCTCAATGCCGCCCGCTGAAATCGCAATATCGGCTTTGCCTTGATTTAAGGCTTCGAGCGCGCCGGTTAAATATTCTTGTTTAAGAATGATTTGAGTGTGAGGGAACTCATTTTGAGTTCGCTCTAGCATCGGCAAGATCCGGGTTAGATTAAAGGATGCTTCGAAGGCTAAGGTGATACTGGCCTCGTTACCTTTAGCTAAATGCTTAGCGACTTGTCGCATCTCCTGCGCTTCATTCAGCACACGCTGGGCGTATTGCAGCAGCTTTCGTCCCTCTTGGGTGAGCGTTAAGCGATACCCTTGGCGGTCGAATAGCACTAAATCTAACTGGGATTCCAGCTGTTTAATGCTCTGACTGATCGCAGGCTGAGTCTTATGAAGTTTGTCACTGGCGGCTTTTAGCGAGCCCGCGAGGGCGACGGTATTGAACATCAGCAGTTGTTCTAAGGTCATGGCAAGGCTCTTAAACAAGTAAATAATTATTTTAGGAGATGTTAGATATTATTCCATATTTATTTACTTTTTGTCGGCTCATAATTCCGTCCTATAGCAGTAGTGGGCTCAATGCGAGTCCACTACTTTGCGTTTAGGGTGCCGTTTAGCGAGGGTTCACGCTGAACAGGGTCTAAAAGAGATGAGTAATGAGGTAGTTATGTCGATAAATCAATTATGTTTAGCTAAAGGCAATGAAGATAAAACCGCGGCCGATACTGATCCTCAAAAACTCTTTATCTGTGCCAATACCTTAAATCGTGCGGCGGTGGTGGTGACGCTGGCGATGAGCATAGTGTTTTTATTCTCGGGTATGGGCAAGTTACTCAGTGTGCCGTTTTTCCATGTGCCCTTTAGCGTAATGAATTTGCCCACGGGTTTTGGCTATTTTATCGGTGTGATTGAAGTGCTGGGCGCCATTGGCATTGGCTGGCGTGAATATCGAGTCCTGTCGGCGACCGCATTACTGTCGGTGATGATGGGGGCCATTTACTACCACTTTAATTACGAAACCACCCTGAGCGCGTTACCCGCACTGTCTTTATCTGCGCTGTTGTTTTTAATCATCAAGCTCGATGAAACCGTTGATAGATTAGTGCGTTTCCAACGTCAGCTGGTGGACATGAAAGCGGCTTTCTAATTCTTAGCCACAAGGCTGGCAAGATCTGATTTACAAGTGATAACTAACGGTTTAATCAAGAGAAGTTTATTATGACGCACGCGAATTCCGCTTTAATGCCAGTGTTATTTGTTCCCCATGGTGGCGGGCCTTTACCGCTACTCAATGATGCAAATCATCGGGAGTTAAGGGCATTTTTATCCAAGGTTTCAGATACTATCCCAACACCCAAGGCCATTGTATTGGTGACGGCCCACTGGGAAGAGGCGCAGGTGACACTGTCGAGCCATCCCCATCCAGGCATGTTGTTCGACTATTATGGCTTTCCCCCTGAGGCATATACGCTTTCTTATCCCGCGCCCGGTGAGCCACAGCTTGCCGAAACGATTGCTGGTTTGCTCAAGGCGAGTGGAATTGAGGTGCGGCTCGACAATCAGCGTGCCTTCGATCACGGCACCTTTGTACCACTTAAGTTGATGTATCCAGAAGTGAATATTCCTGTGGTGCAGATGTCTTTAGTGCAGCACCTGGACCCGAGTACCCATATCGCTATCGGTGAAGCATTAGCATCATTACGCACCCAAGGAATATTGATTGTGGGTTCTGGTATGTCGTTTCACAATATGAGGGCGTTTTTCTCCAGCGATCCTAAGGTGTTGCCTCGCAGCAAAGCGTTTGATACTTGGTTAACGAATGTGGTGACATCAGGCGATAACCACGCCAAGGCACAATTAATCGATTGGCAATCGGCGCCTGAGGCACGTTTTAGCCACCCAAGGGAAGAACACTTAATCCCTTTACATGTGTGTTTTGGGGCGGCGCATTTGCAGACGCCAAAAGCCACGCATCAATTTAGTGGTGTGTTATTAAACACCGCAATATCGGGTTATCTCTGGTCTTAATTTGCCCCTAAAAGCAAAAGGTTCGTCATGTTGCGTATTAAACGCATCGTGACGAACCTTTTTGTATTTTAAGCTTAGTCTATTTTTACCTAGCCGCCCTGTGGGCTGGTTTTTAACTCAACTCTGGGGCAATCCCGAAACCTTGATATCCTGTTTAGGCGGTAAACACCAATCCCACACTGAATAGGGTGCTGAAAATCATAGTGAGTTTTGCCGTGCGTCCCAATAGTGGATTGAGCGCCTCACCGGATACTGCATAGAAATCGCTGCTAAGTTTACGAGCGATAAGCAGGGATAAGCCCGCGAGCAGTACTGGTAAGCCCGGCAGAATGCCCAGTAAGAATCCCGCTATCACTAACCCAAAGGGCAAGTAAATTAACGCTTGATACAAGACTTTGGCCTGCGCCTCGCCAATCCTAACTGCGAGCGTATGTTTGCCTGCTTGGGTGTCGGTACGAATATCACGGGTGTTGTTGACCAACATAATGGCGGCGTTAAATAAGCCAATTGCACAGCCAAGTAGCCAAGCATTCAAATTAGTGTCACCCGCCTGCAAATAATAACTGCCGACCACGGCGACTAAGCCAAAAAACACAAAGGCGGCGACTTCACCTAGCCCGTGTGATGCCAAAGGATAAGGGCCGCCGCTGTAGCCGAGGGCGCCTAAAATTGCCGCTGCCGCTAAAATCGCAATCGGCCAGCCGCCATGCCAAATCAAATATGAGCCCACGGTTAATGCCAGCACTAAGCATAGGATCATGGCATTACGGACTTTATGGGGGGGGATCATACCACTTTGGGTCACGCGTACCGGCCCGATCCGTTCGGCGGTATCGATGCCGTTTTTAAAATCAAAGTAGTCATTGGCGAGGTTAACGGCGATCTGCAATAGGATGGCACACAACATCGAGGTGGCGGCAATTAACCAGCTAAAACGTTCAAGGTGCAGTGCCAGAATATTACCGATTAATAGGGGACCGATTGCCGCGGGTAAGGTGCGGGGTCTAATGGCTAAAATCCAAGGATTCATGATGTCCAGTCGTTATCTGAAAAAAGAATTGGGTAGTGAACAGCGCCATAGCATAACAAGAATTTGCCTTAAAGTGAGTACTATCTAATACACGCATGTAACAGAGTTTGAATTGGCGCACAGATGTTTCGCTTTTAGGGGAAAGATTTGCCGCCAAGTTCAAAGAAAATCTATAGGGGCTGTGCTTTTATAGCCTATGTTGCTCCCGCATGTTCGTGAGTGAAGCTAGCTAAGTTTATCGAGATTTAAACCCCAAGGTTAAGTGCCTCAATAGGACTTTACTGAGGTGAAATGAGCTCGTCACGTTTATGTTAAAGATAAGGACCGGTGGGATGCGTTTCGATAATCAAGTGGCGTTGGTAACGGGAGCAGGCTCCGGGCTAGGGAGAGCCTATGCCATTATGTTGGCTGAGCGGGGCGCCAAATTGGTATTAGTTGACCAACCTAAGGGACGTCCATCCCAAGGCGAGGCATTGAGGGCAACTAGCTCTTCTAACTTAACTCAGGTAACTAACGCAGAACTGCAGCAAACCCATGAGGCCATTTTGAAGCTCGGGGGAGAATGCCTGTATTTTGAAGTGGATGTTAGCCAGCAGGATGACGTCAAGGCGATGGTACATCGCCTACAGCAAGATTGGCAACGCGTGGATATTTTGATCAATAACGCCGGGGTTTACGGCGCGTGCTCCTTCGAGCATATCCAACAAGCCGACTGGCAGCGACAGTTTGATGTGGATGTGCATGGCAGCTTTTATCTGACTCAAGCAATTTGGCCGCTAATGAAGGCCCATGGCTATGGCCGAATTTTGATGACTACTGGAGTGTCGGCGTTGTTTGGCGACTTACATCAAGTCCCGTTCAGCGCCGCCAAGATGGCCCTCGTCGGTATGGTTAATAGCCTTGCTTTAGAGGGCGAGCAATATAACATCCATATCAATAGCCTGTGCCCGCAGGCACTCACGGCCATGACCCATAAACACTTAGCCCCAGCGATTCAACCGCTGTTTTCCTTTGATACGGTCACGGCGACCATGGCATTTTTAGTCAGCCATGCCGCACCGAATGGCCAACATTTGCTCGCGGGGGCGGGCAGCGTGAGTCATGGGATGTTTGCCGAATTTCAGTCCATCTATTTCAGTGAGGGGCTGTGCACACCCGATAAACTGGTCAAGTTCTGGCCTGAGTTGCATTATGCCTTTCCGATTAATCTGCATACCTGCGGCGAAGATAAAGTGCTGGCTTGGTCAAAACAGAGTGCCCTTGAGCATCATATTAAGATTGAGTAGTGTTTTGGGCGGGCTGAAGCAACAAGATGCAATAAGCTATCGACTCTCTACTGGTCAGCCCTAGTCTAACTGAGTTACCCTTGGGCATTAGTTGCTAATTTTCAGTAGGATCCCATGAGTCAGGTATTAGACGATCTCTTATCATTATTATCCCTCGAGCAAATTGAAATCGGGCTGTTTCGTGGTCAAAGCCAAGACTTAGGATTTGGGCATGTATTTGGTGGCCAAGTGATGGGGCAGGCCCTGAGCGCCGCTAAGCAAACTGTTCCAGCCGAGCGTAAAGTGCATTCGCTACACTCTTATTTTTTACGCGCAGGGGATGAAAAGCTACCCATAGTCTATGAAGTTGAGAATATGCGAGACGGCGGCAGTTTCAGTGCCAGACGCGTGAGCGCAATACAAAAGGGACGGCCGATTTTTCATATGACCTGCTCCTTCCAAGAACCCGAGGCGGGCTTTGACCATCAGGCCAAAATGCCTGAGGTGCCGGGCCCTGAAGGCTTATTAAATCAAAATGAGCTGGCAATGACCTTAAGGGATAAAGTGCCCGCGCGCATTCTCGAAAAGTTTATGGAAGACGCGCCGATTGAGATGCGGTTAGTCAATCCTTTGCATCCCTTCGCGCCCAAAGAAACCGAACCTTATCGCTATGTGTGGCTAAGGGCGAATGGGCCAATGCCAACGGATGCGCATATTCACGAGTATTTGCTGGCCTACGCCTCTGACTTTAACTTTTTAGTCACGGCGGCTCAGCCTCATGGGGTGTCGTTTTTAACACCAGGGATCCGCATGGCAACAATCGATCATGCGATGTGGTTCCATCGCCCAATTAATATGGGAGAATGGTTGCTCTACAGTATCGACAGTCCAACCGCCAGCGGTGGACGAGGTTATGTACGAGGCCAATTTTTTAATCAGCAGGGTGAGCTTGTCGCATCGACGACCCAAGAGGGGCTGATCCGTATGGTAAAAGGAAGTTAATATGTTGATGAAAATAAAGTTGTTTCTTTCATTCTTACTGGTGTCATTTGCCTTAAGTGGCTGCGTGACGGTTCAACCCGATCCTCCGGTGGTGGTGAATGGAGCTGCGGGCTATTTGGAAAAAATTCTCCTGCCCCAAGGCAGTGAAATTACCATTGCGATTATCGATTTGAACACGCCCGGCGTCATCATTGCCCAAAAGAGCTTTAATATCGCTCGGGCGCCTGTGCCGTTTAAGTTCTTATTACCGGCGCAATCTATCGATAAACGCATTAATTACGGCGTAGTGGCCATGATCAAGTATCAGGACAAGGTGATTTTTCAAACCTATGACCGCTTCCCCGTGATTAATAATGATAAATACACCACTGAAGTATTGATGAAAGCGGTTCGCACTGAGCCCTAGGCTGAGTGTTTTAAAGCCTATTTGCAGGATACGTGATTGCATTTTATCGAAAAGGGGAGTTAATCCCCTTTTTTATTTTTAGCTCAAAACCACCTACTTCAGTAGGTGGTTATCATCATTTGAGGCTTTGCCTGTATACCTACCCAAGTTAAATGCATCTTTGATTTTTAGCGAAGTCAAAAGAGGCAAATAACATGAGTAGATACGAGCAAGCATCGCATGTGTTCTGGCGATGTCAATATCATATAGTCTGGACACCAAAGTACCGCTTTCGGATATTGAAAGGTAATGTCGGAAAAGAGGTTTATCGATGCATTCAGGTTTATTGCCATCAAATGGGATGCATAGTCATGGAGCTAAATGTTCAAGTTGACCATGTCCATTTAGTGCTGAAGGTACCTCCGAAGATATCTATATTGAATTTAATGGGGGCGTTAAAAGGTAAGATAGCGTTGAAAATATTCAGTAAATTTCCTTACCTACGTAAGAATAAACTTTGGGGAAATCATTTTTGGCAGAGAGGATACTTCGTCGATTCGATTGGAATTAACGAGGAAATAATCCGTAGATACGTTAGGCATCAAGAGAAAGTAGAGCGGCAAGAGCAGGGTCAACTTGCTCTTGAATAAAGGCCCCCTTTTAGGGGGTTAAAACAAAGCCACCTTCTTCAGAAGGTGGATTCTTTACTGCTTTGCGTTAACGGTTTTTCATTAAAAATTCCACAAAGGCGCGGTCGGCTTGGCTGACGGGGCGCTGCTTTTTCCACGCGATATGCAGATTTAAAAACACCGGTGGGTCAAAGGGTTTGGCGAGAATGTCGTCTTTTGGGCTGATGGCCATTTCGAGCACGCTAGTGATCCCAAATCCCTGGGAGACAATCTGTTTAATTAAGTTAATCAGGTTAGTCTCAAAGGCAATATTGGGCTTTTTACCCAATTCTTTGGCCTGGGAGAGGATCCATTCCCGGTGGAAATAGCCAGTTTTAAACATCACTAATTCATGGTCAAAGAAGTCGTTGAGGCTGACGGCAGGATGATCGGCGAGCGGGTGCTCGGCGCCCATGGCGATCACCATCTGCTCACGGATCAACAATTGGCTATCGAAGTCACTCTGTAAATCTTGGGCGGTAATGATGGCGATATCCACTTCTTCCTGCTGTAACATCCGTAGCGCGTCACGGGTACCGCCTTCAAACAGTGACAGCTTTAGCTCGGGATATTGATGGCGAAAGGCCATAAGTCGAGAGGGCAGATAGAAGGAGCCCAGCATGCCTGGCACCGCTATCCGCACTTCCCCTGAGGTGAGATTCGCCATAGCGCGGATTTGCGCTTCGGCCTGTTTGATTTGTTTTAGGATTAAAGTGGCATGTTGATGCAGCACTAAGCCTTCGGCGGTGAGCGCGAGGTGCTTGTCATTCTTATTACTAGTGCGATTAATCAGTGTCACCCCAAGCGACTGCTCGAGCCGTTTAATGCTTTGGCTTAGGGCCGGTTGCGCCATATTGAGCTTCTTGGCCGCGGCGGTAAAACTGCCAGTATTGGCCAGTGCATCTAAATGTTTAAGTTGGCGTATATCCATGATTATTCATCTTTTATGCTGGATTGTATCTATGCTCGAGAGCACTGTGCTCTAAGGGTTAATAATGCGCTACAACCCAGTACAGTCGTATCTCGCATTGCTTGGCCGATAACAGAGTGTATCGCAACTGTTAGCTATAACAAAAATCAATAATTTCAATATAAATTATCTATTATTGTTATGTTATGCCCGGTGCTAATCTTTGTCTATCCTGAGAGTGATGCGTTATCGAGGCCAAAAGTGCAAGCCGTGTTAGACACTATTATCGACAGTAAACAACGTGATACCCGACTGATGTGGGCCCTGTGTGTGGCTTCCGTGGTGGTGTATATCAATCTGTATTTGATGCAGGGCATGTTACCGCTGATCGCCGAGCATTTTGCGGTATCTGGCTCTAAGGCAACCCTTATACTCTCGGTCACCAGCTTTTCGCTGGCGTTTTCGCTGTTAATTTATGCGGTTGTGTCCGACAGAATTGGCCGCCACACGCCGATTGTCGTGAGTCTCTGGCTACTGGCGCTGTCGAATCTGCTGTTGATTTGGGCTGGGGATTTTAATGCTCTTGTCTACGTCCGCTTTTTACAGGGCGTGCTGTTAGCGGCGGTGCCCGCCATTGCCATGGCCTATTTTAAGGAGCAACTCTCGCCAAGCACTATGCTCAAAGCGGCGGGCATTTATATCATGGCCAACAGTATCGGCGGGATTGTCGGTCGGTTACTGGGCGGGGTGATGTCGCAGTTTTTATCTTGGCAAGAGTCCATGTGGCTGCTGTTTTTAGTTACGCTTGCGGGCGTTGCCTTAACCAGTTATTTATTGCCTTCTGGCGCCGATGCACAAGCGGTATCGGGCGGACAAACCACCTCGCCAACACTGTCAAAACGGGCACGTTTATTACAGGATATTTATGGCTTTAGCCATCACCTAACCGATTCGCAGATGCGTTTAGCCTATGCCATAGGTGGGATCACTTTTATGATGATGGTGAATCAATTTAGCTTTATTCAGCTGCATTTGATGGCCGCACCCTACGAGTGGAGCCGTTTCCAAGCGACGTTGATCTTCCTGTGTTATTCCAGTGGTACCGTGGCTTCTTATTTTACTGCCAAATGGCTGGCCAAATTTGGTCAGCACAAGTTATACCAATGGTCTTGGTGCTTGATGTTACTGGGCAGTTTATTGACCCTGTTCGATACTCCAGTCACGATTTGTCTGGGCTTTTTGATGACGGCCTGTGGCTTTTTCCTAACCCACAGCTGCTGCAATTCTTTTGTGGCGATGCGCGCGAGTCGCGACCGCGCTAAAGCCACCTCGCTGTATTTGTGTTGCTATTACTTAGGCGCCGCGCTGGGCGGGCCTTACCTGATGCTGTTTTGGCATAAAGCCGAGTGGCAGGGAGTGGTGATGGGATCATTAACTCTTCTTGCATTAATCGCCTTAGCTATCGGTCGCTTGCGTTATCACCAGACCCAGATGAGCCGCGTGACGCTCTAGTTTGCTAGGCCCGTTGGCGCAGGTCTTCGCCATAGATTTAATATTTGATAAACGCTTAGGCCAACGACTCCCCGTTGGCCTTTTTGTACACCTAATTTGCCCTCGCGGGTATTCGCGTTAAACCGATACATACAGCCGAGCGCGACATTTCTGCTGCCTTATCTGGCATCCATTTCCTCATCTCTCATTGCGCGATTCCCACATTTTTGGAGTTTTAGGCAAGTAACCACGAGTTTCATGGCTTCAATATTGTGGTCGTTTTGTCGACAATTTCAGCATGAGTTGCCGCGACACTTAACTCATCTCGCTTAAGCGACATGTATGTTCCCTATTAAGGGCTGAATATGAAGGCATCAAACGGCGCGCTGTCTTTGGCGGCATGGCTGATAACGGCATTGTTGATAAATAAGCTTGCCTGCCTTTGCGGTAACACCGGGCCATCAAGGTGATTTATCCCATGGTGCTAACAATTTTTATCGGAGTGAAACCCTGACTATGCAAAAAGTAACTTTTCCAAATCAATACAAGATGAATGTCACGGGCAATCTTTATTTGCCTAAGGATATGAAGGCCGGCGAAAAACGCGCTGCCATTATCGTAGGCCACCCTATGGGTGCGGTAAAAGAACAAAGCGCCGTGCTCTATGCCCAGCAACTGGCCGAGCGTGGTTTTGTAACCCTTGCCATCGACTTATCCTTCTGGGGTGAGAGTGAGGGCAATCCACGCAATGCCGTGCTGCCGGACATGTACGCTGAAGACTTTAGCGCTGCGGTAGACTTTCTGGGCACTAGCGAGTTTGCCGACAGAGAGCGCATTGGCGTGCTCGGGATCTGTGGCAGCGGTAGTTTTGCCATTAGCGCCGCGAAAATTGATCCACGCATGAAAGCCATTGCTACCGTCAGCATGTATGACATGGGCGGATTTAGCCGTCATCTCTATGGCAAGTCGTTGACCTTAGCGCAGCGCCAACAAATGATCGCCGAGGCGGCCGCGCAGCGTTATGTGGAGTTTAGCGGCGGTCAGACCCAATACACTGGCGGTACGCCCCATGAAATCGATGAAAACTCTCACCCCATTGCTAAGGAGTTTTATGATTTCTATCGCACCCCAAGGGGAGAGTTTACGCCAGCGGGATCATCGCCTGAGCTGACGACGCATCCGACCCTGAGCAGTAACACTAAGTTTATGAATTTTTATCCATTTAACGATATTGAGTCTATTTCTCCGCGCCCCTTGTTATTTGTTGCTGGTGATGAAGCGCATTCACTGGAGTTTAGCCAAGAAGCCTACAGCCTCGCAGCGGAGCCTAAAGAACTCTATCTGGTAAAAGGTGCTGGTCATGTTGACTTGTATGACAGAGTGAACCTGATCCCCTTCGATAAGTTGACGCAATTTTTCACTCAATATCTGTAATTTAGCTCACGGGCCAGCGCTTTGCTGGCCTTGATTATTTCTCGCAGAAGCGTGTCATTCTACGTTTCTGCCTCAATCCACAGGGGATGAAATATGCAAACTATTGGATATGCCGCAGCGTCGGCGCAAAGCTCGCTAGAACCTTATCACTATGAGTGCCGTGAACTACGGGACAACGATGTCGCTATCGAAATTCTCTATAGCGGTGTCTGCCATAGCGATTTACACACTGTGAAAAACGATTGGGGCTGGACGGTTTATCCCACAGTGCCAGGCCATGAAATCGTTGGCCGCGTGGTGCAAGTGGGCAGCCAAGTGAACAAATATAAGGTGGGCGATCATGTCGCTGTGGGCTGTATGGTTGACAGTTGTCAGGAATGTACCCACTGTCACCACGGTGAAGAGCAGTTTTGTGAGCAGGGTTTTACCCAAACCTACAACAGTGCTGATAGGCACACCCAAGAGCTTACCAAGGGCGGCTATGCCAAGCATATCGTAGTACGCCAAGAGTTTGTGCTGAGTATTCCGGCATCGCTCGACCTTGCTAAAGTCGCGCCCTTACTCTGTGCGGGGATCACCACCTATTCGCCCTTAAGAACTTGGAACGTTGGGCCTGGCAGTCAAGTTGCTGTCATTGGTATGGGCGGTTTAGGCCATATGGCGATCAAACTTGCGGCCGCGATGGGCGCACATGTGACTGTGCTGAGCCGCTCGGAAAGTAAGCGTAGCGATGCGCTCGAGCTCGGTGCGAGTGACTTTTTGATCTCTTCAGATCTTGAGCGCATGCAGCAAGCCGCCAATCGCTTCGAGCTTATCATCGATACCGTGCCAACAAAGCATGACATTACCCCATACCTGCCATTATTGAATGTGGATGGCACGCTCACCTTAGTCGGTCAAGTGGGGCCGATTGCCGAGGTGAATACTGTGCCTATGGTGATGGGACGTCGTCGTATTGCCGCCTCGCTCATTGGTGGCATTGCCGAGACTCAGGAGATGCTCGATTTCTGCGGCCGGATGAACATTTTGCCTGAGGTCGAGATGATCAAAATGGAGCAGATTAATGAAGCCTTCGAGCGTCTGGAAAAATCCGACGTGCATTACCGATTTGTGATCGATATGCAGGCCTCTTCCTTCTAGGCTTAAGAAGGTACTCTCATTTGTTAAAAGGGCGGTTTGCGGACCATTCCCCATGCCGCCATCACTTTTAAATCAGCTTAAGACAACGTCAGCAAAGGAGTTTTTGATGAATACCTTAGAAACCGCATCCATGACACTGATCCCCGCAGGAACACAACAGCCGATTAAAGGGCCGAGTGAATGGTTTACCGGCGAGGTGGTGATCAGCAGCTTATTTAATGCGCCACCACCAGCGCGGGTGGGTATGGCCGTAGTGAACTTTTCAGCGGGCGCGCGAACCCATTGGCATAGCCATCCACTCGGGCAAATGCTATTGGTCACCCAAGGTGAAGGCTGGACCCAGTGTGAAGGGGGGGAGCGCACCACGATTCGCCCTGGGGATTTGATTTGGTGTAATTGTGGTAAGCGTCATTGGCATGGTGCAACTGCATCATCTTCCATGCAGCATGTGGCCGTTCAAGAGGCGCTTGATGGTAAACCGGTTGATTGGTTTGAACCTGTTACTGATACAGTGTACTTAAATGGCGGCAGTGTCAGCGAGTAACTCAATCACTGGCGAAATGCTCGGAATTAAAAAATAAAAGGCGAACTCAGTGTCGCCTTTTTTGCTTTTGATGTTGTGCTTTTGATGGTTAGGGCTGTTTATCGAACACCACATCGAGATCTTTACCACTAAGCAGTTCGATAAATTCTTCACTCATTGCTTTGCTCATCTCTTGACTCGTCTCGTTACTAAGAGTGCCGAGCGGGATTAAGCCATCGGCATACCCATAGTCCCTATAAAACAGAGCTAAGTTACCCCAAGGGGCATAATAGGTGATATCGCCACGCTTAGCGCTGGTGCCTTTGGGGGCCTGCGCTTTGGTGAGTTTTTGCTCGAGCATGGCGATTTTTTCGGTATTGGCATAGTCCTTAAGCGTTAGCTTTAGGGGTAAGCTGGCGTAGAAATCCTTTGCCGTTGGATTATCGAGGAGGGTTAATCGATACGCTTTGCCGTTTGCGGTCACACTAATGTTCATCGAAGTCTCCTTAGATTGCGTTATGGCGTTTGTAGCTTGCTTTGGTTTTACTTGCTTTGGCGAAGAGTCGCTAAGCTTGATTCAGGGCTTGTCATATTGAGCTGGGGAGACACTTTCTAGCCATGTGACCACCTTACCCGCGTTGGCTTCTTGTATGGCGATATGCGTCATGGGTGTGCTGCCCGTCGCGCCATGCCAATGTTTGACATTCGCAGGGATCTGCACCACATCCCCTGGCAGGATTTCAAGGCGTGTTTGACCTTCTTGCTGTACCCAGCCCATTCCTGAGGTGACGATTAAGGTTTGCCCTACTGGATGAGTATGCCAATGGGTGCGACTGCCCGGCTCAAAGGTGACTAAGGCGCCAGATGCGCGACCTTCGCCCTTGGCCTGAAACAAAGGCTCAACGCGCACTCGGCCGGTAAAATAGTCTTCGAGTCCCGTCACAGGGAGTTGAGTGCCATTGTGGGCAATACTGATTTGCTCAGCAGCAATCACGGTTTTAGGCCTTGCCTCTGACACAGGCACTGATGCTGGCACTGACTCAGCTGCCTGAACGCCAAGAGTTAACAATAGCAGGGAGCCTAATCCAAAATGCATGGGTTTCATCGATTTATCCTTTTCAATGGCGAAAAATCACTTACTCGGCCCCTTATTCTTGCCACTTGCGGACGCGCAGGGTAGTTCATTCGTCGGTAATGCTTGCCTAATTCTCCAATTGTTAGGCATTTCGTATGCTAACGCGATAAGTTGCGAGTAAGATAAATTCAGATGACTGAGTGCCGACTGCTACTGATAAAAACGGGTGAAAACTGATGAGTGAAATGCAAATGATGGATTGTTTTTCCCAAGTGCTTGCCGACAATGTGGCCAAAAGAACCCTTGGCGTCGAATGGGCATCATCTGAGGTCGAGGGGCTCGAGTTTTATCGGCAGAATGCGCCCACCTCCAACTCGGTCTGTATTGTCGAGCCAAGTATTGCAGTTGTGGTGCAAGGCGCGAAGAGCATGACCTTGGGGGAGCAGGTATTGATCTACGATCCGAGTCGATTCTTAATCACCTCTTTAGAGTTACCCGCCACCATGCAAGTGTTAGAGGCTAGTGCTGAAAAACCTTACCTCGGTGTCGTGCTAAAACTCGATTTGGCGGTGATGAGTGACTTAATGTTGCAAACGCCCTTAGCGAGGCAAAAGGATACAGTTACTGACCAAGGCATGATTTTAGGCCATTCCACCCCAAGCTTGCTGAATGCTTTCAGCCGTTTAGTCGCCTTACTCGATGAGCCTGAGTCGATTCCTGTGCTTGCGCCTCTGATTAAAAGAGAGATTTTTTGGCGTGTGCTTATCAGTGAGCAGGGCGCGCGCTTAAGGCAAATAGTCTCGGCGGGCAGCCATGGTTTACGCATCGCGCATTCTATCGAGTGGCTTAAAGTGAATTTTGCCCAACATTTTAGCATTGATGATTTAGCCGATATGACCCGAATGAGTAAATCAACCTTTCACCATCATTTTCGCCAATTGACCTCGATGAGTCCGCTGCAATATCAAAAACGGTTACGCTTGATGGAGGCTCGTCGATTGATGTTAAGCGAGAACATAGATGCTGCCGCAGCCGCTTATCGTGTTGGTTATGAGAGTCCATCGCAATTTTCCCGGGAATACTCGCGCCTGTTTGGCAATTCCCCCAAACGAGATGTCGATATCCACTGGTTATCATCGACCTAACTAAAGAAAGATACTTAGACCAACTGGTTGGGCTTAAGTGATTGGATTTAACCGGTTGGGACTAACTATTTGGAATAAGCCGTTTGGCTTAAACGACTGACTTAAGTGACGGGCTTAAGCAGACCGAGTGACATTGCTTGGCGTCAGTCGAACAAAACAGGCTATTGTGAGAGTAAAGGCTTGAGTGTGTAAGTTATTCGTAACAAACCAAATCGTTTAAATGATTTATTATGTGCGCTGCCTCATGGTAGGCTTACTTACTCAAGAGACTGCTTAAGTGGCGAGAGCCGCAGACTGGATTTGATGTCAGTCCATCCAATAGATCAAGGTAAAACAACCCCATGACCCAAGCCAAATTCGTTGAAGGTTCGATTCTTCGTCATATCCTCGTGATGAGTTCGACCGCCGCCGTGGGGATTTCTGCCTTATTTGTGGTCGATTTACTCGATATTTTCTTCTTAAGTTTACTCGGCGAACATGAACTGGCCGCGGCGGTGGGCTATGCGGGCAGTATTTCGTTTTTTACGACCTCTATCGGTATCGGCCTGTCGATTGCCCTCGGGGCGTTAGTTTCCCGCTCGATTGGTGCAAAGGATGTCGAGTTAGCTAAACGCCTCTTGCTCAATAGTGCGGCGGTGACCACCTTAATCAGCCTTTTTGTGAGTGTGGTGGTGACCTGTTTTATCCCCGAATTAGTGACTTTGGTAGGGGCGAGCGGCCATACCGCTGAACTTGCCGAGAGTTATCTGTACATTTTGGTGCCTTCTTTACCCTTTATTTGCCTTGCGATGGCCCTTGGCGGTGCGCTGCGTGCCGTTGGGGATGCCAAGCTGTCGATGATGTCGACCTTAGCGGGCGGCGGCGTTAATGCGGTGCTGGATCCAATTTTTATTTTCCTGTTTGCCATGGGGATTGAAGGCGCGGCACTGGCGTCGGTCCTTGCCCGTATCGCGGTCTTTATCATTGCCGGGCGGGGTGTGGTGGTAAAACATCAACTGCTAGGTAAGTTTAACTTCAGCTATTTTGTTGCCGATCTCAAACCGATTTTCGCCATCGCTGGACCTGCCATGCTGACGAATATCGCTACGCCCATTGGTAACGCCTTTGTGACCCGCGCGATTGCGGATTTTGGTGATGCCTATGTGGCTGGTTGGGCGGTGCTTGGCAGGTTAGTCCCGGTCACCTTTGGGATGATTTTTGCGTTATCCGGCGCCATTGGGCCGATTGTTGGGCAAAACTTTGGGGCGGGCCGATTCGACCGGGTGCGCGAGAGTTTAACTAAGGCGATTCAATTTTGTACCTTGTATGTGGTGGTGATGTCGCTGCTACTGTTTTTGCTCAAATCGCAGGTGGTGAGCCTGTTCGATATGAAAGGCGATAGCGCGGCGCTTATCGAGTTTTTCTGTAGCTACATCGCGGTGTTTTTTACCTTCTCTGGCATTTTATTTGTGGCCAATGCTTCGTTTAATAATCTGGGCAAAGCCAAATATTCCACCCTGTTCAACGTCGGTAAAGCCACATTAGGCACAGTGCCATTCGTGTATTTTGGCGCGCAGTGGGGCGGGGTATACGGTGTGTTAATTGGCCAAGTATTGGGCTCGATTCTGTTTGGGATCATGGGTGTATGGGTGGCTTATCGATTAGTCGATAAAGTCGCACTGGCAAGCCGCGCAAACGCAGCACAGCCCTTGGGGAACGATACCGAAGAGGCGCAGGCCAAGTGCCAGCAATTGCTGGCGGGGGATGAGGAAGAAATTGCTAATTGTGTTGGCCAAAATCTGCCTTCATCTACGAGTCCGTTTTCATCCTCCCATGTACAAATGGGCCAATTGACCGAAGAGCAGGAATGCGAGGCGGCCACGGCTGCGGTGGATTTTGATAAAGCAAAACCTAATACGCCGTAACCCCTTAGATAACCATCCTGGTAATCATAAAGAGTCATAAAAACTGATAAAACATAAAGGCCACTGAAAAGTGGCCTTTATGTTTGGCATATCCGCATTCACGGGAAAGCGTTTTATGCGAGTGCGAGCATTCTGAGCGTCACGACACAAAGCGGCTTAGCTCGCAGCCTTATCTTCCGCGCTAGATGCATCGGTACCTGCGCTATCTTGCGCTACTTCTAAAGCCACTGCTTCTGGCGTTTCGGCTTCGAGACGCGCGCGCTCCGCTTTAGAAATATAACGCGGTTTTGCACCCACTTTGGGTTTCTCGATTTTGTTTTGTTTGGCTTTTTCGCGCTTAGCCATCTTCTTAACGATCTTTTGCTTCTTGTTCATAACATCTCTAATTCGGTTTTTGCCTATACAGGCTGAGTCCAGTGGCTCAATTAAAGCTGGATTCTAACTGAATATTGCCAATCTCTCCATGTTTTGCTGTTGCCTAAGAGGATGGTGGCTAAGTTTTGCTGGGTATTACCGCGCTAAAGTATGAGTTATTTTATTTACCGTACTGTTCACCCATGGCCATAACCGCTATATTGACGACCAGTAAGGTATTGACCTTTAACGGTTTAACTAAATAAATGCAGATTTAACAGTCGTTAAGTTCTGCATACTACGTGAGTGTTTGTTATGGAGGCGCTTTGTTAACCAAAATCACTTTCTTTGAGCGTTTCGAGCAGGATATTTTATCGGGGGCTAAGACCATTACCTTAAGGGATGAAGCCGAGTCTCATGTGTTCGCCGGACAAATTTTGCCGGTATCGACCTTTGAAGCTGACCGTTGGTTTTGTGATATCAAGGTCATTGAGGTTGTGCCTGTGCTGTTTTCTGCGCTGACAGAGCAACATGCTGCCCAAGAGAATATGACGCTGCCAGAGCTGCGCCGAGTGATCCAAGAGATTTATCCCGGCCTTGAGCAGTTATTTCAAATTCGCTTTTGTGTTGTGAGTACAACGGCAGACTCTATTGATTAACGCTATTGACTAACGTTATTGATTAAGCGCTATTAAGAAAAAATAGGCTGGCTTGTTTTGATGCAAGCCAGCCTATTTTTCAAGTGTGATGCGAACTTATATCGCAGACATCAATTAACTATACCGTCCAAGGTAAGAGTTTTTGGGCGATGCGGTTTGATTCACCTAGGCGCACCGCGGCGCGATAACGCATTCTGTAGAGCAGTTGGTAGCACAAGGGAACCAAATACAGACTCGTCACCGTTGAGAACGACAAACCGCCGATAATGGCGATAGCCATCGGTGAGTAGGGTGGACCACCGCCGCCGATTTGGGTTTCGCCCATCGCCAGTGGCACTAGGCCCAGCACCGTCGTTCCGACCGTCATTAGCACAGGGCGCAGACGGGTAATACAGACTTCACGTATGGTATCCGACAGCTTATCGAGTTCAGGCGTCATTTGGTTGATTTGGTCGACCAATACGATGCCGTTATTCACCACAATTCCCATAAGAATCAAGATCCCTATCATGGCCATGACTGACATAGGCGTGCCTGTGAGCAGCAAAGCCCAAAAGACGCCAGTGATCGAGAACAGAATCGAGGTGATAATCGCCGTCGGTAATAATAAAGATTCAAACAGCGCCGCCATTACGATGTAAATCATGGCAATAGCAAGCAGCATATTGATAGCCATGACGCTCTGATCTTCATCCTGACGCTCAAACCCTCCGCGCAGTGAATAGTTATAACCATTCGGGAAGCGCACGTTTTCCATCACCTGTTTGATCTTCGTTTGTGCTTCTTCTGTGGTGAGCTTGTCTAAGTTCGCGCCGATTGAAAGCGAGGTTTGGCGATTGTAGTGCTTGATGGTATCGAACCTAGGTAAAATCTCGATACTAGCAAGGTTATCAAGGGTATACAGGCGTTGGTCGATACGCACGATAGGCAGTTGCTTTAGCTTCTCGAGGGATTTTTGCCATTCCTTCTCATAGGCCATTTCGATACGCAGCTCCCCATTGGGATCGTGCCTAAATGAGCGCAGCGGTGAGCCGCGCAGGGCCATTGATATGCTAGAGGCCACTTCGTTGAGTTTTAAATCCAGTCGTGCTGCCATCTGCCGATTAATGCGGATCACCACTTCCTGCTGCGCGCCGTTCACTTCGGAGCGCACATCCACTAAGCCTTTGATATTGGAGAGCAGAGGTAATACTTGCTCACTCAAATGGATAAGCTCTGAGGTGGAGCGACCTGTGAGCGTGACACGTACGCCTGAGTTATCATTGCCCCAGCCAAATTGAGGTTTCGCGATGGAGAATTTAGGAAAACCGCTGCGGATTTTCTTCTTTAATTCATCCAGTGGCATAGGTAGGTCTTTTTTCAGCAAAATCACTGAGGAAGCATCGTCTGGCGCATAATAGCTATACACTGAGTCGATATGGAATTCCTCTTTATTGTTATAAAGATACTCTTCCATTTGGCTCACCATTGCTTCGGTCACATTGAGATTATGGCGACCTTCTACTTGGTAGTTGATGTAAATCCGCTCCTTGCTTTGGCTGTCCTCCTGATCCTGCTTTACCATCGATAGCGGTAGGGCAGTGGAGACCAAAATGGCCACCGAAATTAGGCCAGAACGCCAAGGACGCAGCAGCACCCAATTGAGGCTACGGTTGTAGAAGTTTTGCAACTTACCGGGTGCTTTCTCCGGCGCGATATCGAAGTGAAACTTAGTCAACATCAATGGAATTAATGTTTTAGCCACTAACAGTGAGGCCGCCAGCGAAATACAAATCGCAATCGCCACATGCTCAAGGAAGATAGTAAGTTCGACTTTTACCCCGAAGATATTGGGTAAAAACACGATAGCCGTGGTCATAGTGCCCGCAAGTACGGCAAGACTGACCTTATCTACCCCTGTCATGACCGCGTTTTCATTGTCTTCTGCGCTATTGGTGGCTTTGCCTTGCTTCTCCTGCAGCACACTCTCGGTGACCACCACGGCGTTATCGATAAGCATACCGACCGCCAATAATAGTCCCATCATCGACAGAATGTTTAAGCTGTAACCTAGCAGGTACATGGCGGCCAGCGTCATACCAATCGAAATCGGCACTGATGACACCACAATCAAGGTCATCTTGAAGTTTCTCAGGAATAAATACAGCACGATAAAAGACAGCAAGGCGCCGATTAATCCCGACAGCAGCAGATCCGAGAGGGAAGATTTTACCCCAGAGGCTTGATCTTCCATGATAAACAAGCGGATACCTTGGAATTGTTGATCTTGCTTGGCAAGCTCAATCACCTTTAATACCCGATCAGACACTTCCACTAAGTTGGCGCCGGATTCTTTAAACACATCCAGACCCACAGCGTAATGCTTATCTAAGTGACGACCTTCGACCCGTTCAGGTAGCGCAAATTGCACATCGGCAACGTCACCTAAGGTCAGTCCCGGTAATAGTACTAGGGCTTTAATGTCTTCCAGATTGCGAAACTCGCCCTTAGGAGACACCTGATAAACCAGATTACTTTCCCTTAAGGTGCCAGCGCTGAGTACAAAGTTTTCTCGGCCGAGACGTGTCTGTAACTCGGTTGCCGAATAACCACTAGCGGCAAGACGGTTGGCATTGATCCTGACCTCAATCTGCTTTTGCTCAACCCCATAGAGATTGACTTTAGACACCCCTTCGACCCGCTCCAGCGGGCGCTTAAGCTGCTTATCAAGCAAGTCGAATGCGCCAGAAAGCTCGCGGTCGCTCGAAATCCGTATGGTCAATACTGGCATATCGGCGGTGGAGAATTGACGGATAAACACCCGCTCAACATCCTTGGGCAATAAGTGCCGCACCGCATCGATTTTTTCCCGCGCTTCTAAGCTCTTAGTGGCAACGTTTTCGCCCCATTTCATATTGATTTCGATTTCCGCCCCCTCTTGGGAGGATTCGGATTCGAGCTCATCGATACCGCCCATAGTGGCGAGGGACTCTTCGAGCACCTTAGTGATATCGCGCTCGACTTCCGCAGGGGTTGAGCCTTTGTAAGGCACTTGCACCACGATCTGCGGAATATCGATGCCGGGGAACATTTCGAGCGGCAGTAGGCGGCTAGAAGCCAGACCAAACAGCAAGATAGCAAAGAAAAACATGCTGGTGGTGACTGGGCGTTTTATCGCTAAACGGGTGAGGTTCATAGACGAGCCTCCGTGGTTTCTGCCGTGTTGTCTTGCGCTGTGGCGGTATGTTCAAACTTTTTACGGTCAAACAGGGCATAGAGCACAGGAATAACAATCAGGGTCAACAGGGTCGAGAGACTCAGACCAAAGATCACGGTAATCGCCATCGGTGCACGGACTTCTGAGCCATCGCCTAAACCTAACGCCATCGGCAGCAGACCTAAGGTGGTGGTTAAGGTGGTCATCATAATCGGGCGCAGACGGGATTTGGCCGCGACCTTAATGGCATCAAGCTTGTCCACGCCTTCGGTGCGCAGCTGATTAATTCTATCCACCAGTACGATGGCGTTGTTGACCACAATCCCCGCGAGCATGATAAGGCCGATAAACACCACCACACTCAAATGGGTTTGGGTGATATAGAGCCCAAGCACGCTACCTGCCAGCGCCATCGGCACGGCGAATAAAATTAGCAGCGGATGCAGCAGTGATTCGAATTGACTCGCCATCACTAAGTACACTAGGAAAACCGCTAGGATCAGCGCAATCTTCAGTGATTGGAATGAATGCTCCATTTCCTCATTTTGTCCACCAAAGCGTGCTTGAACCGAGGCGGGCAAGACCTGTGCAGACAAAATTTGCTGCGCTTCGGCCACCGCATCACTTAAGTCGCCATAGGCAAGGTTGGCCGATACTAAGGCCACTCGTTGTTGGCTGATGCGGTTAATCGCCGATGGGCCTAATTGCAATGACACTTCAGCCACGGCGCTTAGGGCAATCGGTTGCTGGCTGTTCGGGTTGATGATTAGCGCATCGATATCACTGATTTGATCCCGCTCATCCAGTTCGCTACGCACTAAAATATCAATTTTGCGGTCGCGGACTGTGTATTGGCTGGCAACTGTACCGCCAACGCGCTGGGCAATACGATTGGCGACTGTGGGCGCATCCATGCCTAAGGCGGCTAAGCGAGCATGGTCGAAGCGAATGCTGAGTTCTGGCTGACCATCACGCAGGCTGGTATTCACATCGGCAAAGCGATCGGAGGCGGAAAGTGCCTTAACCAGATTATCGGCACTGCGCTTAAGCAAGTGTAAATCGTAACCCGAAAGCTCAATCTCCAATGGGGTTTTAAAGCTAAAGAGTTCAGGTTGCTCGATTTTAGCTTCCAGCTCAGGGATGCGGCGCGCGGTGTCACGCAGCACTTGTGTCACCTGATGGTAAGCCGTGTGATCGCTCAGTACGACCTGTAAACGCCCCCAGTTTTCACCGCCTCTGGCGGTATCAGAGGTCATTAGGCCGCCGCTACCCGCTTGGCTGTAGGCATGTTTGACTTCGGGTCTGTCTTTAATCGACATCGCGAGTTGTTGCAGTACTTTGTCTGTTTCACCGACGGCAGTGCCAGGAGGCAACAGGATCTCCACATAAAACTCCCCTTGGTTCATCGGTGGGATGAGCTCCATACCAAGGCGGGGCAGCAAGCTAATACAGGCGCCAGTGATCCCTATGGTTAGCAACAAAGTGGCGACTTGTTTTCGCAGTGCTATCGCGAGCAGTTTGTGATAAACCGACTCGATAGCGTGGTAAACAAAATTAAAACCACTGCTTAGCGGGCGCATCACTAACCCAAGCAGCCAAGAGAAGAAGCGACCAATGACTAACGCTAAAGTCAGCAATGCACTCGGTAAGTAGCTAAAGAGCAACACAATCGGGAAGGAAAATACCGTCGCACTATAGTGTTTTAACTTACCGAGCTTAGTCGTTGGTTTCTCCTTCGGGGTTTTCTTGATGAGTTCGGGCAGTGCTGTAAAGCCTTCGCGGGAGGCCAGCATTGGAATTGAGGTTAATGCCACCAAGAGTGATGCGAGTAGAGCAAAGGTCACTGTGAGGGCTTGATCAGAGAATAGGGCGCCCGCAATACCATCGACAAATACCAAGGGGACAAACACTGCAAGCGTGGTCATGGTCGAGGCGAAAATCGCGCCCGCCACTTCTTTAGTCCCTGTCACTGCCGCATCTAACTTGCTCATGCCTTCGTTACGGCAGCGGTCGATGTTCTCCAGCACCACAATGGCGTTGTCGACTAAGAGACCGATAGCGAGCGCAATACCGCCTAATGACATGATATTTAAACTGATATCGGCAAAATACATCATGTTAAAGGTGGCAATCACCGAGAAGGGGATGGAGATAGAGATGATCAGCGTCGGGATAATATTGCGCAGGAACAGGTAAATCACCAACATAGACAAAATACTGCCCATCAACGCAGATGAGGTGACTTCACTTACGGCACTCTCAATAAACTCAGACTGATCGTAAATCACTTCCAATTTGTTTTGCTTAGGATCTTGGTTGATTTTGACTAGCTCATCGCGCAGTTTTTTAGCCACCGCGACCGTGTTGGCATCGCCTTCCTTATAGATAGCCAGCTCAATCGACTCTTGGCTGCCGATACGGGTGATGTCGCTACGCTCTTTAAAGGCATCGGTAATGGTCGCAACTTCAAATAGACGTACTAAGGTCTGTGCGTCGCGATAGACGATCACTTGCCCCAGTTCTTCCAATGAATTGAATTGGTTAAGGGTACGAACCAGATATTCGCGGTCGCCTTGGATCACTTTACCCGCAGATAAGTTGATGTTTTCCTCGTTGATGCGGCGTTTAATATCATCGGCATTCAAATTGAGCTGGGATAATTTTTCCTGATTGAGCTGAATATGCACTTCCTGCTCTAAACCACCGGATAAGCGCACTGCAGCTACACCTGAAAGAGCTTCTAAACGGCGTTTAAGTTCTTCCTCCGCGTAGGTACGCATCTGCTTGAGTTCAGCCTCTGATGCATTAGGGACTGACAGCGCGAGGCGCATGATTGGGTCTAGGTTGGGGTTAAAGCGCAGCAATAATGGCTTTTTAACATCCAGTGGCAGGGCGATAGTGTCGAGTTTTTCACGCACATCGAGACTTGCCATATCCATAGTGGTACCCCATTCGAACTCGAGTACCACATCAGACATGCCTGAGCGGGAGATAGAGCTTATCTTACGCAAGCCTTTCACCACACCGACGGCTTCTTCAATGGGTTTTGAAACCAATTGCTCCACTTCAACGGGCGCGGCACCGTCGTACATGGTTCTAATGGTCAAGGTGGGGTAGCTTAAATCGGGCAGGAGTTTTACCGCTAAGCGCGAAAACCCCACCATACCGAATAACATAATGGCCAGCATGAACATCCATACCGTGACTGGCCGTTTAACTGAGGTGCTGATGATTGACATGAAAGACTCCTATCAGTTCTTCGCTGAGGCCAAATCGAGTGGGGTAATGACTTCAACTAAGGATTGGTCTTTCAAATTTTGCTGGCCACGGGTCACGACTTGCTCGCCGGGTTTGAGGCCGGAGACCACTTCCACCGCGTCGCCTTCACGGTAACCAATTTCGACTTCACGGCGGTTGGCGCGATGATCTGCGCTCGTGCCATCAATCACATACAGGGCTTGTTTGTTGTCTTGGTTGATCAGGGCACTGTAGGGCACGGTGATTACATTCTCATGGGTGTCATACTTCAATTCGACCCGAGTGAACATACCGGCCTTTAAATGCGCATTCTGATTCGGTACGGCTAAAGTCACTTTAAAGGTGCCGCTCTGTGGGTCGACCACTGGGCTTATCCGCAATACTTTCGCGTGGATAGCGTTTTTGCTCTGCTGATTACTAAAGACTTGGGCTTCTTGGCCTAAACGCAGGCTAGTTAATTGCTGCTCGGGTAAATGCACAATCCCGTGCAGCTCGTCTTGATTGACGATATAAAACAGATCCCCAAACTCCTTCGCCATGTTACCGGCCTTCACATAACGCTTAGCGATAATGCCATTGATAGGGGAGACCACATGGCTTTCTTTGACTTGTAATTCGGCAAGATCGCGTTTGGCGATAGCGGCCTGTAGGTTGTACTCAAGTTTGGCCATCGAGTCGGCACTGATAAACTCTTTGTTGCTCATTTTCTTTAAGCGGTTTAACTCTTGCTCGATGATTTTCACTTCGGCTTCGGAGCGGTCGAGATCGTATTGCTGACGTTTAGCATCGATAACCGCGAGGATTTGGCCTTTTTGTACCCGGTCACCTTCTTCGACATTAATGGCTTCGATAAGGCCGGCAATGCGGCTAACGACATTGGCTTCCTGCGGAGCTTCGAGGGTCGCCGTAGTGCTATAAAACGAAGACACATTACCCTGCAGTACGGTAGTGGTTTCGACGGGGATGGCATATTGTTCTTCTTTTTTAGCCACTTCCTCTTCGCCGCATGCCGCTAGCATTGACACTAACAGCACGGGTAGGGCGAACTTAGCAATTTTTGACTTTTCCATAAGAGTATTACCTGTTGTCATTTTTGTGATGCCATCTTAAAGCGAAAAACATGCCAAAATTAAAAATACATTAATTTCAGTAAATTAACTTAAAATTATGAGATTGTGGATTAGGCAAACTTACTAAATGTAGCTAAAAAGTTTAAAAAGTGATTAGAAATGCTAAATAACCTGTGAGGGGAGATTGGCTATTGTGCTAGCGGGACTGATGAGAGGAGAGAAGGGCGGGGAAAAAAATTCCAATAAAAAAGCGCCCAGAGGGCGCTTTTATCGATAAATGCAGTTTAGCGTTTATCTTGGCTAACGAAGTCACGCGCAGTCTCGCCAGTATAGAGCTGACGTGGACGGCTGATCTTGTGACCTGGTTGATCCAACATTTCTTTCCAGTGAGCAATCCAACCCACGGTACGTGCTAATGCAAACAGTACAGTGAACATGCTGGTTGGAATACCAATGGCTTTCATGATGATGCCAGAGTAGAAATCGACGTTTGGATAGAGTTTCTTCGAAATGAAGTATTCGTCTTCCAGTGCGATACGCTCAAGTTCCATCGCAACATCTAATAATGGATCTTGTACTTTCAGCTCTTTTAACACTTCGTGACAGGTTTCACGCATGACTTTGGCACGTGGGTCAAAGTTTTTGTAAACACGGTGTCCGAAGCCCATCAGACGGAATGGGTCGTTCTTGTCTTTCGCACGGGCGATGAATTCAGGAATACGGTCCACTGAACCGATTTCTTCTAACATTTGTAGACAAGCTTCGTTCGCGCCGCCGTGCGCAGGGCCCCATAGAGAAGCAATACCCGCAGCGATACACGCGAATGGATTCGCGCCTGAAGAACCGGCTAAACGTACGGTTGACGTTGACGCGTTTTGTTCGTGATCCGCATGTAGAATGAAGATACGGTCCATAGCACGTTCAACGATTGGGTTTACCTTGTACTCTTCACAAGGAACAGCAAACATCATGCTTAAGAAGTTGCCTGCGTAGCTTAAGTCATTGCGTGGGTAAACGAATGGCTGGCCAGAAGAGTACTTGTAGCACATAGCGGCAATCGTTGGCATTTTGGAGACTAGGCGATAAGCGGCGATTTCGCGGTGGCGAGGATCGTTGACATCGAGTGAGTCTTGATAAAATGCAGACAATGCACCAGTGACACCACATAACATCGCCATAGGATGAGCATCACGACGGAAACCTCTAAAGAAGAAGGCGAGTTGCTCATGAACCATAGTGTGGGTTTTTACTGTGTGTACAAATTCAGCATATTGCTCTTTCGTCGGCAGTTCACCGTAAAGCAGCAGGTAACACAGGTCTAAGTAATCTGAGTCAACGGCGAGTTGCTCGATTGGATAGCCGCGGTGTAACAATATACCTTGATCGCCATCGATATAGGTAATTGCAGATTCACAGGAGGCTGTCGCGAGAAAACCTGGATCAAAAGTGAAGTAACCCTTGCTGCCAAGTTTACTGATATCGATTACGTCAAAACCAGCGGATCCTTGCTTTACTGGCAATTCTATCGAGTCGTTCCCTGGTAATTCTAATTTGGCTTTTAAATCAGCCATACCCCGTTCTCCTTACTTCGTTCTTATCTGTGAGTGCGGCATGTCAAACCGCCATTACTTTACAGCCATTCTAGATCACATTTCAATTTAAATAAGCGTTTAAATTTGTTAGACCATGGTATAAATCTCTTTACTTTCCTTGGTGCAGCTGGCACTTAGGTGAAAATATCCTTAAAAAAACAAAATTTGCATTCTGTGATGTTTGTATTTGACATTTCGCGCGAGTATACTTGCCTCCGCCTAATAATGGCCGCAAACGATGATGTTAAAACACCCTTTGTTTACATGTTAAATAAGTGAGTGTTCAAATAGTTATCTGTTTGTTTAAACTTTGCTTTTGTGTTTACTTTTGCCCTGATTTACCCCTCGGTTTAAAGTTTGTACAAAAGCGGTTCACATAACAAAAAAAATGCTCAATGGAGCTGAGTGAGCAGAACGTGAAAAAGCAAAGACCTGTCCATTTAGATCTGCAGACCATTCGCTTTCCTGCAACAGCGATTGTGTCAATTCTTCACCGTGTATCCGGTGTCATCATGCTGTTCGCTGTTGGCATTCTTATTTGGTTGCTAAATTCATCTTTAGCCTCCGCTGAAAGTTTCGCAGGCGTACAATCTCTGTTTGATAACTTCGTCGTGAAGTTCATCATGTGGGGCATTTTGACTGCACTGGCTTATCACTTATTCGGTGGCCTACGCCACTTAGTAATGGATACCGGTCGTTGGGAAGAGTTGGCTTCGGGCACCGCCTCAGCGAAAGCTGTATTTGTACTGACGGTAGCCTTTTCAATTTTAGCGGGGTTATGGGTATGGTAACCAATGCAGCAAGTTTTGGACGCAGTGGTGTTCATGACTTTATTCTACTACGCGCTAGTGCAGTAATCCTCGCCTGTTACACCATTTTCATGGTTGGCTTTATTGCATGTAGTTCCCCTCTCACCTATGACGTTTGGCACGGCCTGTTTAGCGCTCTGCCAATGAAAGTGTTTACCCTGCTTGCGCTGGTTGCACTGCTTGTTCACGCCTGGATTGGTGTATGGCAAGTATTGACGGATTACGTCAAGTGCACTTCGTTACGCGGTGTTTTACAGTTCACCTTCGTCGTCACCGTCTTTTGTTATCTGGCGGCCGGCATTGTTATTGTGTGGGGTGTCTAAGTGAGTATTCCAGTACGTGAGTTTGATGCTGTAGTGATTGGTGCCGGCGGTGCCGGTATGCGCGCAGCATTACAGATTTCTAAAGAAGGTAAGAGCTGTGCGCTTTTATCTAAAGTATTCCCAACCCGTTCTCATACCGTATCTGCGCAGGGTGGTATCACCGTTGCGTTAGGTAACGCCCATGAAGACCATTGGGAACAACACATGTACGATACCGTAAAAGGTTCCGACTTTATCGGTGACCAAGACGCTATCGAATTCATGTGTCAAACCGGTCCAGAAGCCATTATTGAACTCGAGCATATGGGTTTACCCTTCTCTCGTTTCGATAACGGTAAGATTTACCAACGTCCTTTCGGTGGTCAATCTAAAAACTTCGGTGGTGAACAAGCGGCGCGTACCGCTGCAGCGGCAGACCGTACCGGTCACGCACTGCTTCACTGCTTATACCAACAGAACGTTAAACACAAAACTCAAGTGTTTTCTGAGTGGTATGCCCTCGATTTAGTGAAAAACCAAGACGGTGCCATCGTAGGTTGTACTGCGATTGAAATCGAAACGGGTGAAATCGTTTACTTCAAAGCCAAGGCCACTGTACTCGCGACTGGCGGTGCAGGTCGTATCTACGCATCAACCACAAACGCACACATCAATACCGGTGACGGTGTTGGTATGGCAATGCGTGCTGGTGTTCAGATGCAAGATATGGAAATGTGGCAATTCCACCCAACCGGTATCGCTGGTGCGGGTGTACTTGTGACTGAAGGTTGTCGTGGTGAAGGTGGTTACCTGCTGAACAAAGACGGCGAGCGTTTCATGGAGCGTTATGCACCAAACGCCAAGGACTTAGCATCTCGTGACGTGGTAGCACGTTCTATGATGACTGAAATCCGTGAAGGCCGTGGTTTAGATGGTCCATTAGGCCCACACTGCTTACTGAAACTCGACCACTTAGGTAAAGAGACCTTAGAAGCCCGTCTACCAGGTGTGTGTGAACTTTCTCGTACCTTCGCGCATATCGATCCGGCCGATGGTCCAATCCCAGTTTTGCCAACCTGTCACTATATGATGGGTGGTTTGCCAACGAAGGTGAGCGGTCAAGTTATTCGTAAGAATGAAGATGGCAGCGAGCAAGATGTGGTTGGTTTATTCGCAGTAGGTGAGATTGCCTGTGTGTCTGTACACGGTGCTAACCGCTTAGGCGGTAACTCTCTGCTCGACTTAGTGGTCTTTGGCCGCGCTGCGGGTCAACACTTAGGTAAAGCACTCGATGAGACTGCGGATCCAAAAGATGCGACCGATGCGGAAATTCAAGCGACTTTAGCACGCTTAAACCGCTGGGAAAGCAACAAGTCTGGCGAAGACCCAGCGCAAATCCGTAAAGATTTACAACTTTGCATGCAATTAAACTTCTCTGTATTCCGCCGTGGCGATGCAATGGCAGAAGGTTTAGAGCAGTTAAAAGCTATCCGTAAGCGTTTAGAAAATGCCAAGTTGTCTGATAATTCTCGTGAATTCAACACTCAACGTATTGAATGTTTAGAGTTAGACAACCTGATGGCGACGGCAATTGCCACTGCTTATGCTGCTAACTTCCGTACAGAGAGCCGTGGTGCTCACTCACGTGAAGACTATTTAGAGCGTGATGATGATAACTGGTTATGTCACACCCTGTTTGACCCCGTGACTGAAACCATGGACCGTCGTGCTGTGAATATGGCGCCTAAGTTACGTGAAGCATTCCCGCCGAAGAAACGTACCTACTAGGAGTTGCAAAGATGAAATTGGAATTTGCAGTTTATCGTTACAATCCTGATGTAGATACAAAACCTTACATGCAGGATTACAGCCTCGAAGTGGCTGAAGGCTCTGACATGATGGTGCTTGATGCACTGATCAAGTTAAAAGAACAGGACCCAACGTTAGCGTTCCGTCGCTCATGCCGTGAAGGTGTTTGCGGTAGTGACGGTGTGAACATGAACGGTAAAAACGGTCTGGCTTGTATTACGCCAATCTCTACCTTCAAAGGTAAGAAGTTGGAAATTCGTCCACTGCCAGGTATGCCAGTCGTACGTGACTTAGTGGTTGATTTAACTCAGTTCTACAAGCAGTACGAGAAGATCAAGCCGTTCCTCATCAACGATGAGAAGATGCCTGCTCGTGAACATTTACAGTCACCTGAACAGCGTGCCCATTTAGATGGTCTGTACGAATGTATCATGTGTGCATGTTGTTCTACGGCTTGTCCATCGTTCTGGTGGAATCCTGATAAGTTTATCGGTCCTAGCGGTCTGCTACACGCTTACCGTTTCTTGATCGACAGCCGCGATACAGCGACAGAAGAACGTCTTTCTGAGCTGGACGACGCCTACAGCGTGTTCCGTTGCCACGGCATCATGAACTGCGTTGACGTCTGTCCAAAAGGACTTAATCCGACTAAAGCAATTGGTCACATTAAGTCAATGCTGCTTAAGCGAGCTGTGTAATGCGAGAACCCGAGCTTAAATCAATAATAATATAGCTCTCGAAGAGTCACTTTCTGGGTATAGAAGGTGGCTCTTTTGTGTATGTAATGGAAGACAACGCGCCGTGAAATCTGGATATCTAGGGGCGGCAAAATTTATGCGTCGAAGGTAATTGCTTGAGATTGCATATAAAAACTATGGCTAAGCACGTGTATAAAGTTTGAAAGGAATAGCAATGCACCAAGGCATCATGAAAGCCTGGCTCGAATCATCTCACTTAAGTGGTGCAAATTCGACCTACGTAGAAGAGATGTATGAAGCCTATCAAGAAGACCCACAGTCAGTCTCTGACGATTGGCGTGCGGTATTTGATAATCTCCCTCCGGTGAACGGTGCTTCTAAAGACGCGCCTGAAGCGGCTCACTCCAAAGTACGTGATTATTTTCGCAGTTTAGCGATGGACGGACGTCATAAGAGCGCAGCTCGTGTGACCGATCCTGAGTTGGATGCTAAGCAAGTTAAAGTGCTACAGCTGATCAACGCCCACCGTTTCCGTGGTCACCAAGGGGCTAATCTCGACCCGTTAGAATTGTGGAAACGTGAACCTGTTGCCGATTTAGATCCCGCATTCCACGGTCTGACCAAAGAAGACATGGAACGTGAGTTCAACACTGGCTCGTTCGCCCACGGCGGCGAAACCATGAAGCTGGCTGACTTAGTCAAAGCGCTAAAAGCCACTTACTGTGGTTCGATTGGCGCCGAATACATGCACATTACCGATACCGATGAGAAGCGTTGGATCCAACAACGTCTCGAACCATCCTTAGGTAAAGCCAACTACGATAAAAGCGTTAAGACCCGCATTCTCGAAGGCCTAAATGCTGCTGAAGGCATTGAAAAATATTTAGGCGCTAAATTCCCAGGTGCAAAACGCTTCTCGTTAGAAGGCGGCGATGCGTTAGTCCCTATGATGCGCGAAATCATTTATCGCGCAGGCGAAGCGGGCACTAAAGAAATCGTAGTCGGTATGGCTCACCGTGGTCGTTTAAACGTACTGGTGAACGTGTTAGGTAAGCGTCCAGCAGAACTGTTTGACGAGTTCGCCGGTAAGCACGCCGATACCCACGGTTCAGGCGACGTAAAATACCACCAAGGTTTCTCTTCAGATTTCGAAACGCCGGGCGGCAACGTGCACTTAGCACTGGCCTTTAACCCATCACACCTTGAAATCGTTAACCCTGTGGTTATGGGCTCTGTCCGTGCTCGTCAAGACCGCCGTGGTTGTAAAGACGGTTTACAGGTGATGCCAATTACGATTCACGGTGACTCTGCAATTGCTGGTCAAGGTATCGTGCAAGAGACATTCAACATGTCTCAAACCCGTGGCTTTAAAGTGGGCGGCAGCATCCGTATCGTTGTGAACAACCAAGTTGGTTTTACAACGTCAAACCACTTTGATGTGCGTTCAACTGAATACTGTACTGACATCGCTAAGATGGTTCAGGCACCGATTTTCCACGTGAACTCTGACGATCCAGAAGCCGTTGCCTTTGTTGCTCAGCTTGCTGTTGATTATCGTAACGAGTTTAAACGTGACGTGGTGATTGACTTAGTGTGTTACCGTCGTCATGGCCACAACGAAGCTGACGAGCCAAGTGCAACTCAGCCATTGATGTATGCCAAGATCAAGAAACACCCAACGCCACGTAAGATCTACGCTGACAAACTGATCGCCGAAAACAGCATCGGCGCTGATGAAGTGACCAGCATGATCAATACCTACCGTGACGCCTTAGACCAAGGTGACTGTGTGGTGAAAGAATGGCGCCCAATGACACTGCACACAGTGGATTGGACTCCTTACATTGGCCGTGAGTGGGACGAAGCGTATCAAGCATCTCTGCCATTGGCGCGCTTACAGAACCTAGCTGAAAAACTAAGCTACGTTCCTGAGAGCCACCCACTGCATTCACGCGTTGCTAAAATCTATGGCGATCGCGTTGCTATGGCGAAGGGCGAGAAGTTACTCGACTGGGGCTTTGCTGAAACCTTAGCTTACGCCACGATTCTTGAAGACAAGCAACGTGTTCGCATTACAGGTCAAGACTCTGGCCGTGGTACTTTCTTCCACCGTCACGCGGTTCTACACAACCAAAATGATGCGACAACTTACTTACCACTGCGAAACTTGTCTGAAGACCAAGGTCCAATTGACATCACTGACTCAGTATTGTCTGAAGCATCAGTATTAGCCTTCGAATACGGCTATGCGACGGCGGAACCTGGTGGTCTAGCGATTTGGGAAGCCCAATTCGGTGACTTCGCTAACTGTGCCCAAGTAGTTATCGACCAGTTCCTGTCCTCTGGTGAGCAGAAGTGGGGCCGTCTATGCGGTCTGACCATGCTGTTACCACACGGTTACGAAGGTCAAGGCCCAGAACACTCAAGCGCCCGTTTAGAGCGTTTCTTGCAGCTGTGTGCTAACCACAACATGCAAGTTTGTGTGCCATCAACGCCAGCACAGGTTTACCATATGCTGCGTCGCCAAGTGGTACGCCCAATGCGTCGTCCGCTGGTGGTGATGTCACCTAAGTCATTGCTACGTCACCCATTAGCGGTTTCTAGCATGGAAGAATTGGCTAATGGCAGCTTCCAAAACGTGATCGGTGAAATCGATACGTTAGAAGCGAGCAAGGTCGATCGCGTCGTGTTCTGTAGCGGTAAGGTATACTTCGAGCTGCTGGAAAAACGCCGTAAAGAAAACATCAATAACATCGCAATAATCCGTGTCGAACAGTTATATCCGTTCCCACATGAAGAAATGGTTGCAGCTTTAGCTGATTACCAACATGTGAAGGATTTTGTATGGTGTCAGGAAGAGCCGCAAAACCAGGGTGCTTGGTACTCTAGCCAACATCACTTCTGGGCTGCTATCCCTGCGGGTGCAAAACTGACCTACGCTGGCCGTGAAGCGTCTGCTGCACCAGCCTGTGGTTACCCAGAGCTGCATGCTCACCAACAAGAATCTTTAGTGAACAGTGCCCTAAAGCTGTAATAGCTAAGACTGTAGTAATAGACATTTTATAAAAAAGGATCGTTTTTCATGAGTATCGAAATCAAGGTACCCGTACTGCCAGAATCTGTTGCCGACGCAACTATCGCCACTTGGCACGTAAAAGTGGGTGAGCAAGTTTCTCGTGATCAAAATCTGGTTGATATTGAAACTGACAAAGTCGTACTGGAAGTGGTTGCACCAGAAGATGGTCACATCGGTGAGTTCCTGTTCCAAGAAGGTGACACCGTTCTGGGCGAGCAAGTGATTGCTAAGTTCATCGCGGGTGCGGTTTCTGGTCAAGAAGTGACTAAAGCCGAAGCTGAAGCTGCTGCACCTGTTGCCGCTGCTGCGACTGAAGAGTCTAACGATGCATTAAGCCCATCAGTACGTCGTTTACTGGCTGAGCACAATGTTGATGCGAGCAAAGTGAAGGGCACTGGTGTCGGTGGCCGTATCACTAAAGAAGACGTTGAAGCCTTTATCAAGTCTGCGCCTAAAGCGGCTGCTGCCCCTGCGGCTCCAGCGGTACAACCTTTAGCGGCAGGTCGTAGCGAGAAGCGTGTACCAATGACACGTTTACGTAAGACTATCGCTAACCGTTTATTAGAAGCGAAAAACTCTACCGCGATGCTCACGACGTTCAACGAAGTGAACATGAAGCCAATCATGGATATCCGTAAGCAGTACCAAGATATCTTTGAAAAGCGCCACGGTATCCGTTTAGGTTTCATGTCTTTCTACGTGAAAGCGGTGACTGAAGCGCTGAAACGCTTCCCTGAAGTGAACGCGTCAATCGACGGTGACGATATCGTTTACCACAACTACTTCGACGTCAGCATCGCTGTATCGACTCCACGTGGTCTGGTCACCCCAGTATTACGTGATACCGATACCATGAGCCTGGCTGATATCGAAAAAGCAGTACGCGATCTGGCGATCAAAGGCCGTGATGGCAAGCTGACTGTGGCTGATATGACTGGCGGTAACTTCACTGTGACTAACGGTGGTGTATTCGGCTCGTTAATGTCTACCCCAATTTTAAACCTGCCACAAAGCGCGATTTTAGGCATGCACGCCATTAAAGACCGCCCAATGGCAGTGAATGGTCAGGTTGAAATCCTGCCCATGATGTACCTAGCTCTCTCATATGACCATCGTATTGTCGATGGCCGTGAGTCAGTTGGCTTCTTAGTCGCCATTAAAGACTTCTTGGAAGACCCAACTCGTCTGCTACTTGACCTATAATCTAACGCGCTAAACGATCACGTTTAACCTGTTAGTTTAGAGACAAGAGTCAGACATACCCTCGTGACTGGCCCCGTGGGGCCAGTTGGATTTGATTAGAAGTATACGGATAGATCATCATGAATTTGCATGAGTATCAGGCAAAATCCCTATTTGCCGAATATGGTTTACCAGTGTCAGAAGGTTTTGCATGTGATACAGCCCAAGAAGCTGTAGAAGCGGCAGGCCGTATTGGCGGAAATTTATGGGTTGTTAAGTGTCAAGTACACGCAGGCGGCCGCGGTAAAGCGGGTGGCGTTAAAGTCACTGGCGATAAAGAAGAAATCAGAGCCTTTGCCGAACACTGGTTAGGCAAAAATCTGGTGACTTATCAAACAGATGAGAAAGGTCAGCCTGTTGCTAAAATTTTAGTAGAAAGCTGCACCGACATCGCTAACGAACTGTACTTAGGTGCAGTAGTTGACCGTGCTACCCGTCGCGTGGTGTTCATGGCTTCTACTGAAGGTGGTGTTGAGATTGAGAAAGTGGCTGAAGAAACGCCAGAACTCATTCACAAAGCGATCATCGATCCACTGACTGGTCCTCAACCATACCAAGCACGAGATCTTGGCTTCAAACTGGGCTTAAACCCAACTCAAATGAAGCAATTCACTAAGATCTTTATGGGTCTGGCGACTATGTTCGTTGATCATGATTTCGCACTGCTGGAAATCAACCCACTGGTTATCACCACTGAAGGTAACCTGCACTGCTTAGACGGTAAAATTGGTATCGATGGTAACGCACTGTTCCGTCAACCAAAAATCAAAGCAATGCACGATCCATCACAGGATGACGCCCGTGAAGCTCACGCTGCAATGTTCGAACTGAACTATGTTGCGCTGGACGGAAACGTGGGTTGTATGGTGAACGGTGCTGGCCTAGCAATGGGTACTATGGACATCGTTAACCTGCACGGCGGCAAGCCAGCTAACTTCCTCGACGTAGGTGGTGGCGCGACTAAAGAACGTGTTGCTGAAGCATTCAAGATCATTCTGTCTGACAGCAATGTGAAAGCCGTTCTGGTTAACATCTTCGGTGGTATCGTACGTTGTGACATGATCGCAGAAGGTATCATTGGCGCTGTTAAAGAAGTTGGCGTTAAAGTGCCAGTTGTAGTGCGTTTAGAAGGTACTAACGCTGAATTAGGCCGTGAAGTATTAGCTAAATCAGGTCTTGATATCATTGCAGCTAACAGTCTGACTGATGCGGCTGAGCAAGTAGTTAAAGCTGCGGAGGGCAAATAATGTCTGTATTAATTAACAAAGATACCAAGGTAATCTGCCAAGGCTTTACCGGTGGTCAAGGTACTTTCCACTCTCAACAAGCTATCGATTACGGTACGCAAATGGTTGGTGGTGTATCTCCAGGTAAAGGCGGTACTGAGCACTTAGGTCTGCCAGTGTTCAACACTGTGAAAGACGCTGTAGCTGCCACTGGCGCAACCGCTTCTGTTATCTACGTTCCAGCTCCTTTCTGTAAAGACGCTATCCTCGAAGCTATCGACGGTGGTATTGAGCTGATCGTTTGTATCACTGAAGGTATCCCAACACTGGATATGCTGGAAGTGAAAGTGAAGCTAGAAGAAACTGGCGTTCGCATGATCGGTCCAAACTGCCCAGGTGTTATCACCCCAGGTGAATGTAAGATTGGTATTATGCCAGGCCACATCCACTTAAAAGGTAAAGTGGGTATCGTTTCTCGTTCTGGTACGCTGACCTATGAAGCGGTTAAGCAAACGACTGACGAAGGTTTCGGCCAATCTACTTGCGTAGGTATTGGTGGTGACCCAATCCCAGGTACTAACTTCATCGACGTATTGGAAATGTTCCAAAATGATCCACAGACTGAAGCCATCGTGATGATCGGTGAAATCGGTGGTACTGCTGAAGAAGAAGCGGCTGCTTACATCAAAGCTAACGTGACTAAACCTGTTGTTTCTTACATCGCGGGTGTAACTGCTCCTGCTGGTAAGCGTATGGGTCACGCGGGTGCGATCATTGCTGGCGGTAAAGGTACTGCTGCTGACAAATTTGCTGCATTAGAAGCAGCGGGCGTGACAACTGTCCGCTCGTTAGCGGATATCGGCAAAGCGCTGCGTGCTAAAACGGGTTGGTAATCTAACCGTTAACACACGAAAAGGCGCCTAAGGCGCCTTTTTTATTGCGCGTCTGTTAGCGAGTGCCGAGCACTAAAGTGTGAGAGTGGGCAAAGCTCACACCGCGCAGGCTAGCATTTTTATTTACAAAGGGTTAGATTGGGCTTCTCTACCGAGCGTCATCACCTGATTGACGTGTGAATACATTAGTAGAGCCACAACCCTAAGCCCTGCGCTTATGGCACCACGGCTGTTCAGCAATAAATCTTGTACTTAATTACCACGCGATTGCGGCATTAAGCTGCGAGCGTATTTTTATATCGGTTTATCCCATTGGGGGAGGATAGGCCAGCACAGATGTTTAACCCTAAGGGACATCTATTTACACGAGGGAAAGACTGTGAAAACACCAAAGATCATTATTTCAGAAATCGATTTAGAAAGACTCGAGCGTCTGTTGGAGTCATTACCGGCGAACGCCTTCCCAGGGCGTGCGGCATTGGAGGCGGAACTCGACCGAGCCGACATTGTGCCCGCAGCGCAGATGCCCGGTAATGTGGTGACGATGAATTCTGAAGTGAAATTTAGCGTGTCATCCAGTCAGGATACCTTCTGCTTACGGTTAGTTTATCCCAAGGATGCGGCAGGTGAGGGCACCATTTCTATCCTCGCTCCCGTGGGCAGTGCCTTATTGGGTTTATCCCAAGGGGATGAAATCGAATGGCCAGGCCCCGGTGGCTCAATGGTCAAAGTGCGTATCGAAGAAATTATGTATCAGCCAGAGCGTAGCGGTGACTTCCACCGTTAATCGCGCTGGATATTAGTGTGTAGAGGGCAATATGAAGGAAGCCAAAATGATTATACAAACAGAGCGTTTAATACTCAGACCATTTACCGAGCAGGATATCGATGCCCTCTATTTGATGAAGAGTAACCCTGCGATGTTGAAATACATTCCAACCGTGCCTTTTACTGAGCGTGAGCAGGCACATGAACTGTTCCATAAGGTGATTTCACAGGATTATCAGCAGCGTGGATTTGGTCGCTGGGCCGTCGAACATAAAGCCGATAATAAAGTGATTGGCTTTTGCGGACCAAAGTTTATTCCTGAATATAACGAAGTCGAAATTGGCTATCGCTATTTCCCCGAGTATTGGGGCAAGGGGATTGGTACCGAAGCTGCTCAAGCGGCAATTAGCGTGTTCCCGCAGTTTGGCATTACGCAAATTATTGCATTGATCCTAGAGGGTAACATTGGCTCTGAGGGCGTTGCTAAACGCATAGGCATGCATTGGCGTGAACCAAGTGAGTTTATGGGACATAAAGTGAATGTGTACGCGAAGGTGCTTTAACTGTGCCTGAGCGTTCTAATAAAAAACCAGCCTAGATGGCTGGTTTTTTATTAGGTGTGTCTGGTTAATATCCAGATTGAGCTAAATCTGCTTACTCGTCGTTATGATCGCACTTATCATTGGTGCAATGACCGTACAAATATAAGCTGTGGTTAGTCAGTTTAATGTTGTACTTGCTGGCGATTTCGTCTTGACGACGTTCAATTACTTCATCTGAAAACTCAATCACTTTGCCACAGGAAAGGCACACTAAGTGATCGTGGTGGTGTTGAGTCGATAACTCGAATACCGCCTTGCCACTTTCGAAGTGGTGGCGAGATACGATACCGGCATCATCAAACTGGTTTAATACACGGTAAACTGTTGCTAGACCAATTTCTTCACCTAAATCGAGCAGTTTCTTATATAAGTCTTCTGCACTGATATGTTGGTTTTCAGGTCCTTGCATCAGTTCTAGGATCTTGACTCGTGGCAGGGTGATTTTCAAACCGGCTTTTTTTAGCGCTTGATTTCCATCTGTCATTGCTAATCTCTTGATTGCAGAACCAATAGGTTCATCCGTGGATAGTGAATGCCATTATAGGGGGTCAAATTAAAAACTTAAACCTTTGTTCTAGCTTTATGGGTCTATATGCAGATAAATTGTGTCACTTAGCGCGAAATTGCAATAAATTGCGGCAATTCAAGCATAGTTTTTGTAAGGTTATACCAAGGAATAATGTTCACGACGCGCAAATGTCGGGACAATGGACAGAATAATTACAATAAAAGGAAGCGGTATGTACCAGCATATTGTGGTGTTAACTGGCGCGGGCATTTCTGCCGAATCGGGATTACGTACCTTTCGCGATCAAGATGGTCTATGGGAAGAGCATCATATTGAAGACGTGGCCACTCCCGAAGGTTATGCCCGCGATACCGAACTGGTTGAGCGATTTTATAACAGCCGTTGGGAGCAATTACACAGTGGCACAGTGATGCCTAATGCGGCGCATTTGGCGTTGGCTAAGCTAGAGGCGGAATTTGCCGGGCAATTATTGATTGTGACCCAAAATATTGATGATCTACACGAACGAGCGGGTTCTCGGCGCTTGTTGCACATGCACGGCGAATTATCCAAAGGTCGCTGCCCTCGCTCTCGCCAAACTTTCTTATTAAGGGAACCCTTCGGCCCCAATAACTGTTGTACCTGTTGTATTCCGTCGCAACGATTACGCCCCCATGTGGTGTGGTTTGGCGAAATGCCGCTGGGGATGGATAGAATTCACGATGCGCTCGATAACTGCGATTTATTCATTGCCATTGGTACGTCGGGCACTGTGTATCCGGCGGCAGGGTTTGTCGATACGGCCAATCATCATGGCGCCCAAACGGTGGAAGTTAATTTAGTCACCCCCGATAGACACAGTCAGTTCCAATATCATTTAACCGGTAAGGCGGGGGAGTTGGTACCTAAATTGGTCGATACCATACTTGCAGGCAAAGTGATTGGCTCCGATTTAGCCGAGTCCGATGTTTAAGAATGAGCAACGAGTCCATGACGCAAAAACTGGCGATTATTATGCGGGGATTACCGGGCAGCGGTAAATCCCATTGGGTCGAGCAGTTTGTGGCTAATCTACCGTTAGAAGAGGCGATTCGCGTTCGCCAAGGTGGCATTTTTTCGACCGATAGTTTTTTCTACGAGGGAGAGGAGTATCGATTCGATGCGAAAAAACTCTCCGAATACCATCAACGTAATTTAACCGCGTTTATTCACGCGCTCAGTAGCGTTCAGCCTATCGTGATTTGTGATAACACTAATCTTTGCCGCTGGGAGTACATGGCCTATGAGGCGGCTGCGAAAGCCTTAGATTATCAAGTGCGTATCGTACTGGTAGGGGAGCCTTCAGCGCGCACGCATCAACAACTGTGCGCCGAGCGTAATCGTCATGGTGTGCTGCTAGATCAAATACGGCGTATGGCAGCGCAGTTTGAGGCATTCTAGGGCGCCTCTAAGTCGTCTGTAGCTGGCGTCTAGCGTGCCACCGCTTTGAATGACTAGACTTTCAATCGACTCGATTTTCTCGGTTAGATGTTAACTTGTCATCTTTTCTTGTTAGTCTGATATCGAAATATGCGGCTATATCGCTGCGAAACTGTGTTGCATAAGCTTGATCTTAATGACAGTTTCGCATTTCAATGTCGATTATAATCGGTTAAGTCCCGCCCTCTGGAGTGTCCTTTGTTAACAAAACTGCTGCTCACCTTAGCCGTTATCATTATGGCGATTTTACTGCTGGCCAATCGGCGTCCTAAGCAGGGGTCTGCCACTTCGGTAAATCTTCTGCCGATGCCGAGTCTGTGGCGTCGTTACGGCATGCGGGCAGCATTTTTACTGCTGGGGCTGAGCCTTTTAAGCTACAGTGTGTGGTATTGGTACGATCAACATAAAGTCGTGACTGTGACGATAGTGTCTCCAGCTGGTGTGTTATCCGGCGTGTACAAGGCGCGTAAAGGGGATATCTCGGAGGCAAAAATGGTGACGGTTGAGGGCGTACACATTCGCTTTTCTAATGCGGAGCGGTTAGAAATTCTCGAAGACTAACACAGATTTATTTTATGAATTTTTCGCTCCCGCCTTTTCATTACTAAGTTATGCGTTAAACTAGCGACAATTTTTTAGCCTGCACTTAAGTGGACTTTTTGCTTAAGTTTTTTTCAGGAGGACACATGATTACTGCCTATGTCTACGAAAACCGTCAACTGACGGTCACTGAGATTAACACACAAGACAGTATTCCGGCGTCGACCATATGGTTGGATCTCTATAAACCTGATGATGCAGAGCGAGAATGGTTAAGTCGTTTTTCCGTTGAAGAAGTGCCCGACGAAGAAGATATCAACGAGATTGAGGCCTCGGCGCGTTTTTATCAAAACAGCGACGGCTTACATATCAATTCGTTATTCCCCCAGCGAGTGGGGCAAGACGTACGCGGGGTGAACGTTTCCTTTAACCTGCGGACGAATTTCCTGTTGACCATACGTGAAGAGGATGTCGGCCTGATCCGTTTGTTGCGTAACTACTTACGCCTGGGTCGGTTGGAAGTCTCAACCCCGCAGGAATTGTTCCTCGAACTCTTTAATCTGAAAGTGGATTACCTCTCCGACTTGATTGAGGACGTGTATACGGTCCTTGAAAATGTCGGTGAGCAAGTGTTTGATAATGATGAGCTGGATGATGTGTTCAAACTCATCACCTTGCAGGAAGACTCGAACGGTAAAATTCGTTTAAGTTTGCTCGATACCCAGCGCTCGCTTCGTTATATGCAGCGATACTACCGCGGGCAATTGTCCGATGAACATTTAAAAGACTTGCGCGAAATGCTCTCGGATATCGAGTCGTTAATGCCCCACAGTCAGTTTATCTTCGATAAGTTAAACTTTTTGCTCGACGCCGCCATGGGTTTCAGTGGATTACAGCAGAATAAGATCATTAAAATCTTCTCGGTTGCGGCTGTGGTGTTTCTACCGCCTACGCTGATTGCCAGCAGCTACGGAATGAACTTCCATGGAATGCCTGAGTTAGGTTGGCAATATGGGTATCCGATGGCGATATTGATGATGCTCGCAAGTGCTGCGGGGACCTATTTCTTCTTTAAACGCAAACACTGGCTCTAATCGCGAGTATTAACGTGGATGCAAAAAAGCCGGAGTACTCCGGCTTTTTATTGGGCGAATGAATCTCGTTGGTTTATTTACGGCTATCGCCACCAAAGTAGTAACTCACGCGTTCACGTGGATTGAGGTATTCATGCACTTTTTCGGGGAGTGCTGCGGGTGGCAGGCACCGCACGATGCTGATCCCTTCGACTTCCAGATCGACAATCGGCGCCTGATCTTTAGGCACCAGCGCATCATAAACAAGGATTTTCGGGCACAGTAGCTTTTGCAGATTGACCGACATCACCATGGCATATTGACCGCTCGACAACTCCACCACACTTCCCGGTGGATAAATGCCCAGCATTTTGATCATCTTGCCAATATATTCCTGATTTAATTTGGTTTTATATTGTTTATATAAATAGCCTAAGGCAGCGTAGGGCATGCGCGCCTTGCCCTGATTACTCGGATAACAAAGCGAGTCGTACTCGTTCACGACAGCGAGCAGCTGGGAGATTTTATCCAGTTCAGCTTCCTTCAATCCCTTGGGGTAACCCGAGCCATCGAGATACTCATGGTGATTGGTGATAGGGGCGAGCGCCGCCTCGGGGAAGTTATCGGCGAGCTTGAGCAGTTCAATCCCGAGCAGCGGATGTTGTTTGATAAAATTTAGCTCTGGCGCGGACCAAGGTGTGGTCTTTTTCAAAATCTGCGGCGGCACTTTGAGTTTACCGACATCGTGAAACAGCGCACTTAAGCCCACCAATTCGATTTCGCTGCGGTCCCACTCCATTTCTTTGGCGATAAGCATCGAGAGTATCGCCACGTTTAGCGAGTGGTAGTAAATGCTCTCATCTTGCTTAGCATCGCTCATTAAGTGCAGGACGAGGTTATCGGAGTTCAGTAGCTGCTCGACTATGGTATGCACTAAATCCTTGGCATCATCCACGGCGTTGAGCGGACGATTACGAAGTTTGGCGATAAGGCTGCGCATCATAGCAACCGAGCGGGTAAAGTTTTGCTCGGTTTTGTGAATATCGCGGCGCAGCTTTTTTTGTACTTCGATTTGTTCGGCTTTATAAATATCCATATCGTTTTTTAAACTATGGATATCTGCGCTAGGGGGAATTTTAATGGGATTGACGGCTTCAACGGCCAAGGGCGTGGTTTCGCTACGTTCTAAATCGACAATTACGTATTCAATACCAAGGTTTTTAATTAACTCAATCTGCGCAGCTTGCTTGATATGAAAGCTACTGAATAAAAAAGGATGATCTTTCCAGGCCACGGGTAAACGCACAAAATTACCCACCTGTAATTGATGAACTGAGACTTTACAGCTTTTTTTCATATTCTTGTTATCGTGAAGCCAATGGAGTTATTTTATATCAATGATGCAGCTTTACAATTACTTAACTAACGTGTCAGCATAGTAAGAGTACAAAATAGCCGAAACACTGAGCCAATATGGATTTTATCGAAGTATACCCTAATGCTATCCCCGATGACCTATGTGATCGTCTCATTCTTGCATTTGAGCAACATTCAGGTGTGGTTGATGGCCAAACGGGTAATGGGGTCGACCTCGAAAAGAAGATCAGCCGAGATCTTACCTTAGATAATTTTGCCGATTTACAGCCCCTCAAAAATGAGCTGTTATCCTATACCCTAAAGGGCGCCGCCGACTATTTTACTCAATATTCCATGGCGTTAATGGGCGCGGTATCTGTGTCAGTGAGTGACGAGCAAGGTCAAGCGGTAACCTTAACGCCGAATAATTTTGAGCGCTTAGGTCAGCCAAGAGCCGAAGCCTTAGTAAAATATTTGTACCGCAGTGGCAGTATTAATATTCAAAAATATCAAAAGAATAAAGGTGGATATCTCCACTGGCATTCGGAGCAATTTCCCCAGCTAAGCCATAATGAGGCGCTGCATCGCGTCGTGTTGTATATGTTCTATCTCAATGATGTGGAAGAGGGCGGGGAAACGGAGTTTTATTACCAGCAACGTAAGATTTCGCCTAAGAAAGGCACTATGGTGATTGCGCCGGCAGGCTTTACCCATTCCCATCGCGGCAATATGCCTATCAGTAATGATAAATATATTGCCACGTCGTGGGTGATGTTTAACCGCGCCGAACAGTTATACGCGGTATATGGCTAACGAATAATGGTGCGTGAATAAGGCGGTTAAGCTGGGATAGTAATTCTAAACTTGGCGCCTTCTAAATGGCTTTCCTCAATACTCAAATAGCCGCCGTAGCTGCTGACAATCTCATCACATACAGCCAGCCCAATACCTTGTCCTGGGGATTGGGTGTCGGCTCTCACGCCCCGTTGAATAATTTTTTGGCGCAGCTTTTCTTCAACCCCGGGTCCATCGTCTTCGACAATTAATTCAAAATCACCTTGGTCCGTAAAGCGGGCGCTGACCTGAACTTGGCTGATGCATAATCGGAAGGCATTTTCCATTAAGTTGCCGCATAGCTCCATTAAGTCGCCCTTATTGCCTGGGAACTGCAAGTTTGTGGGGATGTTGGCCTTAAATTGCACCTGCTTTTCGCGATAAATCTTAAATAACATTTGCGCCAGTTGATCGACCAGCGGGGCGATGGCGGTGTGCTCCTGCTTTAAGCCTTGGCGGCCTAACATGGCACGCTTAAGTTGATATTTAACGAGTTGATCCATTTGGCTAATCTGCTCCATGATTTTTTCATTGGCGGATTGCTTCGTCAGCGTCGTGTCATCGGTAATGGCGTGAACGGCCGCAAGACGGGTTTTTAGGCTGTGGGCCAGATCGTTCATCGCGTTTTGATAACGTTGCTGTTGGGCGCTCGATTGTTGCAATAGTTGGTTAAGGGCTTGAGTTACGCCTTCAAGCTCAACGGGATAACCCTCTGATAGTGATTTTGTCTTACCTTGGTTAATCGATTGCAATTCGTTTTGCATCCGCACCAGTGGACGCATCCCCCAATATGCCGCACTGACCAGCAGAATCAGTGCGAGGGCGAGCACCATGGCTAAACGGATGTAAGTGCGCTTACTGAATTTACTGTATTCCTGCTCAAGCTTAGCCGCATCTTTCATCACCAGCAGGTTGTAGTGTACTCCCGCGATTTCGACCGCGAGCAAATACACGAAGTAACCTCTGTCATCGGCCATGGTCAGGTAGTAGGGCGGGGAATCATTACGGATTTCATTGAAACGCTCGCAGGTATCAAACAGACCCCGGTCGACGGCGAGGGAGGATGTCCATACCTGTTTAAATTTTTCATCGCAGCTTGCCATGACGTAGCGTTCTTGCTTGTTGTTTTCCTCCAACCAAGCGCTGGTGTCGGGAATTAAATCGTGCTCCCTCAGCTCAGCGGCGACTTGGGGTATTTCGGCGATAAGCTGCGCGGTTTCTTCGTTGTAACTATTTTGCGCATGCAGAATATTGACCATCCAAGCGAGGCCAAATCCGACTAAGGTGATGATTGATAATGAGGTGAGAAACATCCGCGTCAGCAGACGTTTCTTCATTTTAAGTCTTAATTGCATGGCAGATTGAATTTGTAACCTTGGCCACGAATAGTCGCTATCGGGTTGTCTATGCCATCACGGGTGAGTTTTTTGCGTAGACGGCTCACCATCACTTCAATGGTGTTAGGGTCGCCTTCCTTGTCACCATAAATCACATCTAAGAGTCGCTGTTTGGCGACGACCTCATGACAATGGCGCATTAGATATTCCAGAATGAGGTATTCAAAGGCGGTAACTTCCATAATCTCGTTGCCGAGGGTCACTTGCTTGGCGGCAAGATCCAGCTTTAGCTCACCACTGGTGATGACGGGTTTAACAAAGCCTGCGCTGCGTCTAACTAAGGCGTCGAGTCTTGCGACTAACTCTTCTTTCTGGAAGGGTTTGACTAAATAGTCATCGGCACCGGCGTTAAGGCCTTCGACTTTATCTTGCCAGTTAACTCGGGCGGTTAGGATTAAGATAGGCGCTTTAACGCCTTCTTCACGTAATTGTTGGATAAGGCTAATGCCGTCTTGATCGGGTAAACCTAAATCGACAATGGCCACATCGATGGGGTAGTTAGTCGCTTGGAAGAATCCTTCCTTGGCGGTGAGAGCGACTTGGACTTGGTTGCCCAAATCGCTTAATTGCACTTTTAGATGGTGGGATAAAATAAGATCATCTTCAACAACCAAAATTCTCATAATACTCATGCCTTAAAGTCGACTGGGCTCAGTGTACGCAAAATATACGCGGGAGCCAAATATTGTCTTATCATAACGAATAACAACTTAACCTTGGCTGACCGAGCCGATAGAGTGGCGAAAATAAGTACTAATTAATTGTCTTTAAAGAGATTGTCTGATTTATCCCTCCGCCTTGAGGTTGAAGATAATTTTATTGCATCTTGGCCTATGATTGCGTGGTTTTGCGCCAAATCCCATTAGCACTCCATGCGGCCCCTAAGCTAAAGAGCATCACACCGCTCATGATTACAGCGAGTCTTATCCAAGGCGCGCCGTGGGCTAGACGCATTTGCACCGCATCGATTGCGGTTGTACCCCAAACGATAACCACACTGATGCACAGTATCGCTTGCAGTAGTCGAATGACGACTGGATGTTTGATGAGTAAACCAAGAGGCGCGACTGCAAATAGGCCAGTTAATAGCAGCTGGTCATAGCGTAGGAAATGCGCACTTAACAGCCAAAAGGCGACAATAATCCAACTCACTCTCCACCACATAGCTTTCTCCTCGTTTTATATTGACGAGGTCTAATGTAACGGCATTTAAAGGACTATTCTATTTGCTTGTTCACAAAATCAGGATAAGACAATAAAAAGCCCAACTAAGTTGGGCTTTTAGCAGAGACAAAGGCATTCTAACGTCAGTATTACTCGACCTTATGCACTTGCTCATCGAAGTTACTGGCGACTTTACCGGCTTGAGTATTGTTGAATACGGTTTCGTTAAATTCACCTTCAGACTTGGCAATGACCACTGTCGCGACGCAATCACCCGTCACGTTAACTGCGGTACGCACCATATCTAGGAGTCGGTCAACCCCGATAATAAGAGCAATCCCTTCTACGGGCAGGCCGACTTGGTTAAGCACCATCGCTAGCATGATTAACCCTACACCTGGAACCCCAGCAGTACCGATTGAAGCTAAGGTCGCGGTCACAACAACGGCAGCATAATCGGTAATGGTTAATTCAATACCAAAGACTTGGGCGATAAATACCGTGGCGACACCTTGCATAATGGCCGTGCCATCCATGTTAATGGTGGCGCCTAATGGCAGGGTGAAAGAGGCAATTTTGTTATCAACACCGAGTCTGTGCTCAGACGCCTCAATCGTAATCGGCAAGGTGGCGTTAGAGCTTGCGGTTGAAAAGGCAAACAATTGCACATCGCGCATCTTACGAATAAAGATCAGCGGATTTAAGCCTGAGAATAACTTAAGCAGGGTCGGGTAGACGATAAAGGCGTGGATCAATAACACCACCAACACGACAAAGAAATATTTGACCACACTCTCGAATGTTCCCAAACCTAGCGTTAAAGCCAGCTTTGCCATCAGTGCAAACACCCCGTAAGGCGCAAGCTGCATGATCAACGTAACGACTCGCATGATCACTTCATTTAAATCTTCAAATAACGCGGCAACACGTTTTCCACGCTCGCCAATATGCGCAATCGCAAAGCCAAAAATCACCGCAAAGATAATAATCTGCAGCATATTGCCTTCACTCATGGCCTGCATCGGATTCGTTGGCACTATATTGATTAGGACACTTGAAAGACTAGGCGCTTCTTTGGCTGTGTACTCCATTTTTTCGGAAGCGAGCGAAGCATTACCTGGATGAACTAATACCGCGCTGACAATGGCCAGAATTAAAGCAATCGCCGTTGTGAATAAATAAAAGGCTAATGTTTTGCCGCCTAAACGACCTAATTTTGAAGGTTCACTCAGTGAGCAAGTGCCACAAACTAACGAAATAAATACCAGTGGAACCACTAGCATTTTCAAACTTGAGATAAAGATAGTGCCGATAACATGTAAGAAACCTTCTGTAATGTAGTCTTTTACGATATCGCTTTCTGGAAAGGCATTGCGGAGTATGAGACCTAAAGCAATACCTGTTGCCATACCGAACAGAATTTTACTTGTAAGGCCGAATTTCTTTTGTGATGAGGTTGCCATGGGGATTCCTGTGTGTTTTTTATACATTCTAATATTGGCGACGACAAGCCTAGCAAGAAAATGCAGAAGTTTAAATGAGTTCCGATGTTAAACTAAGCGCAAAATATGAGAAATAAAATAAGAGAGTATTGGAAAAGTTACGTGAAAATTGTGTAATGTTAGCCTATAAGTTAAAAGCGTCAATCTTAGTATTATCATCAGAGTAACAGGGAGCCTGACAATGAAGTCAGCGTATAAGGTTTTTCTTTTAGGATTATGTTCACTTTTCTTAGTCGCGTGTGGTGGTGGAGGCAGTATAGGGGAGGATAATAGTGGTACTCCACAACCCGTAACCATATCGGTAAATCTATCGGTAAGTAACTCTTTAGTTACATATGCGGAACCAGCAACAATTACAGCAAAAGTAACAGATTCGAAAGGTAAAAATATAAGCACATTGGTGTCGTTTTCTATCAACAATAATGCTTATGGGACCTTTAACCCCTCCACGGGGCAAGTCTCAACAAATTCAGATGGTGTAGCAACTATCAAACTTTATACAGGTGCGATTAATACCGGGGCAACAGTTACTGCAAAGATTAGCTCGGGTGAGTTTGCAGACGTAAATGTGACTATGGCCGGCGATGGTGTTGTATCAGGTGATAAGCCAGCAGTCAGTTTGAGTATCAGTAATGTCAATATTAATGCCGCAACGCCTGCAGAGTTGACTGCATTAGTGAAAGATAAAGACGGCCTTCCTCTCGTAAATAAGCTGGTGAGTTTCTCATTAAATGATAATACCTTGGGTATTTTTGACCCAGCGACGGGTACAGTGCTGACCAATAGCAGTGGCGTAGCGAAAATCACTTTAGCGACTGCTGATGTTAAAGGTGCAGCGCTAGTCACCGCATTGGTGCAAGGTGTGGATGCGGAGCCAGCTTCTATTGGGGTGAATATGGCTGGTGATGGTAATACAGGTGATGGCTCTGGCATCGTTGTTAGCTTATCTTCAAATTTAGGTACTGTTACTAAGGCAATGCCAGCGACACTCACTGCGATGGTGAAGAGCGTTGATGGAACAGCCTTAGCGAACAAAATTGTCAGCTTTAGTTTAAGCAATCCACTAACGGGCAGTTTTACGCCCGAATCGGCAACGGCGTTAACCGGAGCGAATGGTATTGCGACAATTCAATTGGCGACAGCCAATATTGAAGGTGCAGTGAATGTTAAAGTGAATGTGTTTGGTTATGACACTACTGCAGATGTGTCGCTTTACATGAAAGGTGATGGCAATGCAGTGGGACAAGTGCCTCCCCCTAAACTGATACTCAGTTCAACTACCACTAATATTAACGCAGTAACGCCAGCAACCGTGACGGCAACGTTACTGGCAGCAGATGGCAGTGCTTTAGCAAACAAGTTGGTACAATTTAGTTTAAGTAATGTTGCGTTAGGATTATTTGACCCAGAAATTGGCTCAGTGCTGACTGATGTTAATGGTCAGGCAAGTATTAAGCTGAAAACCTTGAATATTCCAGGTGCTGGTTTTGTGTATGCAGATGTAGTCGGGGTGGACGTTGCGCAGGCATCGCTTGGGGTCACCATGGCGGGTGATGGTGTTATAGCTGGTAATAAATCCACAATAAGTTTGACCGCTAGTGCGATTGACATTAATGCCGCAACGCCTGCAGAGTTGACTGCATTAGTGAAAGATAAAGACGGCCTTCCTCTCGTAAATAAGCTGGTGAGTTTCTCATTAAATGATAATACCTTGGGTATTTTTGACCCAGCGACGGGTACAGTGCTGACCAATAGCAGTGGCGTAGCGAAAATCACTTTAGCGACTGCTGATGTTAAAGGTGCAGCGCTAGTCACCGCATTGGTGCAAGGTGTGGATGCGGAGCCAGCTTCTATTGGGGTGAATATGGCTGGTGATGGTAATACAGGTGATGGCTCTGGCATCGTTGTTAGCTTATCTTCAAATTTAGGTACTGTTACTAAGGCAATGCCAGCGACACTCACTGCGATGGTGAAGAGCGTTGATGGAACAGCCTTAGCGAACAAAATTGTCAGCTTTAGTTTAAGCAATCCACTAACGGGCAGTTTTACGCCCGAATCGGCAACGGCGTTAACCGGAGCGAATGGTATTGCGACAATTCAATTGGCGACAGCCAATATTGAAGGTGCAGTGAATGTTAAAGTGAATGTGTTTGGTTATGACACTACTGCAGATGTGTCGCTTTACATGAAAGGTGATGGCAATGCAGTGGGACAAGTGCCTCCCCCTAAACTGATACTCAGTTCAACTACCACTAATATTAACGCAGTAACGCCAGCAACCGTGACGGCAACGTTACTGGCAGCAGATGGCAGTGCTTTAGCAAACAAGTTGGTACAATTTAGTTTAAGTAATGTTGCGTTAGGATTATTTGACCCAGAAATTGGCTCAGTGCTGACTGATGTTAATGGTCAGGCAAGTATTAAGCTGAAAACCTTGAATATTCCAGGTGCTGGTTTTGTGTATGCAGATGTAGTCGGGGTGGACGTTGCGCAGGCATCGCTTGGGGTCACCATGGCGGGTGATGGTGTTATAGCTGGTAATAAATCCACAATAAGTTTGACCGCTAGTGCGATTGACATTAATGCCGCAACGCCTGCAGAGTTGACTGCATTAGTGAAAGATAAAGACGGCCTTCCTCTCGTAAATAAGCTGGTGAGTTTCTCATTAAATGATAATACCTTGGGTATTTTTGACCCAGCGACGGGTACAGTGCTGACCAATAGCAGTGGCGTAGCGAAAATCACTTTAGCGACTGCTGATGTTAAAGGTGCAGCGCTAGTCACCGCATTGGTGCAAGGTGTGGATGCGGAGCCAGCTTCTATTGGGGTGAATATGGCTGGTGATGGTAATACAGGTGATGGCTCTGGCATCGTTGTTAGCTTATCTTCAAATTTAGGTACTGTTACTAAGGCAATGCCAGCGACACTCACTGCGATGGTGAAGAGCGTTGATGGAACAGCCTTAGCGAACAAAATTGTCAGCTTTAGTTTAAGCAATCCACTAACGGGCAGTTTTACGCCCGAATCGGCAACGGCGTTAACCGGAGCGAATGGTATTGCGACAATTCAATTGGCGACAGCCAATATTGAAGGTGCAGTGAATGTTAAAGTGAATGTGTTTGGTTATGACACTACTGCAGATGTGTCGCTTTACATGAAAGGTGATGGCAATGCAGTGGGACAAGTGCCTCCCCCTAAACTGATACTCAGTTCAACTACCACTAATATTAACGCAGTAACGCCAGCAACCGTGACGGCAACGTTACTGGCAGCAGATGGCAGTGCTTTAGCAAACAAGTTGGTACAATTTAGTTTAAGTAATGTTGCGTTAGGATTATTTGACCCAGAAATTGGCTCAGTGCTGACTGATGTTAATGGTCAGGCAAGTATTAAGCTGAAAACCTTGAATATTCCAGGTGCTGGTTTTGTGTATGCAGATGTAGTCGGGGTGGACGTTGCGCAGGCATCGCTTGGGGTCACCATGGCGGGTGATGGTGGAACTTCTAAAGTAACATTAGAGTTAACAGATAAAAATGGTTCTCCAACAGAGACGATCTCTACAGCTTCATCCGGGAAACTCAAAGCAACAGTTATCGGCTTAACTAAACCTGCCATTGTGACTTTTGCATCACCCATTGGTGATTTACCTGTAGTCACTGCAGTAACAAAACTCATTAATGGTGAGTGGATTGCTGTTGTTGATATTTTTGCAACTGATAAGCTGGGTGCGGGTATGGCCACAGCATCACTTGCTGATGGTGATGTGGGTGAAGCAATTGTGGTTGTTGGTGCTACCGATCTTAATATGGGCAGTGGTGATCCGTTTGTAGCAGGAGTAGCTAATGTTACCACGACGCAAATATCTGCTGGCGGTACCGCATCTGTCAGTGTTGCTATCAGGGATAGTTTTGGGAATCTATATACTCAGCCTGTTGCAGTTACTTTTAAGTCAACCTGCTCAAGTCAAACGCCAGCAAAAGCTGACCTAAGCTCACCTGTAACTACTATTAATGGTGTTGCTGAATCTCGTTATTTAGCAAAAGGATGTGAGGGGGATGACACAATAAATGTGTCAGCCAATACTGGCGGTTTAACACTTACTGCAACTGCATCTATCAATGTGTTACCAGCTAGTGCGGGTAGTATAGTATTTGTTGATGCAACGCCAGAAAACATTGGTATAAAAGGTACTGGTGGTAGTGAGTCCTCAACGTTACGCTTTAGAGTGTTAGATACCAATGGTAATCCTGTTGCTAATCGCGATGTCAGTTTTAAATTGAATAATCTGTCAGCAGGTTTGGGATTGATTCCAACCACCGCAAAGTCAAATAACGAGGGGTATGTGCAAACAGTGGTTAACTCTGGCACAGTTGCCGCTACAGTAAGGGTTACTGCGAGTATTGATGGCACGACCCCATTGATTTCTAGCCAATCCAATGTGCTTGTGGTTTCTACTGGTAAGCCAGATCAGGACAGTTTTTCGTTGTCGGCCTCTGTGCAAAACATCGAAGGTTGGGATCATGATGGAGCTCAAGTCACGATTACCGCACGTTTAGCCGATGCCTTTAACAACCCTGTGCCAGATGGTACTGCTGTAGTGTTTACTGCTGAAGGTGGTGCAATTGACAGTTCTTGCCAAACTTCAAAAGGTGTGTGCTCAGTGGTTTGGACAAGTCAGAATCCTCGCCCTGCAGGAGTCGATGGTAATGGACCCTTCTTTGACGTAAGTGGTGCACAAATTAATGATCCTAATGCAGCGTTGAAGGAAGAAACTAATTTTGATGGTGGTAAATATTTCGGCAACCATTTTGGCCAGCCCTATGGTGGTCGAGTGACGATTACTGCAACTGCGATTGGGGAAGAGTCATTTGCGGACTTAAACAGTAATAGCATTCTTGATACCGATACTGAGTTTAGTTTATTCGTTGGTGTACCACCGGATTGTGGTCGTGATAATAGTGGAGATTGTTATGATCTTACTGAGGCATTTGTTGACCATAATGAGGACGGTTTATACACGCCTGCTTATCCAAAGAATGGTTCAACAGATACATCAGGTGATCGAGAAACTTTCATCGATTTCATTGATCCGGAAACTCCAACTGGACAAGGAGTCTTTAATTTAAATGATGGCGAATACAGTGGTGTTTTATGTGATGATTCAACCGCTTCGTCAGTCAAATGTAGCCCGCAAGCATCAATTTCAGTACGTCGTTCGCTTGTGCTAGTTATGTCCAGTAGTGAGGCGTATGCGACACGACTTGAGAATGTAATTATTACGGATAGTGTTGCAGGTAATAATCAGATTGATATGGCCCCCAAGGGGACTGCATCGGTAAGGTTTACTATTGCTGATATTAATAACCAGCCAATGCCAGAAGGTACTGTGGTTGAGTTTAAGCCAACTGGAGCCACTGTGACGAGTTCTACTAAGTTTACTTGGCCGAGCAGTAGTTATAATGGCGGACGTGAGTTTGTTGTTAGCTTAAAAGCAGGCGAAGATCCTGATTCTGGGAATTTAGTTGTGACAGTGACCACACCCAATAAATTTAATATTGCAGCAACCACAACTGAAGTGCTTAATATACCTATCGAGGTTAAATAAAAGCTAAACATAAATAAGGTGCCAATGGCACCTTATTTTTTACCTGTGACCCGTCCTAAATAGCGTTGACACTTTTCAAACTCATTTTGGAGAGTGTAATGACTTCAACAATTAAACGAACTCAACGCGATTATTCCCTCGCTTTTAAATTGGCGGTTGTCGACCAAGTGGAAAAAGGCGAGCTGACCTATAAGCAGGCGCAAGACAAGTACGGTATTCAAGGTTGCTCCACCGTGTTAGTGTGGTTACGCAAGCATGGCAAACTGGATTGGTCCCTAGGGACGCCGCCAACATCAATGCGAGGACAGTTGATGACTGAACCCACCACGCTCACCCCCGAGCAAAAGATAAAAGCCCTCGAAGCCGAACTGGAAGATACCCGCATGAAAGCGGCGTTCTTCGAAGCCATTGTCGAAAAACTCAGAACTGACTACGGGATATCCGTCGTAAAAAAGCCACACGCGAAACGCTCCAGGAAAAAACGGACGTAGGTTATCGCGTCACCCAATGCTGTCGTTACCTTGGCATCAGTCGTCAGGCGTATTATCAGCAATGCCAGCGGCAAATCGTCTCAGAGCTAAGGGAGCAACAGGTGTTGCAAACGGTGCAATATGAACGGTTATTTCAACCGCGAGTCGGTACGCGTAAACTGCAGTATTTACTCAACAAAATGCATCAAATAGTGATAGGACGAGACCGGTTATTTCGCTGTCTTAGGGCGCATCGTTTGTTGGTCACGCCTAAGCGGGCGTACCATAAAACGACCCATAGCCATCATCGATTCAGGTGTCATCCCAACTTGCTTAAGCCCAGTGAGCAGCAAGTGGACATCAGCCGCTCAGAGCAAGTCTGGGTGGCGGATATTACCTATCTACCACTGCAAGATAATGAAGCCTATTTAAGCTTGGTGACCGATGCCTAGTCACGAAAAATTGTGGGCTATCATGTTGATGATAATCTTAAAACAGACGGGGTGCTCACGACCTACAAACGGGCGCTGAAGCAGCGACAAGACAAAGATAAACCGCTGATACACCACTCAGACCGAGGGATACAGTACTGCTCAAACGCGTATCAAGCGGTTCACGCACATCATGGCGTGACATGCTCAATGACAGACGGATATGACTGCTATCAAAATGCCTTAGCAGAGCGAGTGAATGGCATCTTGAAGCAGGAGTTTTTAACACATAAGCCTGCAACGCTGGAGGAGGCACGACAAATGGTGGCAGAAGCGGTTGCCATCTATAATCAACGGCGGCCACATTTGACCTTAAAATACAAAACGCCCGATGAGGTTCATCGAGCGTTTTAGGTGGAAATAAGTGTCAACTTATTTCAGGACGAGACACAAATCACATTAGCGTTGGAATGGATATACACTTCCCAATTTCATGATTTGGGTCAGCTCATCTAATGCGGTGCGTGATTCAATCACTAATTGCGGATCGGCTAAATCTTGTGTCGATAAACGGTCGCGATAGTGTTTATCCACCCAAGTGTTTAAACGCGCGAATAAAGCATCGTTAAGTAAAGTGTGTTGATTCACGGCGGCGACTTCTCGCTCATTCATGGCTACACGTAAACGTAAACAAGCGGGGCCGCCACCATTTTGCATACTTTGTTTTACATCGAAATACAGCACTTGTTTGATTGGTGTATTTAACGTGAGTAGCTCATTTAAATACGCATAAACAGCCGGGTTTTCTTGGCAGTCCGTTGGGGCAATGATGGCCATTTCGCCTGAGGGAAGGGTGATTATCTGGGTATTGAATAGATAGCTCTTTACCGCATCGTTAATCGCTACTTTGGCCGTTGGAACCTCGATAAAGAATAATTCGGTATCGAGTTTTCGTCTTATTTCATCCAATTTAGTCTGTGTATTTAAGAATGCCTGCTCATGGTAAAACAATACATTTTGGTTACCCACGGCGATCACGTCATTGTGGAATACCCCTTGGTCAATGACATCGGGATTTTGTTGAATAAAGACGCAGTTATCTTCCTCGAGTTGGTGCAATCTTGCTATCGCCATCGACGCTTCGAGGGTTTGTCTTGCAGGATATTTTTGCGGTCTTGGCGCATTAGGATTGGTGGCTTCTTGGCCGTAAACAAACAGCTCGACCCCTGCATGACCATATTCCTGGCACAGGCGAGTATGGTTCGCCGCGCCCTCATCACCGAAGCTATTATGCTCAGGTAAATGGTTATGATGATGAAAATAGTGGGGATCGTTGAAAGTTGCTGTTAAGATGCGCCCCGTTGTGATGGGCTCGATGCTGCGATGTAACTTATCTACTAAGTTGGCAGGGGTAAAATGCAGTTTACCATCACGGGTGTCGGCACTGGGAGACACGGTTGCAGCATTTGCCGTCCACATACTCGAAGCACTGCAACAGGCATTAAGCAGCGCAGGCGCAGTTTTAGCGGCTTGTTGTAAAACTTGGGCATCACTGCCAGAAAAACCAATTCGGCGCAGTGTATTAAGATCTGGGCGCTCTTGCGGCGCTAACATGCCTTGGATCATCCCTAAATCAGCGAGTGCTTTGGCTTTTTGCAAACCTTGTTTAGCGGCGGCTTTAGGATTTGAGACTAAAGCGGCGTTGTTGAGTGAGGCCACATTGCCAAAAGACAAACCGGCATAATTGTGGGTTGGCCCAACGAGTCCGTCGAAATTCGCTTCAAAGTGCTTCATTGCTTATCCTTGTGATAGGGAAGGTTATTATTTATTCAAATGGTCCCTGAAGCGACCCAGTATACTGAAGGTTTTTGTGGGCACAAGCGCACGGTTTTGTGCTCAAAGCGACTTTTTCGCGATAAATGCATAACTATTTCTTGCTTGCTGGCAAATAATGAAATATTAGTTTTTAATTACGCAATATTATTTTTTTACATTTTTTCAACTTTGATTAAAAAGTGACTCGCTGGTACATATAAAAGAGGGATTAGCTTGAAACTCTCAATGCAACCCTCTATATATGGAGCCAATTTCCACCTTCTTGAGATTTTTTGGCGCAAATCAAACTATGGGTAAATCGCTAGTTATTGTCGAATCACCGGCCAAAGCTAAGACTATTAATAAATATCTTGGCAAAGAATTCATCGTTAAATCGAGCGTGGGGCATATCCGTGACCTACCAACTTCTTCTTCATCTGACGGCAATGAAAAGGTGAAATCCGCCGCCGAAGTGAAGAAGATGTCGCCAGAAGAAAAGGCGCGATATAAAAAGGTGAAAGACCACCAGGCGCTGGTGTCGCGTATGGGCGTTAACCCTGAAAAGGGCTGGGCGGCTAAATATCAAATCCTACCGGGTAAAGAGAAAGTCGTTAAAGAGCTGCAAGCCTTAGCCGATTCTGCTGACCAAATCTATCTCGCAACGGACTTAGACCGTGAAGGGGAAGCCATCGCCTGGCATTTGCAAGAGGTGATTGGTGGCGATCCTTCACGGTATCAACGCGTTGTATTTAACGAAATCACCAAATCTGCGATTCAAGAAGCCTTTAGTAAACCTTCTTCCCTCGACACTAATATGGTGAATGCCCAGCAGGCACGACGCTTTTTAGACCGTGTCGTCGGCTTTATGGTGTCACCATTGTTGTGGAAGAAGGTTGCCCGCGGGTTATCCGCAGGACGGGTACAATCCGTGGCTGTGCGTCTCGTGGTGGAACGTGAAAGCGAAATCAAAGCCTTCGTACCTGAAGAGTTTTGGGATGTGCATGCACAGCTGAATACGCCTGCGAGCGAAGCGCTGCGCATGGAAGTGGTTAAGCACTTAGACTCAGCCTTCGAGCCAACAAACGAGCAGCAAGCGTTAGCCGCCGTTCAAGCCTTATCTTCTGCCAGCTTTAAAGTGATCGCTCGTGAAGATAAAGCGACCCAGAGTAAACCTTCGGCTCCTTTTATTACCTCAACCCTACAACAAGCGGCCAGTACTCGCCTAGGCTTTGGGGTGAAGAAAACCATGATGATGGCACAGCGCTTGTACGAAGCGGGTCACATCACTTATATGCGTACCGATTCGACAAACTTAAGCCAAGAAGCGTTAGACAGTGTGCGTGAGATGATCGGCAAGGAATATGGCACCAAGTATTTGCCTGCCGAACCAATTCGCTACGGCTCTAAGGAAGGCGCACAAGAGGCGCACGAAGCGATTCGTCCATCAAACGTGAAGGTCGAAGCGGCTGCATTAACCGATATGGAACGTGATGCACAGCGTCTCTACGAGCTGATCTGGCGTCAGTTTGTGTCATGCCAGATGACACCTGCCCAATACGATGCGACCAAGCTCACGGTCAAGGCGGGTGACTATGAACTGAAAGCGACGGGACGTATCCTGCGCTTTGACGGTTGGACCCGTGTTCAAACCGCATTGAAAAAGAAAAATGAAGAAGACAATACCTTGCCATCGGTGAACGAAGGTGATCTGTTGTCTCTGGTCGAATTAGAGCCTAAGCAACATTTTACTAAGCCGCCTGCCAGATACAGCGAAGCGTCATTGGTAAAAGAATTAGAGAAGCGTGGTATCGGTCGTCCTTCAACCTACGCCACTATTATTTCGACGATTCAAGAACGGGGTTATGTCAAAGTTGAAAACCGCCGTTTCTACGCTGAGAAAATGGGCGAGATTGTCAGTGAGCGTTTAGTCGGTAGTTTTGCTGAGCTGATGAGCTACGATTTTACCGCTAGCATGGAACAGACCCTCGACGATGTTGCAAGTGGTGAGCTGGATTGGAAAAAGGTTCTTGATGGTTTCTATGCCGATTTCACTAAACAATTAGAGAAGGCGGAATTGGCACCAGAAGAAGGCGGTATGCGCCTCAATCAAATGGTGATGACCAATATTAAGTGTCCGACTTGCGGTCGCCCCATGGGGATCCGTACCGGCACAACAGGGGTGTTCCTCGGTTGCTCGGGTTACGAGTTGCCACCGAAAGAGCGCTGCAAAACCACCATGAACTTAACGCCAGGCATTGAAGCGATTAGCGACAGTGAGGATGCCGAAACCGACGCGCTACGCGCCAAGCATCGCTGCGGTATTTGCGGTACGGCGATGGACAGCTACCTTATTGACGAAAAGCGTAAGCTGCATGTTTGCGGTAATAACCCTATCTGTGAGGGTTATGAAGTCGAAGAAGGACAATTTAAGATCAAAGGTTACGAAGGTCCATTAATTGAATGTGACCGCTGTGGCCATGATATGGAGCTGAAAAACGGCCGTTTCGGTAAATATTTTGGTTGTACTAACGAGGAATGTAAGAATACTCGTAAGTTACTGAAAAACGGTGAAGCTGCGCCACCAAAAGAAGATCCTATTTATCTGCCAGAGCTGAAATGCAGCAAGTCTGATGCGCATTTTGTGCTGCGTGACGGTGCGGCAGGGATTTTCTTGGCAGCCAGTACTTTCCCTAAATCTCGGGAAACCCGGGCGCCACTGGTTGAAGAGTTAGTGAAATATCGCGAGCTATTGTGGCCAAAATATCAGTATCTTGCCGATGCTCCTATCGCCGATGATGAGGGGAATAAAGCGGCGGTTAAGTTTAGCCGTAAGACCAAAGAGCAATATGTGGCGACCGAAGTTGACGGTAAAGCAACCGGATGGTCGGCCCATTATGTGAATGGTAAATGGGTGACTGAATCGACGGCGAAGAAAGCTAAGAAGTAACCTGATCTGAATCGGGTCTAGGATCTTTTTCTTCGTGGTTATAAATGGGTTCACTTACGTGAGCCCATTTTGTTATCTAGGGTTCTTACAATCGCCGATTGCAGTAATGATGGTGGTTTATCGATAACCGAGATATTGTGGATAAACATACCACGCATAAAAAAGCCAAGTCATAGACTTGGCTTTTTATGGAAAACGTTCTTAATTGAGCAATGCGATATCACCATTTCTTCTTCGGTTGAAACAGCATATCGATGTCATCTTCTTCATTTTTAGGTCTAGGCGCACTTGGGGCTGACAATTTTTGTGCGCCCATAATCTCATCTAGCAACATTTTGGCTTCATCGACCTTGCGGGCAATAAAAGGGTCATTCGGCGTTTGTGCTTTAATGGCATGTAGGGTGGCTAAAGCTTTTGTGACCATTTGCTTAGACGAACCATATTGCTTCATAAAGCTCGCGGCACGGGCACGGGACAGCATGGAATCAACATTAATCCGTAGCTGTAAACTATCGATACGATTCTCTTCCTGAGCAAAAACATTGGGGTCAACTCGGCCCTTGTTGTGCTCTGCACGTAAAATGGCTTTCAGTTTCTTGAGTGTTTGTACTAACACTAAGATCTGCTTGTCATTATCCGGCAATCTAAAATTCTCGATAGGGGGCATCTGTGGCGTGTTAGATTGCAATGTCTCGATTTGTGACTTGAGATCGGTAAGACGACGTTGAAAATCCGATTGCTGTTGACTCGCACTTAAAGTAGTGGCGATTTCTAACGCTTCTTGTACACGACGATAGAGCACTAAAATGATGTGTGTACTGCAAGGGATCATCCCTGTGTTGGACAATACGGTTTCAGTTTCATCAATAATTGCGCGTTGACGGGCAAATTCTATGCGACGTTCAGCCTCAGCACGTTCTTTTTGTTGTTGTATAACGTTAATTCCGATAACAAGCAGTAAAAGTGCACCGATGAGGATCAGAACCAAGGTGAATGTCATAGCTGTTCCATTATTTATCTAATTGGGCTAATGCTACAATAAATCAATAAACTAGCATAGTTATCTTAGCCTAGGTTATCATTTCTGTCGTATGAAACTTAAGACTTGTGCTCTATATTCCTATTTGCTTTAATTTTTACTATATACTATAACGATTGATTATAGCTGATACTGAGTTGCGCCATGTTCGCCAATCCAATTCAGCCTGTTTGAGACAAGGACATAAGATGAAACTGCAACAGCTCAGGTATATTGCTGAGGTCGTCAAACACAACCTTAACGTATCGGCCACCGCGGAAAATTTATATACATCGCAACCTGGGATCAGTAAGCAAGTTCGCATGTTGGAAGATGAATTAGGCATTCAAATCTTCGGTCGCAGTGGTAAACATTTGACCCACGTAACACCCGCCGGACAACAGGTGATAAATATTGCCAATGACATCTTAGGCAAAGTCGAAAGCATTAAAAAAGTCTCCGAGGAATACACTAAACCTGATCAGGGTGAATTGAATATCGCGACCACGGATACGCAGGCGCGGTATGCGTTACCCCATATTATTCGCCAATTCATTGACCGCTATCCTAAAGTCAACCTGCATATGCACCAAGGCACGCCATCGCAGATCAGCGAACAAGCGGCGCGTGGCGATGCTGACTTTGCGATTGCCACCGAAGCGATGCACTTGTATTCCGACTTAATCATGTTGCCTTGTTACCATTGGAATCGCTCGGTTGTGGTTCCCAAAGATCATCCCTTGGCGACCCGTACCCATATCAGTATCGAAGATTTAGCCCGTTTCCCATTAGTCACTTATGTGTTTGGTTTTGACCGCGCATCGGAGATTGAAAAAGCTTTTAACCGCGCTAATCTCGAGCCGCGGGTGGTCTTTAGTGCGACCAGCGCCGATGTACTGAAAACCTATGTACGTTTAGGCTTAGGAGTCGGGGTGATAGCCTCGATGGCGATTGACCCTAATATCGATAAAGACTTAGTGGCTATCGATGCGGGCCATTTATTTGCCCACAGCACGACTAAGATTGGTTTTAGAAAAGGCAGTTTCTTACGTAGTTATATGTATGATTTTATTCAACACTTTGCACCGCATTTGACTCGCGATGTCGTTGAAAAGGCGGTGGCATTACGCGATCAGCAATTGATTGATGAAATGTTTGCCGATAAAAACCTGCCAATGCGTTGATTCGCGGTTGTTAGAGACAATAAAAAATGCCGCAATGAATGCGGCATTTTTTATGCGAAATTGACAGCAGTCATAGCCGAATTAGGTCAAATCCACTTTATCCATTTCAAGCTGGCCTAAGGCAATAACGGCTTGAGTACGATTACGGACTCCCAGCTTTCTAAAAATCGCGGTAGCGTGGGCTTTGATGGTGGCTTCAGACACACCTAAGTCATAGGCGATTTGCTTATTGAGTAAGCCCTCGGCGAACATCTGCAACACTTTGTATTGCTGCGGCGTCAAGTCGGAGAGTTTGTTGGCCATCTTATCCGTATCATCATCTTCAATCGGGATGATTTCAGCACCAGCGGGCAACCAGATATCCCCAAATAATACGGCGGTGAGCGCTTCTTTTAAGGTTTCCATCGACGCTGACTTCGGGATGAACCCACTGCCGCCATAATGGATAGCACGGCTAATGGTATTGATATCCTCATGGGCCGAAATCACCACCACAGGCAGTTCAGGGTAATGGGAGCGCAGGTGAATAAGCGTCGAATAGCCGTGGGAGCCAGGCATTTGTAGATCCAGTAAAACCAAATCGTAACTCACATTCTGTGAATCTAATACAGACTGTAAGGCATCGGCACTGTCGGCTTCATACCATTGGGTGTGTTCAAAGGCGCTACTGAGGGCTTGGCGTAGTGCATTTCGAAACAATGGATGGTCATCGGCAATAATAATATTTAAGTTTTCTAGCTTCATGGCTTTGTTGGTTATGTTCGTGGCACGTGAAGATTAAACCCAATGTAACAGAAAAGTAATCGAGGATCCTATTGCTTTATGCAGTAAGATTGACAAAATTTTTATATGTTTCTGGTTGTTATACTTTTGTCTATCAAAGGTGGGCGGATTATTCAAACAAAAACACGCCCTCAAACGGGCGTGTTTAAGGGCGAGAGTACCTTATTTTGACTGGCTAAATCTTATTCAGCGGTCCACACCTGAGTCGGATGGCGTTGTTCGTCAACGGCAACAAAGGTGAATACACCGCGGATCGCATGTTCGCGGTGATCTTGATACATGTCTTCGACGAAAATATTTACTTCCACCTTTAACGAGGTATTACCCACATGGATCACGCGGGCGATGAGTTCGGCTAAGGTGCCCGCTGGGATCGGTTTTTTAAAGTCGATTCTGTCGGAGCTGACGGTCACTAAGGTTTTACGGCAAAAGCGAGTCGCCGCAATAAAGGCGGTTTCATCCATCCAAGCTAATGCTTCGCCACCGAATAAGGTGTTGTGGTGATTGGTGATAGACGGAAATACAGCCTTGATCACCCGTGCTTCGGATTGATTGATCCGCTGTTCGATGGCGTCAGAAAAGGCTTGGCGGCTAGAGTCGAGCGAGTTTGGCATACGGCAACCTGAGGTTATGCATTTTTAAAGAGGCGCAATTATAGTGAGTTTTCAATTTGAATGGTAGAAAACGCCTATATCGTTAGGTGTTAAGGTAAAACGAAAAGAAAAAAGGCTTCCAGTGGAAGCCTTTTGCCGTGGGTAATCGACTTATTTGCCGAGAAACTCACGTCTATCGCGAGAGGCCTTAGCCAGATCGCGCAATAATTTCTCCGAGTCATCCCAATGCAGGCAAGCATCTGTGATGCTTTGGCCGTAACACAGAGGTTGACCCTCAACCACTTTTTGATTGCCTTCCTGTAAGAAACTTTCGGCCATCACCCCAGCAATGGCCGTGCTGCCCGTGCGCATTTGCGCCATGATATTGTCGGCAACCACAAGCTGCTTTAGGTGGTTCTTTTCACTGTTGCCGTGGCTAAAATCGACCACCATACGCGGCGTCACATTCACAGACTCAAGCTTTAATCTTGCTTCTTCAATGTCTTGCTCAAAGTAATTCGGCTTTTTACCGCCACGTAAAATAATGTGGCCGTAAGGGTTACCATGGGTGCGATAGACAGACATGGCGCCATCTTTATCCGGTGAATAGAAGATATGTGGCACTTTTGCTGCGCGCACCGCATCGACGGCGATATTAATATTGCCATCGGTACCGTTTTTAAAGCCAACGGGGCAGGAGAGCGCCGAGGCCATTTCACGGTGGACTTGGCTTTCTGTGGTGCGGGCGCCGATAGCGCCCCAAGTGATTAAGTCGGCAATGTATTGACCATTCACCATGTCTAAAAACTCGGTGGCAATCGGTAACTTCAGCTCAGTAATTTGCTGCAATAACTCGCGAGCAATACGTAATCCTTTATTTGGCTCGAAGCTGCCATCTAAATCAGGATCGGATATTAACCCTTTCCAACCGACGATAGTGCGGGGCTTTTCAAAATACACACGCATTAAAATGCAGAGATCGTCCTTTAACTCTTGGTGCAATACCGCTAAACGGCGCGCATAGTCGAGGGCGGCTTGAGTATCATGGATAGAGCAGGGGCCAATGATCACTAATAGGCGTTGATCTTCGCCCATAATAATGGCTTCGACTTCACGACGTTGTTGTACGAGATAATCGGCTGCATCTTGGGTTAACGGGTACTCAGATGCCAGTTGTGCAGGTGAGATGACTTTAGCTAATAAGGAAGTGCGTAATTCGTCTGTTTTAATGGTCATTCAAAATACCGAGCTTGCGTGCGGCGCTTTTCGCCAGATTGCCTCGGATTATAACGAATCGAACAGCATTGCACAGTGCCAATTGTGTTAATTGTCGGCAACTGTGCAATGAATTTGATTTAAGTTAGACCTATTTAGCCTAAATCGAGGGACTCGATTGCCTCGTTCGAAATCATCAAGATTAGAACATATGACGTTCTAAGCCTGTCACGTCCAAAATCTTAGTGGCGATTTCTTCGACAGAGTGGTTGGTGGTGTCGATATAAGGAATACGTTCACGTTTAAACATCATCTCGACTTCTTTGACCTCTAAACGACACTGCTTTAAGGACGAGTAGCGGCTGTTTTCCATGCGGCTTTGGCGGATTTCATGTAAGCGCACCGGATCGATGGTTAAGCCGAACAACTTCTTCTTATTGCGTTTTAACGCTTCGGGCAGTTTGAGGTTATCCATATCGTCTTCGGTGAACGGATAGTTGGCTGCTTTAATACCAAACTGCATTGATAAATAGAGGCTGGACGGGGTTTTACCGCAGCGTGACACGCCAAGCAGGATTAAATCGGCCTGATCCATATGTTTCATGGTTTGGCCATCATCATTGTCCATCGCAAAATTGATGGCATCGATACGAGCTTCGTAGCCGTGATTGGCTTTTCCGTGGGTTCGATGTAACACCGGAGAGGCGCTAACGCCTAAATGTTGTTCAAGTGGTGCAACGAAGGTATTTAAAAAATCGTAATCGAGTCCTTCACTCGAATAAATAATGTCCCGAATTTCAGGTTTTACGATCGAATGGAACACTAACGGCCTTTCACCTGTTGTAATAAAACAATCATTAATTTGTCGTTTAACGTTCTCAGCTTTTGCCAATGTTTCAACAAATGGAATTGTAAGTGACTCAAATTCTAATGGAAATTGCGAGAGTACTGCATGCCCAAAAACCTCAGCTGTGATCGCTGTCCCGTCGGAGATGTAAAATACCTTTGGTGCCATACTGACCTCTTGTAGTAATAAAATTACAAATAAAATTATAGATTTACGCTGCTTCGGCGGGAGTGTAAAATGCCGCTGCCCTCGTGTGAAGGGGCCACTGAAATAAACTTGCGGAGATAGAACTGTGCAGCAATACGTACTCTGGTATCAGGAATTAGGCATGGGTGACGTCAACTTGGTTGGCGGTAAAAATGCTTCTCTTGGCGAGATGATCAGCAATCTAGCTAATGCCGGTGTTCAAGTACCTGGCGGATTTGCGACTACTTCTTATGCGTTCAATGAGTTCCTTGAACAAAGTGGAGTAAACCAGAAGATTTATGACATCCTAGCAACATTGGATGTAGATGATGTCAATGCACTGGCACAAGTAGGTGCACAGATCAGACAATGGGTTATTGATACCCCGTTCCAACCAGCTCTAGAGCAAGCGATTCGTGAAGCTTACGACAAACTTGCCGCTGAAACGAGCGATGCATCATTCGCGGTGCGTTCTTCTGCTACCGCAGAAGACATGCCAGATGCTTCTTTTGCTGGTCAGCAAGAAACCTTCTTAAACGTGAAAGGATTTGACTCAGTACTCGTGGCGATTAAGCACGTGTTCGCGTCACTCTTTAACGACCGTGCAATTTCATACCGTGTTCACCAAGGTTATGAGCACCACGGTGTTGCCCTGTCGGCCGGCGTACAACGCATGGTTCGTTCAGACAAAGCGGCATCAGGTGTGATGTTCACCATGGACACTGAATCAGGCAATAACGATGTGGTGTTTATCACTTCATCTTTCGGTCTGGGTGAAATGGTTGTTCAAGGTGCGGTAAACCCTGACGAATTCTATGTTCACAAACCCATCCTCACTCAAGGCCATAAAGCCGTTGTTCGCCGTAATATCGGTAGCAAGCTCATCCAAATGGTGTATTCCGATGATGCTTCTCACGGCAAACAAGTGAAAATTGAAGACGTTGCTGCTGAAAAACGTCGTCAATTCTCTATCAACGACGCTGAAGTGATGGAATTGGCTAAACAAGCTATGGTTATCGAAAAACACTACGGTCGTCCAATGGACATCGAGTGGGCAAAAGACGGTAACGATGGCAAACTCTATATCGTTCAAGCGCGTCCAGAAACGGTTCGTAGCCGTGAAGACGTACAATTAATTGAACGTTACCACTTAAAGAGCCGTGGCGCGGTGATCTCTGAAGGTCGTGCTATCGGTCATAAAGTCGGTTCTGGTGTGGCTAAGGTATTAACTTCAATCGCTGACATGGATCAAATCCAACCTGGCGATGTGTTAGTGACCGACATGACTGACCCAGATTGGGAACCTATCATGAAGCGCGCCAGCGCCATCGTGACTAACCGTGGCGGCCGTACCTGTCACGCGGCGATTATTGCCCGTGAATTAGGTGTACCTGCGGTAGTAGGTTGTGGCGACGTGACCGACCGTATCAAGAATGGTCAGTTAGTGACTGTTTCTTGCGCCGAAGGTGACACTGGATACATCTACGAAGGTAAGCAAGAGTTCGAAGTGGTGTCTAACCGCGTTGACGCACTGCCTCCATTACCGATGAAAATCATGATGAACGTGGGTAACCCAGATCGCGCCTTTGACTTCGCTCGTTTACCAAACGAAGGTGTGGGTCTAGCGCGTTTAGAATTCATCATCAACCGCATGATCGGTATTCACCCGAAAGCGTTGCTTGAGTTCAACCAACAAGACGCTGCGCTTCAGGAAGAAATCAACGAGATGATCGCAGGTTACGACTCTCCAGTTGAGTTCTACATTGCCCGCTTAGTCGAAGGTATCGCCTCAATCGGTTCAGCTTTCTATCCGAAGAAAGTGATCGTGCGTATGTCAGACTTTAAGTCTAACGAATACGCGAACTTAGTCGGTGGTGACCGTTACGAGCCAGAGGAAGAAAACCCAATGTTGGGCTTCCGTGGTGCGAGCCGTTATATCTCTGAATCATTCCGCGATTGTTTCGCGTTAGAATGTGAAGCGATTAAGCGTGTGCGTAACGAAATGGGTCTGAAAAACGTTGAAGTGATGATCCCATTCGTCCGTACCGTGAAAGAAGCCGAGCAAGTGATTGAACTGCTGAAAGAGCAGGGCTTAGAGCGTGGTAAAGATGGTCTGCGCGTCATCATGATGTGTGAAGTACCGTCAAACGCTCTGTTAGCGGACCAATTCCTTGAGCACTTCGATGGTTTCTCTATCGGCTCAAACGACTTAACTCAGCTATCACTCGGTCTTGACCGTGACTCAGGCATCATCAGCCACCTGTTCGATGAGCGTAACGAAGCCGTTAAGATCCTGCTGTCTATGGCCATTAAAGCGGCTAAGGCGAAGGGCGCTTACATCGGTATCTGTGGTCAAGGACCTTCAGATCACGCTGATTTCGCCGCCTGGTTAGTTGAACAAGGTATCGATACCGTATCGTTAAACCCTGATACAGTGATTGATACTTGGTTATATTTAGCCGAAGCGCACGGTTGATCTCGGTTGTAATTTTATAAAGGTGTTAAAAAAGCCGCTTTTTAGCGGCTTTTTTTTGTTTATAATGGGCCGCATAACAATAATTGACTGAAGCCGCTCATGTTACCTCTGTTATCACACCAACAAACCTTAGAACCTGTCTATCTGGCCTATCTTGATGCCTTAGCGCAAAGTGGCTACGCCGGTGACATCGATAAGCGCTACAGCGCGCGCCTCGTGCAGGCCACGGATAACTCCGTGTACCAATTTTTGCCGCAGGCGGTGCTTTATCCTAAGCATCAAAAAGATATTCAAATTGCCTTGTCGCTGGCGGCAAAAGCTGAATTTGTGGGTGTGACTTTTAGTGCCAGAGGCGGCGGTACGGGCACCAATGGCCAATCGCTGACCCACGGCTTGATCCTCGATGTATCTCGCTACATGAATCGCGTATTGGAAGTGAACCCCGAGCAGGGTTGGGTTCGCGTCGAGGCGGGTGTCGTCAAAGATGCGCTAAACGATGCGCTGCGTCCCCACGGTTATTTCTTCAGTCCCGACCTCTCAACCTCAAACCGTGCCACCATCGGCGGCATGATTAATACCGATGCCTCGGGCGCGGGCTCCTTAGTTTACGGTAAAACTTCTGATCACGTGCTGGCGCTGCGCAGCGTCTTGATTGATGGCAGCGTGTTCGACACTCGCCCCCTCGATGCTGGACTGTTATGTAACCCCGATAACGTGAGCGATAATCCGCTCGGGCAAAAACTGATTTCGGCAATTGCCGAAGTGTGCCGCGAGAAGCGTGCGCTGATCGAACAACAATTCCCTAAGCTCAATCGTTTTTTAACCGGATATGACTTAAAGAATGTCTGGAACAACGGCTTAACCCAGTTCGACCTCTCGCGTATTTTAACTGGCTCTGAAGGCACGCTGGCGGTGATCACCGAAGCGAAACTCAACATTACACCACTGCCGAGTGAGCGAGCGATGGTGAACATTAAGTATGACTCCTTCCAGTCCGCACTGCGGCATGCGCCATCCTTAGTGGCGGCGCGGGCCACTGTGGTTGAAACCGTGGACTCAAAAGTGCTTAACCTTGCCCGTGAGGACATTGTTTGGCATTCGGTTTCAGACCTTATTCAAGAAGTACCGGGCAAAGTGATCGATGGGCTCAATATGGTCGAGTTTGCTGGCGACGCCGTTGAGGTGAGCGAAAAGCTTGCGGCACTCGAAGCCGTGCTGACCGAACAAATCAACCGTGGTGAGTGTGGCGTGGTTGGTTATCAAGTCACTCAAGATAAGGCCAGCATTGAGAAAATCTACGGCATGCGTAAAAAAGCTGTGGGCCTACTCGGTGCTACCAAAGGACGTCGCAAACCCATTGCGTTTGCCGAAGATACGGCAGTGCCGCCCGAAATGCTCGCCGATTATATTATGGAGTTTCGCGCACTACTCGATAGTCACAATTTGCAATACGGCATGTTTGGCCATGTGGATGCGGGCGTATTACACGTTAGGCCTGCGCTGGATATGTGCGATGTCGAAGATGAAAAACTGCTGAGGGTGATTTCCGATCAAGTCGCGGCGCTGACACTCAAATATGGTGGCCTGATGTGGGGCGAGCACGGTAAGGGCGTGCGCGGCGAATATGGTCCTTCGGTGTTTGGTGATGAGCTTTATGGCGTGCTGCAAGATATTAAAGGCCTATTTGACCCTGATAATCGACTCAACCCAGGCAAATTAGTGGCGCCAAAGCAAGCGGGTGGCCTGTGTTTTGATGTGGACAGTACCAAGCGCGGCAAGTTTGACCGGCAAATTCCGGTCGAAGTACGCGATGCCTATCCCGATGTGATGAACTGTAACGGTAATGGCCTGTGCTTTAACTACAGCAGTTTCTCACCTATGTGTCCGTCATTTAAAGTGACGGGGGACAGAGTTCAGTCGCCTAAAGGTCGCGCGGGCTTAATGCGTGAGTGGCTGCGTTTACTCGAATCCGAAGGCGTCGATGTCAATGCGCTGGCCAGAGCTAAACCCTTAGGTATTTTGCAGCGCATGCAAAATACCATCAATGCGAAGCGCGATTACGATTATTCCCACGAAGTGATGGAATCACTGAAGGGATGTTTGGCCTGTAAAGCTTGCTCGAGCCAATGTCCTGTGAAAGTGGATGTGCCTAAATTTAGGGCGCAGTTCTTTAATATTTACTATCAACGTTATCTGCGTCCGGCTAAAGATTATCTGGTGGCGGGCATCGAAGACAGTCTGCCCATTATGGCGGCGGCGCCAAGGCTGACCAATTTCGCCTCGCAAAACCCGCTCAGCCAATGGGTGATCAAAAAGGCCATCGGTTATGTGGATGCGCCAGCGCTGTCGGTGCCGACATTAAAACAACGGCTCGATGGTCATGCGAGCCGTGGTTATGATCTGGCGGCATTGCAGGCCATTCCCGCGGATGAGCGCGCCAAATTTGTGTTAGTGGTGCAAGATCCATTTAACAGTTTCTACGATGCTGGCTTGGTGTATCGCTTTGTCCAACTGATTGAAACGTTAGGATTAAAGCCTGTTCTATTGCCCTTTAAACCCAATGGTAAACCGACCCATATTAAGGGTTTCTTGGATAAATTTGCTAAAACGGCGCAGTCGAGCGCGGATTTCTTAAACCAAGTGCATAAGTTAGGCATGCCTATGGTGGGTATCGATCCCGCCTTAGTGCTCTGTTATCGCGATGAATATAAAGAAATCTTAGGGGCGAATCGCGGCGCGTTTGAGGTGAAACTGGCTAACGAGTGGCTGCTTAGCATTCTGCAGGATATTCCGACTAAGGCCATGCAAGATAAGCAATTTACCTGGTTTAGCCATTGTACTGAGTCTACGGCTAAACCCAATACCGCCAATGAGTGGAGCAAAATCTTCACTCACTTTGGCGCTAAATTAACCGCGGTGAATCTGGGTTGTTGCGGCATGGCGGGTACTTACGGCCATGAGGCTGAGAATCTTGAGCGTTCTAAGACCTTGTTTGATATGTCGTGGAAAGACACTTTAAGCAGGATAGACGCGTCGCAGGTGCTAGTCTCTGGCTACTCTTGTCGCAGCCAAGTGAAACGTTTCGCCGGTTACAAGCCAAAACATCCATTAGAGGCTTTATTGGAGCTCGTTAAGGCTTAACGCAATTTTGTATTAGGGATTGGATAATCCCTACAGCAATGCCACACTAAACCAGTCGTCAGGCTGGTTTTTTTATTGAGGGGACGCTATGGAAAAACACACGGACAATGTTATCGACACGCTACAGGAATTCACCAGCAAGCCAGCGCCGGATGTTGTCACACAGCCAACGGCGCTGTGTAGTGAAGTCGCGTTATTTCGTATCCAACTCTCCAGTGACTGGATATATCAGGACAGCCCATTACCGACCAAGTTTGCCAAGTTATTTGCCAGTATTTTACATGGTATCGATGGCGAACATTTTCTGATCACGCCAGTCGAGAAGGTGCGAGTCGAGGTGGATGATGCGCCACTGTTGATTGTCGATTATGTGAAAGATGAAACAGCATCGGGTTTAACGCTGCGCAGTAGTATTGGCACTGAGCATTATCTGGCGACACTCAATCACTTAAAGCTCACCGACTTTGGGATTTATCTGCCGCTAGAGCGCGGCCTATGGGGAAAATTGAGCCGTGCTTGTTACTATAATTTTGTGAATGAATTCAATTTACCCGACGACGAAGAGGCAGATGCGTAAAGATTTTGATTGCAATTACTTGGGCAAGCTGACTAGTTTATTACGGGTTAAGTGATAGTATTAAAACTGACCTCGGCCAATCCTTCTCGGGTTTGGGTCAGTGTTGTTGGGGCTAAATGGTGTTTTCGGAGGTGCTGTTTGAACCGCTATGAAAGCTTAGGCTATCTTGTTTCCCACTTGAATATTGAGCTGCAAAATGAGCTCGATATACAGCTGAAACGCTATCAGCTCGACATTAAGTTGTGGCCAGTGTTGTTCGCGCTTTGGCAGGAGGAGGGGATCTCTCAGACCGAGCTGTCTAAGCGTTGCGATGTGGCCAACTATACCATGACCCGTTTGCTCGATCAGTTGCAGGTTCAGGGATTGATCACCCGTCACCAAGAGCTCGATAACCGCCGTGCATTCCAGATTTTCCTCACCGATGAGGCTAAAGCGCTGGAGCAGGATTTGATCCGTGAGGCTGAGCGGGTCAATGAAAAATACCTGTCCAATCTCACTGAAGAGGAGCGCCAGCAGTTTATGCGCTTACTCAATAAGATAAATCGCTTACCTTCACTCACAGCCTTGTGATTTCAAGCTTCAAGCATTCGGCATTGCGTTTAAGCTGCATTTCGTCTTTCCTACAATTTTCATACTCTACCTTTCCCCAGCGTAATGGCCTCAAGCCATACTCTGGGCATTGCTATTTTAGCTTGGCAGTACAAATTGCTACCCGAGGATTGTTGCAAGAATGTTTCGTGAAACGTCATCTTGTTGTGTTGGAAGCAAGCCTTCCAAGATAACAAACGTTGCTTAAATTTATTTGAGCAATCATAAGGTGATTTTTCAGGGAATATGAAATGAAACAACTTTTTAAGCGCAGTCGTATTGCAGCGACTTGCCTGGTGGCAATGGGTTTTACCCTCAGTTATTCAACCTTGGCTGAAGATAATGTTGCGCTGATGGAAGCGCAATCTGGCGCCGTACAATTTACCTTGATTACTGGCGAGGTGGTCACGGCCGTTGCTCGGGCCGATGGCTCACTCAGCGGTATCCGCCTGCTCGGCGAAAACGGTGCTGAGGTGATCACCAGTCTCTTCCAAAATCAGAATGGTCAATATCTTATCACTCCAAAGGCGCAAAAATGGGTAGAGTCCCATACTGTCGACATCGAGCTGTTTAACATCTCTAAGCTCCATGCGGCGGGTTATGATGATGCCTCCACCGATAAATTGCCGGTTATTATCGAATACCGTGATGGCACCCTAGCGGGTTCTGCTGTGCCTAATCCCATTGAAGGGGCTACCTTAACCGATGAGATTGAACTTATCGACAGCGCTGCTTTTGGGATCAGCAAACAACAAGCCGCCAAAGTATGGGAAACCTTAAGTACCGATGATGCGGTGAAGTCGGTATGGTTAGATGCGGTTGTGCATGCCCATAAGGATACGACTAACGGGATAAATGCGTTGGCAAACCTAACCCCAACCGTGCCGTTAACCGGTGCATATGGCAATTTAGCCAAGGCATTTAATGGCCAAGGTGTCACCGTGGCCGTGCTTGATACTGGCTACGATGTTCAGCATGGCGACTTGGCGGGCCAAGTTGTGCAGAGCAAAGACTTTACCTATTCCAGCAATGGCGTCGATGATCTTAACGGCCATGGTACACACACTGCAGCCACTATCGCGGGGACGGGGGTGGAATCTAATGGTCGCTGGGCGGGTATGGCGCCTGGTGCCAAATTGCTGGTGGGCAAGGTACTGACAAACTCAGGTTCAGGCTCGACAAGTGGGATCTTGAGTGGCATGCAATGGGCCGTGGCTCAAGGCGCCGATGTGGTTAGTATGTCATTAGGCGGCAGTGGCACCAGTTGTACAGGACCACTTGTCGACATGGTTGAAGCTTTGAGTGATAAGGCGTTGTTCGTGGTTTCTGCGGGCAATAGTTTTACCCGTGAGACCGTGGGGATCCCAGGATGTGCCCCGAGTGCGTTAACCGTGGGAGCCGTTGACCGCGATAATCACACCGCATCTTTCTCATCCCGTGGCCCTTCACCTGATGGCCATTCTGCGAAACCCGATATCGCATCCCAAGGTGTGGATGTCGTCTCTGCGGCCTCGGGAGGATTTGGGGCGACGGCTTATCGCGCCCTGTCGGGAACATCCATGTCGGCGCCCCATGTGTCTGGCGGCGCGGCCATTGTGATGCAAGCTAGACCCGAACTGACACCCCGCCAAGTGAAAGAAGTGCTGACTTCCTCTGTGGTTCCGACCGATGCCCATGTGCTAGAACAAGGCGCAGGTCCTATGGATGTTAATCGCGCTGTAGGACAAAGCATTATCGCGCCGCCGAATATGGAGCTCGGCTCCTTTGCCTATGATCAGGATATTGGCGTGACAGAAAAAACCATTAGTCTACGCAATTTATCCGACAAGGATATCAGCCTTAAGCTGAAAATGAGCTTGATAGGTGAGGACGGTAAGACGCGCATGCCAGCAACCCTAGCGGGGCTTAGCGTCAACAGCATTAACGTGCCAGCCAATGGAAGTGCTGAAATCCCTGTGTGGATTGACTCGAGTGTGGCACTGCGCAGTGGCGCCTATGGCACTATCACTGGGCGAATTGAAGGCACCACTACAGGCAAATCGAATGAGCGCATCACTGTGCCGATTTCATTTTGGATCCAACCGCCGCAAGTCAATCTGAGCTTCAGTGTCACCGATATGCGTGGCAAAGCCGCTTCTTCTCCGTCGAAAGTCTACTTAATGAACGAAGAAGATGATTGGGGACAAGCCGTTACGCTCAGAAATGGTCAGGCAAGTCTCTCTGTTCCTGAGGGCAATTACACTATCGTTGCGAACATCATGACCTACGATAATGACTCAACAACCTCTGGGTTAGTGGAGTCGGCGACCCAAATGGCGGTGCTGGATCGTAAAGTGAGCCAAGATACCCAGATTGAGTTCGACGCCCGCAATGCCGAAAAACTCGAGTTCAAGGCGAGCAAACCTTTGGCACCCCAAGGCTATGCGTTTGGCTTTACCTATGCGCTGGATGATAACAAAGTGGCGAAATTAGCCGCGATGGAGTTAGCGCCTGATTATGTGAAAGACATCTACACTTGGTCGCAGGGACATGATGATAGGTTCCGCTCGTTTGTCACCACGCGCGCCTTTGCTCCCGAAACCGTGCTCACCATGCAAAATGGCGAAGTGCTCGATTATAACAAGCAGGGCTTAGCCTTATCCTTTGATGGTAAAGGCAGTGCAGAAGTCGTGCCCGTTGGCGACGCGGGTTACAGCACCGACTGGACTCAGTTTGACTTAACGGGCCGTATTGCGTTGATTGGCAACCCTAATTATCTGACATCTTACATGGTGGCGAATGCCCTTAAAAACGGGGCGATTGGGGTTATCTTCTATCGTCCTGGTCAACATGGTCGTTATAAGGGGACGATTTCTGGCACGCCACGTATCCCCGCTGTTGGGATCAGTTCGGAGCAGGGTGAAGCCCTGTTAGCTCAGATTGAAGCGGGTAACAATATCGTCAGTTGGTCAGGTACGGCTGCGGAGCGAACGCCTTATGCCTACTCCATTAACCATATCACCGACGGGCGTATCAATGGTGGGCAAGTAGTGTTGCAAGAGCAAAAAATGCAGCGCATTCGTGCCAGCTATCATTCGCAAAATGATCAGCGCCCCATTTGGACCGATATGATGGCGATGACCAACAGCACCGGAGAGTTTTACTCAACCGGTAGCTCACAAATGGTGATGACGCCCGTGGTACGCGACGAGTACTACACGGCAACCAGCAAAAACATGTGGACTAACATTGTGATGCCCGGTATTCAGTTATCGACGGACGGCGGCTATTTTGATGGTCCAAGAATGATGACCGAAGGCACGGTTGAGACCACTTCTTGGCTAAAAGGCCCCAAGGCGGGGAGTTTGCTCACCAATGGTGGCGCCATTGCCAATCGTGATACTAACACTATCGACTTAAGCATTGTGCGGTTTGGCGATGCGGCAGGGCATGATGGTACGGGCGGGTATAATTCACAGTCGCTCTACGGACTCAAAGTGAATGGCCAGAGCACTTACTTAGACAGTGGAGTGTTTACGCTTCCCGATACCAATGCGCAAGTGGAGTTAGAAGTGCGATCTTACGCCCGTGGTGTGGGCAGTAGCTCACCGGTGAAGGACAATCTTGGTTCCTTCTATCAAGGGATTTATCAATTCAGCACAGACTCGAGTAAACAGGGCCGCCAAGCGGTGCTGACTCCTAAGCTCGACATTCCAGTGGCGATAGATAATACCTTGGCTGCAGGTGTACCTGTCGAAGTGAAACTCTCAGCTGTGATGGATGGTGCGTCGCAGGTGGATTTATCCGATGTCACGCTGCAATACGGTTATGGTCAGGAATGTTCGCTTGCGGCGATTTCGGTATCGATTTATTGCCCTGTATCGGCCAAATTTGCCGAAAGCGCTTGGAAAACCGCAGAAGTGAAATGGGTTAACGGTGAGTGGGTTGCCACAATCCCGAACGATTCCACAGCTGGTAATTTTGTTCACTTACGTGTGCAGATGAGTGATGGTAGTAGCGAAGCGAAACAAACCATGATGCGGGTGTATATGTTGAAGTAACACGCTTTTGTGAGCCAGTAAAACCGCGACTAGCCACGCTAGTGGCGGTTTTTATTTGGCAATTACAATGGCAGGAGGAGCATGAGTAGCACTAGACTTGAGCCGAGCAATAATCCCTGTTGCAACAGTCGCTGGCATTGCAGCAAATTATTTTTGCCTTGTTTTAAACTGGTAATAAGTTGATTGTGTTTATAAATTCGGCAAGTCAACTCATCGGTTTGAGGGTCGATAAACAACTTGAAACTGCATTGATGGCCATCATTGAGCTGCACTTTATGTATACTGTTAGGGCCAAAGTTAAACTTGCGCGACACCATTTGCCCATTCACGAACACCCGTTCAATTCCAAACCAATCACTGGCCTGTAGCTCAACCGAGTCCTGATTTAACTCGTACTTAAAACTGACCATATGCAATCCCTTCACTGACAGACGAGTGATTAATTCAAGCAGAGGCACATAGGCTTTTCCACTACAGAAAAGTGAATTTTACGTGGCGTTTTGGTATCTGATTGGTATTGAGAGGAATTTATTTTTTAGCTGGATAAGCGAAGTGAGGGAAGTGGTAGAGGCGGACAACGCGCTGTTGTCCGCCTACAGCATGATTATGCTTTTGCTGCTTGATAAATGGCACGGGCCATTTCGTCAGCAACCGCAGCAGTAGTACGGTTTTCAGCATCGGCTTTAGTGAAAATCTTCAGCAGAGTGTTGTAGATTTCTCTGACCTTAGCTTCTGATTTTGCCGCGTCATAGTCTTTTTCAAATGAGACGTTGATGATACCGCCAGCGTTAATCACATAGTCTGGAGCATACAGAATGCCCATTTCTTTTAGCTGCTCGCCATGGCGGACTTCGGCTAATTGGTTGTTGGCACAACCGGCAACAATCTTAGCTTTAAGCTGTGGCAGAGTGACATCGTTTAGGGTGGCACCTAATGCACATGGCGCATAGACATCAACGTCTTGGGCATAGATATCCTGTGGGGCAACGACGATAGCACCAAAGTCGGTAGCCACTTTGTCGAGTGAAGCTTGGTGAATATCGGTGACGATAAGCTCAGCACCTTCTTCATGCAGGTGTTTACACAGGTAGTAACCTACATGGCCCACACCTTGAACGGCAATCTTAAGGCCTTTTAAGCTGTCTAAACCCAGTTTGTGTTTAACGGCAGCTTTGATGCCTAAATAGGTGCCTAATGCTGTAAAGGGCGATGGATCGCCGCTCTTGCCTTCAAGACCCGCCATGTATGGGGTTTCTTGATGAGCGATCATGATATCCGCTGTTGTGGTACCTACGTCTTCGGCTGAATAGTAACGTCCACCTAGGCTATTGATAAAACGGCCAAACGCACGGAAGAGGGCTTCGCGATCAGGGCGCTTAGGATCGGCAATAATCACTGACTTACCACCGCCCATGGTTAAACCAGCAAGGGCGTTTTTGTACGTCATACCGCGGGAGAGGCGTAATACGTCTGTCAGGGCTTCATCGTCGGATTGGTAGTTCCACATCCGGCAACCACCCACAGCAGGACCTAAATTGGTGTTATGGATGGCAACGATGGCTTTTAAGCCACTCTCTTTATCATGACAGAATACGACCTGTTCATGCTCATCAAAGGATACATGATTAAATACAGCCACGTGAAGTTCTCCGCTATACACAATAAAACGTCGATGGAATCACTTCCCATCGACAGCTCGTTATATTTATTGCAGAACCATAGCATTTAGCGATACTCTCAACCATGCATAATGACCGAATAAATAGATTATTTGTGGCAATCTAGCTTTCCACTTTACGTAAACGTAAGGTTTTTAGTGTGAAACCAGTTTTTACTGGGATAATCTCAGACATTAGAACGATTCGCGTGCTGTCCCAAGAATGAAAGCCGCGTAATAACAATAAGATAGGACGGAAGTATGACTGAACAAGCTGTCGACCAGGCTCAACCAACAATCTCTCCAGAAGAAATGGAGAAAATGCGCCAAGAGTGGGTCAGAACTCAATTCCAAAAGGCGAACCGTTTTTTAGCGGAAAAAGGGGTGATCCCAAGTAAAGTGTTAGCCGACGAGAGCCGTTATCTGGCGCCTTATTTAGCGATTTGGAAAATGGAATCTAAGCGTCCTTCGGCCAAAACCTATTGGGTGATGTCTGGCGATTTACCGTCGGATTTCGTCGATGTCAAAGTCGCGAAAACGGCGCGTGATGCGATTCGTCATTTCTCTATGATGTGGCAGATGCAGGCCGAAAATTTAATCCGTTCAGGCGCGGTTCAACGCGATGCGACGCAGGCAAAATTTGCGCAATTATTAGTCTCACGTGCTGAGAGCCTGTATCGGATGCACAATGACGAAAAGCTTTGGAATACCAATGCTTAATCTTGTGTAATGGTAAAAAATTAAAGGCACTCAGTAGAGTGCCTTTATTGTTTTAGGTGACGCTAATCTGTCGACCTAACGCAGTAGTGCGCTAAGGCTTAAGCTTCATCATCACTTAAATAATATAAGCCTTGATTGATAAGCTGGAGCAGTAGCGCTTGCACTTCGGCATATTCACACAGTGCCATGGCGCTGTCGCGATCAAAGCTAACATGGTCGCTTAATTGAGTTAACACGGCTTCTGGTGTATTGGGTAGCTCATAAATTTCGCCATTGATGAATAAGCGGGATTGAGTGTCGTTTTCTAAACGCAGCACTTTTAAGCCGCCGATACGATTAACGCCAGCGCCTTGCTCGAACGCATCCTGCAGATCGTCGGCGTTATAGGCTTCTTCACCCTCACAAATATCCAGTTCAAAACGGTTTTGGCTCAACAGTTTACCCAGCACCACTTGGTAGCTGGTTGGATCTTGGGCGAGCTGGCTTAACAGCGACATGATCCCGAGTTGATGATCTTGACTGATCACGCCAGGATTCGCAGGCTCAGTTGCAGAGGTAAAACGCTGCTGACCTAAGTTATTGTCGAGCAGGTAATCGGCAACTTCACTGGCGAGTTCTTGTTGGCTCGGCGCGCGGTAACCAATTGAATAGCTTAAGGCTAAGGTTAAGGTTTCACCGCAGTGTGGGTAGCCAGGCGGAATATATAGCACGTCGCCTTTCTCTAATACCACGTCGATGATAGGCTCGAAGTCTTCCACCAGTGGCGAGTTCGGGTTACCGCCACGGCGTTGTTGCGGCGTATTAGCACCCACAGTCCAACGGCGCTCGCCTTCACCTTGGATGATAAACACATCGTAGTTATCAACGTGTGGACCGACACCGCCACTTGGCGTTGCGAATGACACCATCAAATCATCGAATCGCCAGTCGGGCAGAAAACGAAACGCTTCCACTAATGGCTGAGAGTCCGGATACCAATGGTTTACGGCTTGCACCAGTAATTGCCAGTGGGTTTCACCGTAATTGTCGTAATCCTCGAACGGGCCTTGGATCACTTCCCAGTTATCTTTTTGAGTGACCACGATGCGCGAGGTGATTTCTTCTTCACAGGCAAGGCCGGCAAGCTCATCGGCGCTGATCGGATCTTCAAAGTTAGGGAAGGCACCCTTGATAACTACAGGTTTTTGTTGCCAGTGTTCCTTGAGGAACTGGGCGATATCGAGATTGAGTGTATACATAGTGTCAAAAAAGGCGACTACATCGAATGTAACCGCCTTAATCCTTATTTATGGCTGATAAACAATATCAGCTCGCGCATGTTTGCTATTGCGACTTAGCAAACTCCGCTGAGCTAAAAATATTAGTTAAGCTCGTCGACGAAGGCTTCAGCACGGCCAATGTAGTTGGCTGGCGTCATCTTCTTCAGCTCTGCTTTCACTTCTTCAGGCAGGGCTAAACCGTCGATGAATGCTGCTAATTGCTGGGCATCGATACGCTTGCCTCGAGTCAGTTCTTTTAACTTCTCGTAAGGCTTTTCAATACCATAGCGACGCATAACGGTTTGTACTGGCTCGGCTAGGACTTCCCAGTTTTGGTCGAGTTCGGCACGTAAATGCTCTTCGTTCACTTGTAACTTGCTGATGCCTTTTAAGGTGGCTTGGTAGGCGATCAGCGAGTGGGCAATACCCACGCCCAAGTTACGCAGTACGGTTGAGTCGGTCAGGTCACGTTGCCATCTTGATACTGGCAGCTTAGACGCTAAATGTTGCATCAGTGCGTTAGCAATTCCAAGGTTACCTTCAGAGTTTTCAAAGTCGATTGGGTTGACTTTGTGTGGCATGGTTGATGAACCAATTTCACCCGCAACGGTACGTTGCTTGAAGTGACCAAGGGCAATGTAACCCCAAACGTCACGGTCGAAGTCAATCAAGATAGTGTTGAAACGCGCGATAGCATCAAACAGTTCGGCGATGTAATCGTGTGGCTCGATTTGTGTGGTGTAAGCGTTCCAGTGCAGGCCTAAGCTGGTAACAAAACGCTCTGACAATGCATGCCAGTTCACTTCTGGGTAAGCAGATAAGTGAGCGTTGTAGTTACCTACGGCGCCGTTAATTTTACCCATGACTTCAACAGCTGCGATTTGCTTGATTTGGCGCTCTAAACGTACCGCAACGTTGGCCATTTCTTTACCTAAAGTTGAAGGCGAAGCGGGTTGACCGTGGGTGCGTGACATCAATGGCACTGAGCGGTATTCAACGGCCAGTTTTTTGATGGCGCTGAGCAGTTCATTGCAGTATGGCAGAACCACTTGCTCACGGGCTTCGGTCAACATTAAGCCGTGGCTTAGGTTGTTGATGTCTTCAGAGGTACAGGCGAAGTGAACAAATTCACCCACAGCGGCGAGTTCGGCGTTGTCTGCGATTTTTTCTTTGATGAAGTATTCAACCGCTTTTACGTCGTGGTTGGTGGTGCTTTCAATGGCTTTCACGCGTAGCGCATCTTGCTCGCTGAAATTGTCTTTAATTGCATCTAACACCGCGATAGCAGACTCGCTCAGTGGCGGCACTTCGGTGATTTCTGGGCAATCGGCGAGTAATTTTAACCAGTTGATTTCAACTTGAACACGGTACTTAGTAAGACCGAACTCGCTGAAAATCCCTCGCAATGACGCTGTTTTACTACCGTAACGGCCGTCTACCGGAGAGATAGCAGTTAGTGCGGAAAGATCCATGTGAAGCTCCTTGATGAAAACTTATTTTATTATAGGGTAAGACTTTTCTTGGCTGTGTCTATGATGGCTTTACGGGCGAAGACTAAGTGTCGACGTTTACCGCCCAGTTGTCGCCATAACACTGCGCTGCGCATGGCTGCGAGCAGCAGGGCGCGAATTTTGTGTTGTACTATTGGACGTTGCAGGCACAGCGGATTACCTGAGATCTGAATCTTAGGTCCAAGATTACTGATAATGTCGCTATAAATACTGGCCAGATTGGCAATGACTTGCTCGTCGGTGATCGCAAAATGATGTAGCTGGCGATTCACTTGATTAATACGTTCGGCAAGCATGGCTAAGCCGCTGTTAGAACGGGTTAATTTACGTTCAAGCGCCAAAATACCGACCAGATAGCGGGTGATTTCCACATCTTTTTGACTGCTGTCGCCCAGTTGGTTTAACACCAACTTATAACCTTTGTGCAGCGCGGCCTTGTCTTGATAGACATCGGCGACGCTTTCAGGGTTGGTCACTAAAATGGTGTTTAAACTGGTCGCCAGCTCATCAGTGTCACTCTCACCATGACGGGCTAAATGCTGAACTTGCGCAATGGCCTGCAGTATTCCTGCAAAGGCCATCGTGCGATTATGGAGCTGCTCGTTCACGGCTTATCCTCGGATCAGTTGATCGATAATCCCGCCACCTAGGCACACTTCGCCATCGTAGAATACCGCTGATTGGCCAGGCGTCACGGCGGCAACAGGCTCGTCAAACACCACCTTGAGGGTATTGTCATCAAGATAGGTGAGGGTGCAGGGGATATCCTGCTGGCGGTAACGGGTTTTCACCACAATCTGGCTGCCTTCGGCGGGACCTTTGCGGTCGACCCAATGCAATTGATTGACGAACATGCCGTTTGACATCAAACGTGGGTGATGCCCACCTTGGCCAACCACTAACACATTACGTTTTAAATCTTTATCCACCACGTACCAAGGATCGTCATTGCTGTTTTTCATGCCGCCAATACCCAGACCCTTACGTTGGCCTAAGGTGTGGTACATCAAGCCTTGGTGCTTACCAATGACTTCGCCTTCGGCGGTTTCGATATTGCCAGGTTGCGCCGGTAAGTAATTGCCTAAGAATTCAGTGAATTTACGTTCACCGATAAAGCAAATGCCGGTACTGTCCTTCTTATCATGGGTAATTAAGCCCATTTTTTTAGCGATTTCACGCACTTCGTGCTTTTCGAGTTCACCAACGGGAAACAGGCTACGCGCCACTTGTTCATGGCTTAAGGTATACAGGAAGTAGCTCTGATCCTTGTTGTTATCAACTCCGCGCAGCATTTGCGTGGTGCCATCGGCATTATCGCGGCGGCGCACATAATGGCCCATGGCGATGTAGTCAGCATCGAGGATATCGTCGGCAAAGTCTAAAAAGGCTTTAAATTTGATTTCTTTGTTGCACATGATATCGGGGTTAGGGGTACGACCCGCCTTATATTCGGCGAGGAAGTACTCGAACACATTGTCCCAATATTCGGCGGCAAAGTTGACCGTGTGCAGTTTGATCCCAAGCTTGTCGCAAACGGCTTGAGCATCTTTTAAATCTTCAGCGGCCGCGCAATACTCGTCGTTGTCATCTTCTTCCCAGTTCTTCATGAAAAGGCCTTCAACCTGATAGCCTTGCTGCATAAGCAAATAGGCTGAAACAGATGAATCAACACCGCCGGACATGCCGACAATGACTTTTTTTCCTGTATGAGTGGGTTCGATTGATGTCATAGATCCTAAAAACCATTGAGTATATGTATCGGTTAGCCGCGAGAATGACTCACTTTGGTGGGCCACTCTCACGTTAAAATCTGCGTCTTCGCTTAGACTGTGTTTGATGGCAGACAAGCGAGCGATTCATCGAGCGGGTGTTTGCTAAAACAGCGCTTAAATGCCGTGTTGAATCGCGAATTTACGCGGGGGCGTATTCTATCACGCCTTGTCGCTTGGGGCTATCTTTGACATCCCGTTAGACGCTGACTATTGAGTAATTCGAGGGAGTAGGTTTGCCCCTGTTGCTGCTGATGGCGGTAATCCCTAAGGCAATCGAGCACCAATGGGCTACGAAGCTGCTCCATTTTGGCTTCGATTTGCTCAAAGCTCAGCCAATGGGCAGCATCGATATCCGCATCCTGTGGCTGAGGGGGGAGCAGTGCATCGACTTGTACGAAAAAGGTAAAGCGCACAAAAGCAAGGGTTTCACTGGCACTAAACTGATAAATCCCCACTAAGCCTTGGGGTTCGAGATCCAGCCCAGTTTCTTCGAGCACTTCACGTTTACAGGCTTGGATCAGACTCTCATTCGCTTCTAAATGGCCGGCGGGCTGGTTAAAGCGCTGCTCGCCATCGATCCACTCTTCCACTAACAGATACTTATCTTCGGTAGGCGCGTGGATAATACAGGCCACAGTCACATTGGGTTTGTATCTGAGTTTTTCTGCCACGCTAATCACCTTTTTATCTGTTGCTTGGGCACTGTGACATCCTGTTTATTGCATTCGCAGTGTTGTTAAATCATTCTGCCTTTTGAGTCACTTGGATGCATTTATGCTCACCCGTGGCTAAATCATCTAGACTCCATTGACCTATTTTATAACGAATGAGTCTTAAGGTCGGAAAACCAATATGGGCCGTCATCCGCCGAACTTGGCGATTGCGTCCTTCATGGATTTGAATTTCCAGCCAAGTGGTAGGGATGTTTTTTCGCTCACGGATCGGCGGATTACGCAGCCAAACATTCGGCGCTGGCATGATGCTGACCTTAGCGGGGAGTGTCATACCATCTTTTAATTCAACCCCTTGGCGCAGTTTCGCTAAATCTGCTTCCGTGGGCTCTCCCTCGACTTGCACCCAATAGGTTTTAAAGGTTTTCTTTTTCGGCTCAGTCAGTTTGGCCTGAAGTTGACCGTCGTTGGTGAGGAGTAACAAGCCTTCACTGTCGCGATCCAATCGCCCTGCGGCATACACACCCGGAATAGGGATGTAATCCTTTAAGGTCTTGCGGCCTTGTTCATCGGTAAATTGGCATAGGACATCGAACGGCTTATTAAATAAGACGATCATCGGCTCGCCTTGGGGTTTTGTGCGCGTAGCCGAAGAGCGCTGCTGCGAGCGAGGTTTGGCGCCGCTACGCTCTGCATTGTTTCGTTTAGCGTTTGCCCCTTGCTGTAAACTTGGCTTGGCATTTTTGGCGAAGGTATGGGGTTTCTTGGCGCTATTGCGGTTATCCGCCGGATTGGCGCGCCCTGTAGCGGGGCGTTTGCCGCTGGCGCGTGGGCTGGATGCGGTTGCTGGCGTGCTGTTTTTGTTCATGCTGTGGCTAATAGTCGCTGTAAGCTGACGACCGAACTTAAAAGTTTGAGGACGTGTATCAATAATCTGTACACAGTGTACTTGGCATTCGCCGTTAGTGGAATTTGAATATTACTGCGAATGCTCTATGATGTCGGCCTGAAAATGTGATCTACGCCTAAATGTTTGTTAGGTATTAATGAGTCAATTTACCCACGTTGGCGAACGCAAAGAGGATGTTGCCGCGGGTTTTGAGGTAGCAGAGGCGTTCACGATTGCCTCGATAGAGAATTCCGCCGTGCCAATGTTTGTTCGTCATGATATAAAATTATTATAAAAATATTAAATTTTACAATAATGTAGGATGTAACATGAAAGATAACTCACCAACAATTATTTATACCGAAACCGATGAAGCACCAGCGCTAGCAACGCTTTCTCTGTTACCTATCATCAAAACCTTTACCGATGCGGCGGGTGTTGCGGTTGAAACCCGTGATATTTCTTTATCGGGCCGTGTGATTGCTAATTTCCCTGAAAAACTGACTGACGCGCAAAAGATTGGCGATCACTTAGCTGAGCTGGGTGAATTAGCGAACCAACCTGAAGCTAACATCATTAAACTGCCGAACATCAGTGCCTCAATCCCGCAGTTAAAAGCTTGTATTTTAGAGCTGCAACAGAAAGGTTACGACATTCCAAATTATCCTGACGAGCCAAAGACTGACGAAGAAAAGTCTATCAAAGCCCGTTACGACAAGATCAAAGGCAGTGCGGTAAACCCAGTGCTGCGTGAAGGTAACTCTGATCGCCGCGCGCCGCTGTCAGTGAAAAACTTCGCGAAGAAAAACCCACACTCAATGGGTAAGTGGACCAAAGAGTCTCAATCACATGTTGCTCACATGAGCGAAGGTGACTTCTACGGTAGCGAGCAGTCAGTGACGCTGGCTAACGCAGACACAGTTAACATCGTACTGTCGCAAAAAGACGGTCAAGAAGTGGTATTGAAATCTGGCCTGAAACTGCTAGCTGGTGAGATCATCGACGCGTCAGTGATGAGCAAAAAAGCCTTAGTGAGCTTCTTTGAGCGTGAAATCGCCAATGCCAAGGCTGAAAACGTGTTGTTATCACTGCACCTTAAAGCCACCATGATGAAAGTGTCTGATCCCATTATGTTTGGTCACGCAGTAAAAGTGTTCTTCAAACCTGTGTTTGATAAACATGCGTCATTATTTGCTGAGTTAGGCGTTGATGTGAACAACGGCTTTGGCGATGTATACGCCAAAATCGCTGGCTTACCTGCCGATGTCCGCGCACAGATTGAAGCGGATATCGCCGCCGTTTATGCTGAGCGCCCAGCGCTGGCGATGGTAGATTCTGACAAAGGTATCACCAACTTACACGTACCAAGCGACATCATTATCGATGCTTCTATGCCTGCTGCTATTCGTTCATCAGGCCAAATGTGGGGCCCTGATGGCAAGTTGCACGACACTAAAGCGCTGATCCCAGACCGTTGCTACGCGGGTGTGTATCAAGAAACTATCGCTTTCTGTAAAGAACACGGTGCCTTCGATCCAAGCACTATGGGTAGCGTGCCAAACGTTGGTCTGATGGCGCAAAAAGCCGAAGAATACGGTAGCCACGATAAAACCTTCGAAATCCCAGCGGATGGCGTAGTAAACGTGATTGATGCCAGTGGCAAAGTGTTAATGAGCCACAACGTCGAAGCGGGCGATATTTGGAGAATGTGCCAAGTTAAAGATGCCCCAATTCGCGACTGGGTGAAATTAGCCGTACGCCGCGCACGTTTAAGCAATACTCCTGCGGTATTCTGGTTAGATGCAAATCGTGCCCACGATGCGCAATTGATTGTTAAAGTGAAGCAATATCTGCCTGAGCATGATACCAGCGGTTTAGACATCAGCATCATGTCGCCAGAAGAAGCAACACGTTTCTCTTTAGCGCGCATCAAAGAAGGTAAAGACACCATTTCAGTTACTGGTAACGTACTGCGTGACTATTTGACTGACTTGTTCCCAATCCTCGAACTGGGTACCAGTGCTAAGATGCTATCTATCGTGCCATTAATGAATGGTGGCGGCTTGTTCGAAACGGGTGCGGGCGGTAGTGCGCCTAAACACGTACAACAGGTTGAAAAAGAAGGTCACTTACGTTGGGACTCTCTAGGTGAATTCCTGGCATTAGCGGCTTCTTTAGAGCATTTAAGCCAAACTGTGGGTAACCCTAAAGCGCAAGTACTGGCGGATACCTTAGATCAAGCCATTGGTCAGTTCTTAGATAGCAACAAGTCGCCATCAAGACGCGTTGGAGAGCTGGATAACCGTGGTAGCCATTTCTATCTGGCGATGTACTGGGCACAAGCATTAGCCGCTCAAACCAAAGACGAGCAGTTACAAGCTCACTTTATTCCATTAGCGCACGCTTTAAGCGCCAATGAGCAAGTGATTGTGGCTGAACTCAACAATGCGCAAGGTGCACCAGTGGATTTAGGCGGTTACTATCGTTTAGACGCCGCAAAAGCTGAAAAAGCCATGCGCCCAAGCGAGACACTGAATAAGCTATTAATTGCTTAACGATTTATCGTTAACTTAGCATTAATAATGAAAAGGCCTGCATTGCAGGCCTTTTTATTGCACTAAATTTAGGAGTAAGTTGTAAATTAACCAGAGCGAGTTAACGTTTCGAGATGAAAATGTATTCGCTCCGGTACACCTATGCTCACAAAATGAGACATGACGTGTAGTTATTCTACTCAAAATAAAAAGGCAGGGATTAATCCCTGCCTTTTAGATCATTGGCCTCACCATACATTATTTTGTTGGTGAAATGGCTGAAGCGTGCATTCCTTTTGGACCTTGTTCTACTTCAAATTGAACCGGTTGGCCTGCTTTTAGAGTTCTATAGCCTTCCATTTCAATGGTAGAATAGTGTGCAAAAACGTCCTCGCCACCTTGATCAGGGCAAATAAACCCGAATCCTTTGGCGTTGTTGAACCATTTAACAGTTCCGCTTGCCATACTTCCACTTCCTTCTGTTGTCTACTTACCAGTAAGATAGTAAAACCTGTATAGACGGGAGTGTTTCACCGTCTGAGCTACAGAATGTAAGGAGTAAAAGCGGAAGTCAAGCTGAAATTAACAAAGAGGTAACAACTGATTAATTTGAAGATAGCAATTGGAAGAGGACAACACGAGAGGCTAGTATTAAAAAATGGGTAAGACAGGAAACATAGAGCACGTCGAAGAACGTGTGGAATCTGAGTTAATGCCACCTTCGATGTATAAGGTGATCCTTAATAATGACGATTACACGCCAATGGATTTTGTGATCGAAGTGCTACAAATCTTCTTTCGCAAGAATGAGCAGGAAGCCACAGATATCATGTTGACTATTCATCACCAGGGAAAGGGTATCTGCGGGATTTTCCCCTACGGCATTGCAGAAACTAAGGTGATACAAGTAAATCAATTTGCAAGACAAAACCAACATCCGTTACTGTGTTCGTTAGAGAAGGCTTAACAGCGCTTACTCTGTTGTCAGTTGTTAATTTTGGGGGTGCTTATGCTGAACAAAGATCTGGAAGTCACCTTAAATCTGGCGTTTCAGCAAGCCAGAGAGGCACGTCACGAGTATATGACGGTTGAACATCTGTTATTGGCTCTGATAGACAATCCTGCGGCTCAAGAAGCGCTAATCGCCTGTGGAGCGAATTTAGATAAACTGAGAGATGAAGTAGCAAGCTTTATCCAACAAACCACCCCAATCATTGCGGATATGGATGATGATAAAGAAACCCAACCAACACTCGGGTTTCAGCGGGTACTGCAACGCGCCGTTTTCCATGTGCAGTCCTCGGGCCGCAATGAAGTCACTGGTGCTAATGTGCTGGTGGCCATTTTTAGTGAGCAGGAGTCCCAAGCTGTTTATCTGCTGCGTCGCAGCGACATCAGCCGTTTAGATGTGGTGAATTATATTTCCCATGGTTTTTCAAAAAATGAGGACAGCGACGCTCATCAAGATCAAGAACGCATCGAAGATCAAAGCGAAGCGAACGAAGAACGTAGCATGTTGTCACAGTTTGCCAGTAATTTAAATCAACTGGCAAAACAAGGGGTGATAGATCCGCTGATTGGTCGTGATCAAGAAATCGAACGCGCCATCCAGACTTTATGTCGTCGCCGTAAAAATAATCCATTGTTGGTGGGTGAAGCGGGCGTGGGTAAAACTGCGATTGCTGAAGGTTTGGCTTATCGAATCGTCAATAATCAAGTGCCAGAGGTGATGGCGCAGGCGACTGTGTACTCCCTCGACTTAGGCTCCTTGCTCGCAGGCACCAAATACCGTGGCGATTTTGAAAAACGTTTCAAGAGTCTGCTTAAGGAACTCAGCGCCGATAAACACGCCATTTTATTTATCGATGAAATTCATACCATTATTGGTGCAGGCGCCGCATCGGGTGGGGTGATGGATGCCTCTAACCTGCTAAAGCCGTTATTATCGAGCGGTAATTTGCGTTGCATGGGCTCAACCACGTTCCAAGAATATCAGAGTATTTTTGAGAAAGATCGTGCACTGGCGCGTCGTTTCCAAAAGGTCGATATTAATGAACCTTCAGTGGCTGAAACCACTAAAATTCTGATGGGTTTAAAGTCTAAATACGAAGAATATCACGGCGTGCGTTACACCCAAGCGGCGATTAACAGCGCGGCAGAGCTGTCGGCAAAACACATTAATGACCGGCATTTACCCGATAAAGCCATCGATGTGATCGATGAGGCGGGTGCGCGCATGGCTATGTTGCCACAGAGCAAACGTAAGAAAACCATCGGTCAGGCCGAGATTGAAACCATTGTGGCGAAGATTGCTCGGATCCCAGAAAAATCAGTCTCCGCCAGCGACAAAGATTTACTGCGTAACCTTGAGCGCAATCTCAAGATGGTGGTCTTTGGTCAAGACAAGGCGATTGAATCCTTAAGCTCGGCGATTCGATTATCGCGCAGTGGTTTAGGTACAGATAAAAAACCTGTTGGTAGCTTTTTGTTTGCAGGCCCAACCGGGGTGGGTAAGACAGAAGTGACCAATCAGTTAGCTAGTTGCCTAGGAATGAAGCTGGTGCGTTTCGATATGTCGGAGTACATGGAAAGTCATACGGTTTCTCGTTTGATTGGTGCTCCTCCTGGATACGTAGGATACGACCAAGGTGGTTTACTCACCGATGCTGTAATTAAAAATCCCCATTGCGTGGTGTTGCTCGATGAAATCGAAAAAGCACATCCAGATGTTTACAATTTGCTGCTACAGGTAATGGATCACGGCACGTTGACGGATAACAATGGCCGTAAAGCTGACTTTAGACATGTCACCTTAGTGATGACGACAAACGCAGGGGTTCAGGAAACGATCCGTAAGTCTATTGGCTTTACTCAGCAGGATCATACCCAAGATGCCTTATCGGAAATCAATCGAGTATTCTCGCCAGAGTTTCGCAACCGCTTAGATTCCATCATTTGGTTCAATCATTTAGATATGACTATCATAGCCAAGGTGGTTGATAAATTCTTGGTGGAATTACAAGCACAACTTGATGCGAAACATGTGTTACTTGAAGTCAGTGATGAGGCCAGAACCCTACTCGCCGAGAAAGGCTATGATAAGAGCATGGGCGCACGGCCAATGGCCCGCGTGGTGACAGAGCTTATTAAACGTCCATTAGCGGATGCTATTCTCTTCGGTGAACTGGAACATGGCGGTGTTGCTCATGTTGATGCCAAAGACGGTGAAATCGTGATCCACACCGAACGCCATGAGAAAAGTACCACTAAGGCTTAATCTCTCGTGAAAACCCAATAAAAATGGCTGCAATTGCAGCCATTTTTCTAATCTCACGCCAACAAAAAAACCCGGCCTCGCCGGGTTTTTCAACTAAAGGGGAATATTAGCGTGCGCGGAAGACAATACGACCTTTGGTCAGATCATAAGGGGTCAACTGAACTGTTACTTTGTCACCAGTCAGGATCCGGATGTAGTTTTTGCGCATTTTGCCTGAAATGTGGGCTATCACCACATGACCATTTTCAAGCTCTACGCGAAACATTGTGTTTGGCAAGGTTTCAAGGATAGTGCCTTGCATTTCAATGTTATCTTCTTTCGCCATTAATTATTTATCCCATTAGCCTTCGAATATAAAAAACGGGCGTATCATGCCGCAAATTCACCTTGCTGTAAAGGGGATGTGCCTAGCAAACTTGGGAATACTCCCAGCCTTGGGGGGTTAAAATCTGATAAGGGCGGTATAAGCGTTTGTAGGACATTTTCCGATTTGCATCAATTTGATATCCCAGATAAAGAAAATCTTTACCCTGCATTTTAGCCAATCTGCACTGGAGTAAGATCAACAATACGCCAAGGGAGCGGCGTTCTTCATCGGGGTCAAAGTAGCTGTAAATGGCTGACAAACTATTGGACAGAGTGTCTGTCACTGCTACAGCCACAAGTCTATTGCCATCATAGACTTCAATAAACGTGGGGGGCAGCCAATGACAGAATAAAAATTGTTCATATTGGGTTTTGCTTGGCGGAAACATTGGGCCATCGAAGTGGCGCTCACGGATGTATTTTTCATACAGGGCATATTGAGCCTCGGTATGTTCTGAGGTGATGCGCCAAGTTAAATCACGGTTATGGGCTAGGGTGCGCTTTTGCCGTTTAGACGGTGTAAATTCTTTAATTGGTAACCGAATCGGCTGACAGGCACTGCAACGGGGGCAACGGGGTTTATAAATGGCGCTGCCACTGCGGCGAAAACCTATGGCGAGTAGCCGCTCAAATAGTATTGGGTCGAGGGTTTCCTCCTGAATGACTAACAGTTGCTCCTGCTGACCATCGAGGTAACTGCAGGGGAAAATTTGGCTGATCCCAATGGCGATTGGGGTGTTACTCGCGTTAGAGTTCAAGTGTGACCTCACTTGGTATCCAAGCTGCAGGATGGACCGTATTATCCCTAAACTGGGTTAAGAGTTGTATAAAGTTCGCACGTTTAACGGGTTTTGCCCCTAAGCTCTCAAGGTGGGGATTCATTACCTGTGCATCAATAAGTTTAAAATTCATTTTTATTAAGTGTTGTTGCAACACCGCCATGGCCGTCTTTGACGCATTGGTTTCGCGGTGGAACATGGATTCGCCACAAAACACTTGGCCGATGGCGAGACCATAAAGCCCACCGATTAATCGCTCACCGTGCCAAACTTCGATTGAGTGGGCATGGCCATTATGGTGTAGCTCACGGTAGGCCATTTGAATTTCATGGGTTATCCAAGTGCCAGATTGTTTACGCCGAGGTTGAGCACAACCCGCCATCACATCGGTAAAGGCATGATTGATGGTATAGCGCCAAGGCTGTTTTTTTAAATATTTACGTAAACTGGTGCTGATATTCACTTGGCCTGGAATAAAAATGGCGCGGGGATCGGGTGACCACCATAAAATAGGATCCTCGGCGTTAAACCAAGGGAAAATGCCATGATAATAGGCGGTCAACAAACGCTCTGGGCGTAGGTCACCGCCTATCGCCAATAAGCCGTTTGGATCGGTGAGGGCGAGTTCGGGTGAAGGAAAAGCTTCAAATTCGTGATTCAGAAAAGACAGTGAGTTCACAATTGCGTATGATTCAGTAATAGACCCTTATACTAAGTTAGCGGAAATTCGGATATGTGGAAACCTACACTAGCGAGCTTTATGTTTATTTGTGCTTTAGTGATTTCTCCGGTGCAAGCAGGTTACGATCGTAATCAGGCGGTGCCGGTCGAAAAAGTCCTCTATGGCGATATCAACTCAGTACGCAATATCACCGAAACCCAATTAATTGAAGACCGAAACCAAGGTTGGAAAACTTTCGGTGGCGCATTAGCGGGTGGTGTTATCGGCCATCAATTTGGTGGTGGCTCTGGCCAAGATATTGCGACAATATTAGGCGCCTTAATTGGTGCTGGGGTTGGCAATCGTTATGGTAGTGGCACAACGGTGCAATCGCTCAAGCTCGTGGAGCTGATGATCACTCAGGAAGACGGCACGCAAGTCATGGTGATCCAAGATTATGATCCTGGCATGGTGTTCAATGCAGGAGATAGGGTACGTGTGGTGTACCTGCAAGGTGGGGTTCGCGTTGATTTAGCCATGTGATACAGTACGAACTTAAGCGTAACTGCCTATAATCAATAAAAAAGTGTAAACGGTGATGGAATGACACGGACAGAACTAACCCAATATTTAGCCGATTTTTTGCGGATATCGGCCTTTAAAGATTACGCCCCCAATGGTTTGCAGGTTGAAGGTAAAGCAGATATCCGCACCATAGTGACAGGTGTGACTGCTTGCCAAGCGTTAATCGATGAAGCGATTCGCCTCAAAGCCGATGCTATTTTGGTTCACCATGGTTTTTTCTGGAAGAGTGAGCCTGAGGTGATCACCGGCATGAAGCAGCGGCGGATCAAAGCCTTACTCGCCCATGATATCAACCTGTTTGGCTATCACTTGCCCTTAGATGCTCACCCTATGTTGGGCAACAATGCCACACTCGGCCGCAAACTTGGGATCCTCGATGCCGAAGCGGTTGAAGATGTGGCGCAGGGGCTCGTGTGGCGTGGCAAACTGGATTTACCTGTTAGTGCCAGTGAATTTGCCGCGACCTTAGGTGATGTACTTGGCAGAACGCCACTGCATATTGGTGAAAGTTCGGATGAAATCCAGCACTTAGCTTGGTGTACTGGTGGCGCTCAGGATTATATCGATATTGCTGCAAGCCTTGGGGTTGATGCGTTTATCAGTGGCGAAGTGTCCGAGCGGACGTTCCACAGCGCGGTGGAGCAGGGTATTCACTATTATGCAGCGGGTCACCATGCAACTGAGCGTTTTGGTATTGAGGCGCTGGGGCGTCATCTCGCTCGCGAATTTAATTTGGTACACCATTTTGTAGATATCGCTAACCCTGTTTAACAATCTTGCTTTATCGACATTTTGTAAATGAAAGGCGAGCCATGCTCGCCTTTGTCTTATGTAAATCAACCTTAAGTTCAAATCAGTCCTAAGTTTAAATAAGCCCTAGGGTCGACAGGATAAAAATGCCTAAGGTGCAGGTGAGCAGCGAGCAAACGGTGGTTAAGGCGATAATATTGGCCGCAAGCGTGGCATTTCCTCCCATGGCCCGCGCCATCACATAACTTGCGGCTGCTGTGGGCGCGGCGCTCATCAAAAACACTAAGGCTAATTCCACACCGCGATAGCCAAGTATCAAGGCTCCTAGGGTGATGAACAGTGGCGCAAAGATCAGTTTTAAGGCGGTCGAGAACCAAGTGGAATACTTTTCATGTCTGAGCGAGCCAATATCCAGTGAGCCGCCAGTGCACAGTAGTGCTAAGGGGAGCGTCATATTGGCAAAGTATTGTCCAGCGTCTAGAACCATTTTAGGAACCGGGATCGCCAGCAGATAAAACAGCATGCCGAGCATAATGGCAATGATCAGCGGATTTTTGGTGATGGTTTTAATGATCACCGCAAAGGCGCGGCGGCTCGATTCTTCTCCCCGCGGACTTAAGCAAATCACGGCTTGGATATTGTAGAGCAGTGTCATGGATGCCACATAAACGGCCGCTAAAGCAACGCCCGATTCGCCATAGGCATTAGAGACATAGGCTAGGCCGATAATGGCGGTATTGGCTCTAAATCCCCCTTGAATTATGACGCCCTGATCCTTTGGCTCAGGGAAAAATCGTTTCGTCGCGTAGGTCGAGAGAATAAAAAACAGTAAGTTGGCTACTAAGCCATAACCGATTAACGGCGCACTGGCGGCAAGATCGTGGTGCGAGCTAATGATGCTGAGAAACAACAGCGCGGGCAGGGTGACATTAAAAACCAGCTTAGAGGCGACATCAATAAAGTGTTCATCAATCACTTTGGTGCGTTTAAGCATCACGCCTAAGGCTAACATTAAACAGATGGGACCGGTTATTGAAGCAGAAAACAACAACTGCTCAATGATATTGCCCATAACTTCTCCTCGAAAATTCCATAGTGCGTTGCCGCGACACAGTGCGGCTTGGCTATTACAACAGCTATTACAACAGCGATTCCAACAACGATTACAGCTCAGCCAGGACAGCTTAGTGATTGCGGCCTCGCAATTAACGCTTAGCCACAGGCGCGATAGTGTCCCACAGTGAGCCGCTTGTCGAGAGCGCATTCGGCTAGGCTCGCTGAAAAAACGTAAAGGGATGTTTTTACCAACAAATAAGGCCGCATTTAATGCGGCCTTATGTCGGTGTAGCAGTAGCTTGAGTCGTGCTTTGTGTTTTACTTCACACGCATGCCAGGTTGTGCGCCTTCATGGGGTTCTAGAATCCACAAATCGCTACCACCAGGGCCTGCTGCCAGTACCATGCCTTCTGACATGCCAAAACGCATCTTACGTGGCGCAAGGTTGGCGACCATCACAGTCAACTTACCTTCGAGATCCTCAGGCGAGTAGGCCGATTTAATGCCGGCAAATACCTGACGGGTTTCGCCGCCGATATCCAATTGCAGTTTTAACAGTTTGTCTGCTTCAGCCACATGCTCGGCTTTAACGATACGCGCAATACGCAGATCGATTTTAGCGAAATCTTCATAGTTAATGGTCTCGCTAATCGGATCGCTCGCCAATGGGCCCTTAGGCGCTTCAGGCTCGCTCGTGGCTTGCAGGTTTTCTTTAGAGTCGGCAACCATAGCGTTAACCTTGTCTAATTCAACACGTTGCATCATGGCTTTGAATGGTGCAATTTCGTGTCCCGCCATATCTTGGCCTAAGCTATCCCAAGTTAAGGTCTGTTGGAAGAAGGCTTCAACATCCAGCGCTAAACGTGGCAACACAGGTTTTAAGTAAGTGACCAGAATACGGAACAGGTTCAGGGCGTTCGAGCACACTTGGTGCGCGGCTTCCTGTTGATCGTCTTGCTTCACTAACTGCCAAGGCGCCGCATCGGCGACAAAACCGTTGGCGATATCGGCTAGCGCCATGATTTCGCGCATCGCTTTACCGTATTCGCGGGTTTCATAAAACTCGGCGATTTGCTCTTGCTTAGCTAAAAACGCATCGGTGAGCGTAGTGTCGGCAATCTTGGCCAACTTGCCATCGAAACGCTTAGTGATAAAGCCTGCAGTGCGAGACGCGAGATTCACCAGCTTACCCACTAAGTCTGAGTTTACGCGCTGAACGAAGTCTTCTAAATTCAGGTCGAGATCGTCGATACGGCTGCTCAGCTTGGCGGCGTAGTAGTAGCGTAAGTATTCAGGATCTAAGTGGTCTAAATAGGTGCGCGCCTTAATAAAGGTACCCTTAGATTTAGACATCTTAGCGCCGTTCACTGTCACATAACCGTGGGCGTAGACGCTGTTAGGTTGACGGTAGCCCGAGCCATGGAGCATGGCGGGCCAGAACAGGCTGTGGAAGTAAACGATGTCTTTACCGATAAAGTGGTAAACCTCGGCCTTAGAATCCTTAGCCCAAAATTCGTCAAAGCTCAGCTCTGGGCGTTTGTCACAGAGGTTTTTGAATGAGCCCATGTAGCCAATAGGCGCATCTAACCATACGTAGAAGTATTTTCCCGGAGCATCTGGTATCTCAAAACCAAAGTAAGGCGCATCGCGGGTGATGTCCCATTGCTGCAGACCCTGTTCGAACCATTCATCGAGTTTGTTGGCCATTTCGGTTTGCAGTGCACCCGAGCGAGTCCACTCTTTGAGCATGTCTTCGAAAGCGGGTAAGTCGAAGAAGAAGTGCTCGGTGTCCTTCATTACAGGTGTCGCACCAGAGACGGCCGACTTAGGGTTAATCAACTCAGTTGGGCTGTAAGTTGCGCCGCAGGCATCGCAGTTATCGCCGTATTGATCCGGTGATTTACACTTAGGGCAGGTGCCTTTTACGAAGCGGTCTGGCAGGAACATCGACTTTTCAGGGTCAAATAATTGCGAAATGCTCTTGCTCTTGATATAGCCATTAGCGCGCAGTTTTAAGTAAATATCGCTCGCCAACACGCGGTTTTCTTCACTGTGGGTGCTGTGATAATTATCGAAGGCGATATTAAAATCGGCGAAATCCTGCTGATGCTCTTTGTTGACTTGCGCGATCATTTCTTCTGGCGCCATGCCTAATTGTTGCGCCTTGAGCATAATCGGTGTGCCGTGGGCGTCATCGGCACAAATATAGTGGCACTCATGTCCACGAAGCTTTTGATAACGCGACCAGATATCCGTCTGGATGTATTCCAGCATGTGACCTAAATGAATCGGTCCGTTCGCGTAGGGAAGTGCGCTGGTCACGAGAATTTTACGTTGTGAAGTTGCCATCTTGTCTCAAATATCGTGGTGGGCCAAAAATAATGGTAGAGATACTAACCGATTACAGGATGATTTTCATCAAAACCTGAGTCGATTGGGTTAAATCTGCGCTAATGTTTTTGTCATTATCTGGTACACTTGGGCAAATTTATTGGTGGGGGTAATTCTTTTGTCTTCAACTCAAACTGATTATCGTTTAAGTGACGATCTTCTCGGGCCCGTTCTGGCCATTCTCGATGCATATATCGACCCGTATTTAGCGAAGGGGTTAGTGAGCGCAGGATGCGTGAATAAATTGGCGATTGAAGGTAAGCGTTTGCAGCTTGGCTTAGTCTATCCATACCCTTGCATGACGCAATATCGTGATACTGTCATGGCCATCACCAACAAACTCGCGGTGCTGGATGCCATCGACGAAGTTGAGTGTGAAATCGATTTCCAACCAAAAGTGTATTCGGCGATAGCCTCTATTGCACCGATTGCCAATGTGAAGCAAGTAATTGCCGTCGCGTCTGGCAAAGGCGGTGTGGGTAAATCGACCACGGCGGTTAACCTTGCCTTAGCTCTGGCTGCAGAAGGTGCCCAGGTCGGTATTTTAGATGCCGATATTTATGGTCCTTCCGTCCCATTAATGCTCGGGATCCCCAACTTCAGACCCGTTTCCCTTGATGGTAAACACATGAGCGCCGCCAGTGCCCATGGCATTGCCGCTCAATCAATTGGTTTTATGTTAAGTGGTGATGAAGCCGCAGTATGGCGTGGTCCTATGGCGGCGGGCGCGCTTGCGCAGCTGCTGAATGAAACCCAGTGGCCTGAACTCGATTATCTGGTGGTCGACATGCCACCGGGGACGGGTGATATTCAATTGACCCTGTCACAAAAAGTGCCTGTCAGCGGCGCTGTGATCGTGACTACCCCGCAGGACATCGCTCTGGCCGATGCCAAGAAAGGCATCACCATGTTCCAGAAGGTGAATATCCCCGTCCTCGGGATTGTTGAGAATATGAGTTTCCATTTATGCCCCGACTGTGGTCATAAAGAACACCCATTTGGTACGCACGGTGGCAGTAAAATGGCCGAGCGTTATCAAGTTCCATTGTTAGGCGCCTTACCGCTGCACATCAATATCCGTGAAGCCATGGATGTGGGTGCGCCGACGGTTGTGGCCGAGCCTGACAGTGAAGTGGCGGCACTTTATCGGGAAATTGCCCGTAAAGTGGGCGCCGAATTGGCTCTCAAACAGAGCCAAAAAACAGTTTCTATTAGCGTATCAGATGACGAGTAAGGTTTAAGGGTATGAATTCTCAGCAGTGTGTCATTATTGCAATTGCTGGCGCGTCAGCATCGGGCAAGAGTTTAATTGCCAAGACGATTTTTGACGAACTTCGCCGCGATTTAGGCACAGATCAGATTGGGGTAATTAACGAAGACGCGTACTACCGCGATCAGAGTCATTTATCCATGGATGAGCGTGTGTTAACAAACTACGACCATCCCAAAGCGTTAGACCATCAGCTGCTATGCACGCACTTGCAGTTGCTAAAGTCTGGCGAAGCTGTTGATATTCCTTGCTATAGCTATACCGAACATACGCGTATGGCCGAAACCGTAAAAATGACGCCGAAAAAAGTGATCATTTTAGAAGGCATCCTGCTGTTAACAGACCCTAAATTGCGTGAATTGATGGATGCGAGCGTGTTTATGGATACGCCGCTGGACATTTGCTTCCTGCGCCGCTTAACCCGCGATGTGGCCGAGCGTGGCCGTACAATGGAATCGGTGATTTCACAGTACAAGAAGACAGTGCGTCCTATGTTCCTGCAATTTATTGAACCTTCAAAACAATACGCTGATATTATCGTGCCTCGTGGTGGTAAAAACCGTATCGCGACCGATATTTTGAAGACTCGTATTCAACATCTACTGGCAAAATAACGACTAAAACTCAGGGAGTAAAAGGCAAGATGCGCTTAACCGATATCGAAATTGAACAGGCCCTTGATAACGGCACGATTGTGATTGAACCTCGCCCAAGCAACGATGCGATTTCTGGTGTGAGTGTCGATGTGCGATTAGGGGGGCAATTTCGCGTCTTTAAAGATCATACCGCGCCTTTTATCGACCTGAGTGGTCCGAGTACGGAAGTGCAGGCGGCGCTTGATCGGGTGATGAGCGAAATCATCGAAATCCCTGACGGCGAAGCCTTCTTCCTCCATCCCGGTGAATTGGCGCTTGCCGTGACCTATGAAAGCGTGACACTGCCAGCTGATATCGTCGGTTGGCTCGATGGCCGCTCTTCACTGGCGCGTTTAGGCCTGATGGTGCACGTCACTGCGCACCGAATTGATCCGGGTTGGCAGGGTAAAATCGTGCTCGAGTTTTATAACAGTGGTAAGTTGCCTTTGGCGCTGCGTCCACGGATGACTATTGGTGCATTAAACTTTGAACGGTTAAGTGGCCCAGTGGCGCGTCCTTACAACAAGCGTAAAAACGCGAAATATAAAGATCAGCAAGATGCGGTCGCCAGCCGTATCAGTCAGGACTAATACCCTTGATTTGGGTTAATGGGGTATCACAGGCAAGCATTGCTCCCATGGACAGAGGGCTTGCCTATGGTGATGGCCTATTTGCCACGATGCGAACCGATGCGCATGGCATTTTGTTTTTTGAGCAGCACCAAGCCCGTCTTACGGCAGGCGCTGCTCGGCTAGGGTTTGACTGGCAAATGAGTCAAGCCCTAAGCCAACAACTCGATACTCTCGCCAAGCAATACCCACAGCACTGTATTAAATTGATGCTCACTCGGGGCGTGGGTGGCCGTGGGTATGCGCCGCCGGAGCAGGTTCAAGTCACTGAAGTCGTCTCTGTTCATCCTATTCCTGCCCAATATGCTTTGTGGCAGCAACAGGGCATTCGCCTTGCGACATCAGCGGTCCAATTAGGTCATCAACCTTTATTGGCGGGCATAAAGCACCTTAATCGCCTCGAGCAAGTGTTGATCAAATCCCAGCCCTTAGCCCAAGGTTTTGATGATTGGTTGGTGCTGGATTGCATTGGGCAGGTGATAGAGTCTTCGATGGCGAATATCTTTTTTGTCAAAGGCAATCAAGTGATGACCCCGTCGTTGGAACGCTGCGGCGTCGCGGGTGTGATGCGCGAGCAAGTTATGTTAGCCTTACTTGCACAGCAGATGAATATCGAATGTTTGCCGTTTGGCGCCGAGCGTTTAGTGGAGTTTGACTCGGCATTTATCACTAACAGCGTCTTAGGCGTAGTGGATGTGCTGGCGATTGACTCGCACACTTTTACTCCTTCTCCTTTGACAGCAGATCTTAGACAAACACTTTCACTCTCACTATGAAAAAAATCATTCTGATCGCAAGTTCTACTTTGTTGACCTTGCTGACCTTAGCTTGTTTGGTTGGTTATTGGGGCTATCGAACGATTATTGATTACAGCCAAACCCCCTTAGTCCTAACCGAAGCCAAAGAATTAACCATTGCCCGTGGCACCAGCGTGCACCAGTTGGCCCAGCAGTTAGAAACCGATGGTGTTATCCAAGACAAATGGAAACTCAAATGGTTACTGAGATTGCGCCCAGAGCTGGCGAAGATCCGTACTGGTCTTTATGAGATGTCTCCTTCGCAGTCGATTGCCGACTTACTCAATGACTTAGTAAATGGTAAGGTGAAAACCTTCAGCCTGACCTTAGTTGAAGGCAAAACCATTGCCGAGTGGGAACAACAACTCGCGAGTGCGCCGCACTTACAGTTGTCTCCCGAAGTTTTTAGTGCGGTATTGATGGAGCAGGGCGACGATTCGGCGCTGCCCGAAGGTAAATTCTTCCCGGATACTTACCATTACACTGCCGATAGCGATGCTAAGACGCTGCTCACCCAAAGTTATAAGATGATGGAGCAGGAGCTTGCCAAAGCATGGGCGGAGCGTGTGCCCGGTTTACCACTCAAATCGCCCTACCAGATGCTGATCTTGGCATCGATTGTTGAGAAAGAAACAGGCCAAGCCTTCGAGCGCGATCAAATCGCCGGCGTCTTTATCAATCGCCTCAATCTGGGGATGAAGCTGCAAACCGATCCCACGGTCATTTATGGCATGGGTGACAGATTTAAAGGCAATATTACCCGTAAAGATCTCGTCGAAGAGACCCCTTTTAACACTTACCGGATTTTCGGTTTACCGCCAACGCCGATTGCTGCGCCGAGTAAGGCATCATTGCAGGCGGTGTCTAAGCCTGCCAAGGTCAGTTATTTGTATTTTGTGTCGCGCAACGATGGCACCCATGTGTTTTCGACCACCTTGGAAGAGCATAATCGCGCCGTCGATATTTATCAGAGAAAGAAAAAATGACCCAAGCATCCGCCAAATTCATCGTTGTTGAAGGACTGGAAGGCGCAGGCAAATCGAGTGCGATTGCCCTTATTCGCGATTTTATTGAAAAGCATACTGGCCTCGCACCTGTTTGCACCCGCGAGCCAGGCGGTACGCCGCTGGCCGAGCGTATTCGTGACTTAGTGAAAATTGCCGACCCAAGCGATCCTCTGTGTGATGAGTCCGAATGTTTATTGATCTACGCCGCTAGAGCTCAGCTCGTCGCCAATGTGATCAAACCTGCACTGGCAGAAGGCAAGTGGGTGTTAGGGGATAGGCATAATTTGTCGTCCTTAGCTTACCAAGGTGGTGGACGCGGCTTAATGCCCTTAGTCGAAGCCGTGAGTAACGCGACGCTCAAAGGCTTTAAACCCGATTTAACCCTCTATCTTGACCTTGATCCTAAGCTTGGATTGCAGCGCGCAGCAAAGCGGGGCGAGCTTGATAGAATCGAGCAACAAGCCATCGACTTTTTTGAACGGGCGCGTGCAACTTACCTCAAACTTGCCAGCGAAGATGAGCAGATTGTCGTCATCGATGCCAGCCAAACCATGGCCGAAGTGCATAAAGATATTCTGGCCGTGTTACAGGCGATGGCATGGTAACGCAAAGCGGATTTGATGTATTAACCCTGCCTTGGCTCGATGCGCCAAGGCAGGCGTTTTTAACCCAGTTACAAACCCAAAAAGTCCCCCACGCGCAACTCGTGGGTATCGATTCCGCCTATGGTGGTGAACTCTTGAGTGTGTTTATGGCGCGCGCCGCCATGTGCTCACAACCCACTCCCACTGGCGGATGCGGTTTTTGTAAGTCTTGCCAGTTATTTGATGCGGGTAACCACCCTGATTTTTATCAAATTGAGGCCGATGGTCATCAAATTAAAGTCGACCAAATTCGCGAGTTGTGTACTCGCCTGAGTGCAACCGCCCAGCAGAGCGGTCGACGTGTCGCCATCATTCACCACTGCGAGCGCTTGAACTCAGCTTCCGCCAATGCGTTACTCAAGACACTCGAAGAGCCGGGCAAAGACACTTTACTGCTATTACATTCCGATACGCCCGCGCGTTTAATGGCAACGATCAGCAGTCGCTGCCAACGACTTCCCTTTGTGGCGCCGTCTAAGATGTTGATCAAAAACTGGTTAATTCAGCACTGTCAGATCCAAGAGGATGTGACTTGGTGTTTAAGTGTGGTTGGCGGCCCATTAAAGTTGGCCGAAAGTTTGCAAACAGATGGGAAACAGCCGAGTCGCTATCAAACTTTGTTAGGTTTTCGCAAAGATTGGGCGCAAAGTTTGTCGTCAGGCCATCTGTGTGCTAGTTTGTTAACGATAAGTGAACAACAAATCATTGATGCTCTTAAGGTTTTATACTTACTCCTGAGACAAATTTTATTGAAGTACGGCGACCAAGATGCGTTTGTGCAAGCGCAAATAGGGAACTTGGCGGCGAAAATCATGGGAATGTGTCATAGCTTAAGTGCAATGCCGAGTGTCAATTATTTAGGCTTGTGTCAAAGTTATGTCTTAGAATATAGAGAAATAACAAATAAGTAACATGCCATGGTCGATCTTGTCGTAAATTTTGATACCTTACATCAGCTTTACCGCGCCTATATGCCGTTTATCAAACCGGCAGGGCTGTTTGTCGCCACCGGGGAAACCCATTACCTCGGTGAGACGTTAACCATAGCCTATCGTTTACCCGGTGCGACCACCTCCAACGAGTTCCGTGGCGTGGTTGTGTGGATTAATCCGCTGGGTGCATCTGGCGGACGTCCCGTGGGGATTGGGATTAAAATCGTTTCTGATCCCGACAGCCATAAACACCATATCGAAAAACTGTTATCCCGAGAGCTCGCTTCGGGCGACTTAACCTGCACTATGTAATTTCTATTGTGCTTAGCTAGGGCCTACACTGAGTATTTAACCTGAACTCGGGGTAGCGAGTGCCGAAAGATGCCTATTCAGCGGCTCTACTTATCCCGATCTCAGGTGATTTAGTGCTGAGCCTTAGCGGAATTTGACCTCGATCCCATCGCTGAGTATCCTTGTGCTCCTTTTTTGTTTCTCTGTTTGGAAATTGTTGTGCTTATCGATTCACATTGCCATCTCGATCGCCTGAAAGCGGCGCCCGATCAACAAACCTTAGAACTCATCCTCGCTAACGCTAAGGCGCGCGGTGTCGACTATATGCTCTGTGTCAATGTGCGCCAGCAGGGATTCGAGTCGATGCGTGACAAGGTTGCTGCTTTCGAGCAAGTTTTTTTGTCTTCGGGCGTGCATCCGCTGGATGTGAAAGACGGCCTCGATGTTGAGCAAATTCGCCGTTTCGCGATGGATCCAAAAGTGGTGGCTATTGGTGAAACCGGCTTAGATTATTTTTATGCCGATGAGACCAAAGCCCTGCAACAACAGTGTTTTGAGCAACAAATAGCCTTGGCGGTTGAAGTAAATAAGCCGCTGATTGTGCATACCCGTGATGCCCGTGAAGACACCATCAACATGCTCAAAGCGGGGCAGGCGGACAAAGTCGGTGGCGTGTTGCATTGCTTTACGGAAAACTGGGAAATGGCCAAGGCGGCGATTGATTTAGGTTTTTATATTTCCGTTTCTGGCATTGTGACCTTTAAAAATGCCGGTGAGTTAAGAACCGTGATCCGTAAAGTGCCGAAAGAGCGTTTATTGGTGGAAACCGATTCGCCTTATCTTGCGCCTATTCCACACCGTGGACAGGAGAATCAACCTGCCTATGTGCGTGATGTGGCCGAGTTTGTGGCAGAGCTGCGCGCAGAGCGTTACGAAGAGCTTGCCGAGTACACCAGTGAGAACTTCTTTAATTTGTTTAAAGATGCGGCCCGTTTAATCGGCCGATAAGACGTGTAGCATTTGCTTGAGTCCGCAAAGACTAAGCCTTAACTTGCGCGTTGTGAGTAAAGTGCTAGTCGGTGAAGTTTGCTCCATAAATAAAAGCTGAACTCGATTAGGCGTAAGCCCATAAAAAAAGGCCCAAAACGATTCCAACTGTTTGGGCCTAGGGGAATGGCTCGTTGAAGAGCCGTGCGCTACAGATGAAAGCGCCATGCAGTGCGCTTTACAATAGACTCAGTGTAGTTGAGTTTAGTGTGAGTGACACTTTCTCTATCCCCTTTTTTAGGTTATTTCTCGCTAAAAAATGGTCGATTTATAACCATTATGCCTGCGGTGGTAGCAATAACACTTTATCTTTTACTAAGTCTCTGGGCAGGCTGTTTTTTAATTTATTGCCTAAATGTTTAGCCATGCCTAAGGGCGCGCCGCCATAACAGACAATCACTTCACCTTGAGCCTTGCTTGCCGTATCGAGGGGAATATCTCGTCCCATCAAATACTCTTTCGCTTGCTCATCGCTAACGTCGACGACTTTAGCGCCGTTTGTCGCCGCAGTAAGTGATTTTCCCGCAAGCGCAATAATGGCTTCATGACGGACTTTAAAGCCATGTTTACTGTGGTCGGCAAGCTTAACCCCAATCCGCTGAAAGCGCATTTTGCCAATAAAATCTCTAAATTCATGGGGAAAGAGCCAAAACTCATCGTCGCGCACCATAATGAGATCATCGGGCAGTTCGATACCCAAATCATCGGCAAAATAGGCTTGAATGGCTTTGGCTTGTTTGGCACTTGCCTCCGTAAAGGGGAAATTCTTTTGCAATTTAGGCTCAGGTTGCAGGCGCGGCACCGAGCGGGTTTTAGTCAATTTAGCGACAAAAAAGCCTTCACTGTCGTAAATTTGCGGCCAAACGTGCAAAAAGCCTTCTGGCGTAGTGGCTTTTTCAGCGCCATCAAACAGTTGGCTTAAGGATTCAAATTGCACCGCATCGCCATAGGTTTGCTGTAAATATTCGCACACGCCTTGGTTTTCGTGCCGATTAAGGGTGCAAGTGGAATACACCAGACTGCCACCCGGTTTTAATGCCAAAAAGGCGGATTCGATTAACGCTTTTTGGGTTTCGCTAATTTCGATCACCTCATCGAGGGACCAAGATTTTAACGCGTCCGCATCTTTACGGACTGTGCCTTCACCGCCGCAGGGGGCGTCAATCAACACCGCATCAAAACTTTCATACAGATACTCGCCAAATACCCGTCCATCGAAGTGGGTCAGGGCGCAGTGACTCGCGCCCATGCGCAGCACATTGGCATGGAGCACTTTGACGCGGCTAGCGGAATATTCATTGGCGACTAATAAGCCTTGATTATTCATTAACGCTGCCATTTGCGTGGTTTTAGAGCCCGGCGCTGAAGCTAAATCTAATACACATTGCCAATCCGCATTTGGGGTAAATAGCGCAGTGGGGGGCAACATGGAGCTGGCTTCTTGGATATAGAATAATCCCTGAATATGCTCTAGGGCGTTGCCGAGCTGCTCTTCTTCATCGTAGCTTATCCAGAAACCATCCTCACACCAGGGTATAGGCTCAAAGGTCCATCCTTTAGGCTGCATTAATTGCTTAAAGTCTTCACTGCTGATCTTTAAGGTGTTGACGCGAATCGAGCGGCGTAGTGGTCTCGAACAGGCCGCGATAAAGTCATCCATTGAGAGATGGGCGGGCAGTTCTTGGGCAATAGTATTGATAAAATTTTGATTTAATTGAACCATAACGGGATTAGGCTGTGTATCAACTGCGGCAAGTATATCATAATCCCTTACTGGGCTGGGATTTTCTCCCTTGGCTTTTGCCATCAATAACCGGTTATCACAGCAACATAAAGAAAAAGCATGGATAAAAATAAGGAAGCGGCAGAGTGCTAAATCGGGTGTGGTTAGTGTTTTTTCTCACATCGCTGCTGGCGATGGCGGTACAGCTTTTCAATGGGCATATAGAGGTGCTTGCCAACGCGGTAGAGGCCATGTTTGCCAGCGCTAAACTCGCCGCTGAAATCGCCTTAGGCTTAGTGGGCGTTTTGTCCCTGTGGATGGGATTAATGCGAATTGGTGAAAAGGCAGGCGTTGTTGGGGCGATTGCCTTTGTGTTTGAGCCGCTGCTGCGCCGCTTAATGCCCGAAGTGCCCAAGGGGCACCCCGCATTTGGCAGTATGACGATGAACTTAACGGCCAACGTGTTTGGACTTGATAATGCCGCCACGCCATTGGGGCTTAAGGCAATGCAGGATTTGCAGAGTCTAAATCCGGTCAAAACCGTCGCAACCAATGCACAAATTCTATTTTTAGTGCTCAATACCTCCTCGGTGACCTTAGTTCCTGTCACTGTGTTTTTGTACCGTGCCCAACAGGGCGCCGCCGCACCTGCGGACATTTTTTTACCCATTCTGCTCGCCACGTCTGCCTCAACCTTAGCGGGGCTTCTGATCGTCGCTGTTGTGCAGCGGCTTTCACTGCTCAATGCCGTGGTGCTCGGATATGGCGCAGTGCTGCTGTCAGCATTAGTCGCCAGTGGTTTTTATTTGATGACCTTAACCGCAGACGCCATTGGCACAGTGTCGACCGCCTTGGGCAACGGGGTATTGCTACTGTTAGTCTTCAGTTTTGTGCTGGTGGCTGGCGTGCGAAAAGTGGCGATTTATGATGAGTTTATCGAAGGCGCCAAGGCGGGGTTTAACCAATCGATTCAACTGATCCCGTATCTTCTAGCCATGCTGCTGGCGATTGGCTTACTCAGGGCGTCGGGCGCCTTGGATTACCTGCTGCAACTGATTGCCAGTGGCGTGAGTCTTTTCGGGTTTGATACTCGTTTTGTCGATGCAATGCCAACCGCATTAATGAAGCCTTTTAGCGGTTCGGGCGCGCGGGCTATGATGCTCGAAACCATGGCGCACCATGGTGTGGACTCCTTTGCGGGGCGCTTGGCGGCGATTTTCCAAGGGAGTACTGAAACAACTTTCTATGTGCTGGCAGTTTACTTTGGCTCTGTTGGGATCCGTCACGGGCGTCATGCGCTCGCCTGTGGTTTAACGGCCGATTTTGCAGGGATCTGCGCCGCGATTGCGGTCTGTTATTGGTTCTATGGCTAAGGATGAGATGGCGAAAGGGTGATTGATAGCGATGCAAACAGTCGCTTTTAGCAGGTAAAATCAGGCGCATTAGATCCGCTCTAATGCGCCTGATTATTAAATGATACCGAGTGCTTTTACCTTGTTATCTTGCTGGTAAAGAGCATCGGCGTAGCAGTGCCTCGCTTCAGGGCTTTAGCTACTGGGCTGGAGCCCATTCCTGCCATTCGCTCTGGGCTTTGTGTTGCAACGGGATCACAGTGCCTTGGTTTAAGCGATTACCTGCTTGCGTCGTTTCCTTAGTCGCGACATTAATCCCGCCCGCTAATAGGGTTTCGAGCGAACCGGCTTCAATTTGTGCACCAGAGAAAATTCCCACATCGACTTTGATGCCCGAAGCGTCCCAGAACTGGCTGCTCTGATTCACTAAGTGACTGTACTGCGGCTCAATATGTGCTTGCATTAGCACGCTGTTGCCTTGAGACGACAGGCTATAACCATCGATTTGGCCGACTTTAATGCCACGGAAGAAGATGGGCGTGCCGACTTTCATCGAGCCAAGGTTGCTATCTTCTAAGGTAAACTTAAGCGCATCTTCGGCCACGTTGGCATAGCTGCTCTCAACCAATTTAGCCTGGAATTGACTCGCCTTTTGGTTGCTCTTACCCGGTAACACACCAATATAAGGCCCAGTGATTAAGGTTTCTGGCGATTTGATCCCCGCTAAGGAGATTTGCGCATCAACCATATGATACTCAGTATCACTGCGGCTGAAGTGCTCGGCATAGTCGCCGTAAAGATAGGCGGTGGCCGTGAGAGTGGCTAAGTCGGCATTGAGCTTCACTTGTGTCACTTCACCCACCTGATGGCCTTGGTAACGAATGGCGGCTTTGGCTGCCAATTTCGCTGAGGCGGGTAAGGTGAGTTTGATGGCTTGAGCCTGCGCTAAGGCGAGCTGTTTGCTTTCGTATAGTTTAAGTGTCGCATTAGGCTCAGTCGTTGAACTATCTAACAAACCTAAGCTGATGCTGCCTTTTAACGCGCCCTGGAGTGGCGCGACGGCGACATCAATACCCGCAAGACTGGCGCTGACATCCACGGCACTATTACGCCAAAACACTTTAGGTTTTTGCACTAAGGGTTGGAACTGCTTATCGATAGCGATTTTAATCGCAAAGTCTTCGGTTTTGCTCTGCCAGTTGACTGACTCCACACTGCCGATTTGCATTTTTTTATAGTAAATCGGTGAGCCTTGGCTGACATCGGCGCCATCTACGCTGGTAAGGGTAAAGTACAGACGTTGCTGCCGAGCAAAAAACTGTTTTGCTTCATCCATTGAGCTAAAGAGTGACAGGCGAGTATTTGCCGCAAGCGGTGTGTCGCTGATTCCTGGGATAAGACTCACGGCCCCTTTGGTGAGGGTCGCCATATCGCGGGTTTTCACCGACACCCCATCGAGTGAGGCATCGATACTCAGCGCCGACTCGGGGATAAAATAGCTGTCACTGCGAACTAAGCTGGCAAACTCAGGCTGCAGCTCGAGTTGATATTCAACGGCCGACAGATCTTTGGTTAATTTCACCGCCAGCACCTGACCGATAGGCAGCTGCTTGTAACGCACTTCCGCACCTGCGGTGAGGCCCATGTTTTCAGTTGAGGTGATAGTAAGCTGACGTTTTTTGGCCTTCAATAGATCGGGCGCCGATTCTTCCAGGGCAAAACTGCTTGGCAGCGCCGTATTGGCATTGGTGCCGGGTAAGAAATTAATCACGCTTCCCGTGAGTAAACGCTCGGGGTTTTTGATCCCAGAGAGCGAAATATCCGCGCCTTCAAGCCAAAACAGTCCGTCACTGGTTAACAGGTTGGCGTATTCAGGCTCAAATTTTGCCACCGCAGTCACGCCGGTTGCGGTGAGTTGTTTGCTCTGCAGAGTACCAATGGTGATGCCGCGATACACAATGCGAGTGCCTTTATCAATCGCGTTGCCATCGTTCATGGTCAGGCTCACTTCAATTCCACCAAGGGCGCTGGTTTCGGAATCATAGAGGGCAAAACTGTCACCATTTTGTGCCGCAGGTGCTTTATCATCAGAGCTGAAACTCACGCCGCCCGCCAGAATGGAAGCCAAGCTCTCAGTGTTGACTTTAATACCCGCTAAACTGGCGTCGACTTTCACGCCGGAAACGTTCCAAAAGTGAGAGTTTTTCTTCACTAAACGCGCATATTGCTCTTGGATAAAGGCGCTGATAATGACTCTGGCGTTGCCGTCTAAACGATAGCTGACCACGCTGCCGACAGGGATCTGACGAAAGAACACTGGTGAACCCACGTCTAACGAGCCGAGTTTATCGGCCGTCAGTTCAATCATTACCCCTTCTGAGCCCACCTGCATCGGTGGTGGTTGACGCTCAGCCTCAAAGAAGGTGGCGGCATTGCCTTTACCGGGTTGAATCGCGATATAGTTACCCGAAAACAGCGCATCTAAGCCTTCAACACCCGTGATGCTCGCTTTTGGGGTGACTAACCAAAAGAGGGTTTCTTTATTTAAGAAAGGCTTAGCGCGATAGTCCATCATGACTTTGACGTTTACGCCTTTAAGATCTTCATCGATACCAATGTCCTTTACCTTACCGACAGTAAGACCTTGGTATTTGACTAAGGTTTTGCCCACATCGATCCCCGTGGCGCTGGGGAAGTGGATCTGAATTTCAATGCCCGATTCTTTGATGCTCTTAATGCCCAGCCATGCGCCGAGTGCGAGCGCCACAATCGGGAGCAGCCAAATCGGCGAAAAGAGTTTTTTCTTCACAACTTTTGGCGATTCAATTTGTGTCATCTTGAGGTTCCAATCGATCCCAGAGTAAACGAGTGTCTAAAACTTTTGCGGCAAGTTGAGTCAGTAAAATCACCAATGCAAACGCCGTGGCCGCAGGTGCAGGCTTTGCATCGAGTAATTGCCCCATATTGACGAGGGCAACCGTCAAGGAGATCACAAACAAATCGAGCATTGACCAACGGCCAATCCACTCAATCACATGAAATCCCACCATGAGTTTCTTTTTCGAAATCGGCAGATTAAAACTGATGGCACAGAGGTAAGTGGCCAAACCGATAATTTTCACCCAAGGCACTAAAATACTGGCAATAAACACAATAATGGCGATGGGCAACATATCCGAATGCACTAAATGGATAATCCCCGAAAAAATCGTATCGTGGCGCACTTGCCCCTGATTGGTGAGCATTGTAATAGGGTAGAGGTTGGCGGGAACCAACAAAATGGCGGCGGTGATCAGCAGCGCCCAACTTTTTTGTAAGCTGCTGTGATCACGGACATGGAGCTCGGCCTCGCAGCGACTGCAGTGGCTATTGTCACTGCTATTGAGCTGCCGGCACACCCTGCACAGGCACAGGCCTAAGTCTTTTCCCTGTTGCTGCATCTTAGTGTCGCTCCTGCATGAGAAGACTCCACATATGCTCAATATCGTATTCACGCTGTAAAAACAGGGTGACTAAAAAAAGCATGGTGAAGCAGAAGGTGCCCATACCGAAGTAAATATCCGAGAAATCAGATAACTGAAATGATGACACCAAAAAGCTAATCACATAAATCTCCAGCATGGTGAGCTGGGATAGCAGCCCTTGCAGCTTTAACAACTGTTTGAGGCTGCGGCGCCAAAACGGACTGCCCAGTCCCCATTTGACGATCAAAATCTGACTAAGGATCGACAGGATCAATAACCCCGGGCCAATCACGGCGGCGGCGAGCACGGCTAATCCCACGACCCAATAACCTTGGTCGAACACCGCAAAGGCGCCCTGAAACACTGTAGTGGTGCGAATGCTACCCAAAAAGTGGATTTCGAGCACCGGGAAAAAATTGGCGGGGAAATAGAACACCAGCGCGGTAATACACAGCGCTAACATGCCGTTTACCGAGCAGTATGGTGTGTCATAAAGTGCGGTGCTGCAGCGCGGGCATAACGCCCTAACACCCGTAGGTAAGGCGCGCTTTCGAACGGCTAAGTCGCAGGAACGACAGAGGATTACAGAGTTTTCTGCTGTATTTTCATGCATATAAAAATATTAAATTAGCCCCAAAGCCATTGAGAGAGCAAATAATCCGCAATAAAACCATATTACAGGGTGAGATAGCACATTGCTTGACCCATCTCGACAACGAAAAGCGTACTCATAGTACCAGAATAATCAGAACACTTGCATCACTAGTTCACTTTATGTCATCCTGATTACTGTATATAAAAACAGTGCGAGGGCAGTCATGGCAGTTATTACACAGTTTGTCGTGGTAAGAGAAGGGGTGGAGAAGATGACATTTACATCGAAAAAGGAGGCTGACGCCTACGATAAGATGCTCGACATCGCCGATAACCTCATTCCATTTATTCAAAAAGCGCAGCTCGGAATTGATGAAACCGTGAGCGAACAGCTCGCATTCTATTTTGCTAACAATAAAGATGAGCTGACAAACTTGCTTAAAGGCGTGGTTCAAGTTAATAGTACGCCATCAAAACAAAATGTAGCGAAAAAAGCGCCTAAGAAGGACGACGCTGCCGAATAATTTTTTAGGAAGTCTATGAAACCGCAATTTTATGAGTCACTGAATCGTCAAGCGCTGGCCTTACTCGAGGGCGAGGATGATTTAGTGGCTGCCATGGCTAACTTTTCTGCTTTGCTAAACGATAACCTAACCGAACTGAACTGGGTGGGGTTTTACGTGATGCGTGGCGAACAGCTGGTGTTGGGTCCTTTCCAAGGTAAAGTGGCCTGTACCCGTATTCCAATGGGTAAGGGCGTGTGCGGTACCGCCGCGCAAACCAATCAGACGCAGCGCGTCGCCGATGTGCATCAATTTGATGGTCATATCGCCTGCGATTCAGCCAGTAATTCTGAAATTGTTATCCCAGTGCGCGCCGATGGTAAGGTTGTGGCCGTGCTGGATATCGATAGTCCTATTTTTGACCGCTTCGATGAAGAAGACCAAAAGGGCTTGGAATTATTGGTAAAAAGCTTCGAAAACTGCCTATTTGCTTAATTTGCGTACAATAACGCATAATTCATAGTCGCAATCGGTGGCGTGCGCCTTATAATAGCGCATGCACTGATAAGGCTTATTTTGAGCACAGCCGAAATAAGCCTGATAGGTTCAGCCGTGAAAAATTGTTAACTTATATTTTTTAACTTTAGTTAACTCGGCGAGAATGCTAATTTGTACTTTGGCTCATATGTGAGCTTAACCAAGATAAACGACTCGTAAGAAGCTGATTTTTATCACCTCGGATTCGATGTCCCTTTTTAACTGTGGAAGTAATGATGGAATCAACAGATAAGTTGACCGACACCAACGCAATTTTGGCGTATTTGTATGAAACATTTCCTTTGTGCTTTATTGCTGAAGGTGAAACTAAGCCATTAAAAATCGGATTGTTTCAAGATTTGGCTGAAAGGTTGGCTGATGATTCTAAAGTCAGTAAAACTCAACTGCGAGTTGCCTTAAGACGCTACACCAGCAGCTGGCGCTACCTGAAATCGGTAAAAGCCGGTGCACAGCGTGTGGATCTTGATGGTCAGCCATGCGGTGAGTTAGAGCAAGAGCATATCGATCATGCTCAAGCGATGTTGAAAGAAAGCCAAGATAAAGCAAAAGCTAAGCGTGCAGCTCAAGCGCCAAAAACGGCGCCTGCGGGTAAAGCCCCTGCGAAGAAAGCCCCTAAGAAAGTTGCCGTGCCAGCACGTAAGACTGAGCGCCCAGCAAAAGCAGCACCTAAGGCAGAGCCTGCTGTAAACTTAGTTCAAGCGCAATTGACCGATTTAGCGAAGAAGCAACGTGTCAATGTTAAGTTAGGGATGACGCCAGTAGCCGGCGTGATCACCGACATTAACAAAGAGGACATTCATGTTCAGCTAGATAGCGGCTTAACGGTAAAAGTGAAAGCGGAACATATCCTGCTGTAATCATTTAATCAAACGGAGTAACTTGTTGATGCGAAAACTCACTTTGGCTACATCCATTGCCACTGTTTTTGTCGGATTCTCGGCTTGGGCTGTCCCCCCTACGATTCAAATCAGCGAGTTACCCACTCTCAAGCAGGAAGCGCAGCATAAAGTGGCGAGTAAGCGAGTGACGGATTTATACACTCGTTCCCACTATCATAGATTTGCATTAGATGATGCGTTTTCTGCTCAGATTTTTGACCGCTACCTGCAACAACTCGACTACCGTCGTAATGTGCTGACGCAAGCCGATGTCGACAGCTTCAAACCTTACGTTAATCAGTTTGACGATATGCTGAGCTCGGGTGAACTCGAGCCTGCTTATAAGATGTTTGATTTGGTTCAGAAACGTCGCTACGAAGGTTTTGTGTACGCACTCTCTCTGCTCGACAAAGAGATGGACTTCACCGTTCCGGGTGATGCCTACGAATACGATAGAGAAGATGTTGCTTGGCCAAAAGATCAAGCCGAGATCAACGAATTATGGCGTCAACGTGTTAAATACGATGCGCTGAATCTGAAACTCACTGGCAAGAAATGGCCTGAAATCGTTGATATTCTGCAAAAACGTTATAACAACGCCATCAAGCGTCTGACTCAGACCAATAGCGAAGATGTGTTCCAAGCGGTGATGAATGCGTTCTCCCGTAGCATCGAGCCACATACTAGCTATTTATCGCCCCGTAATGCTGAACGTTTCCAAATGGAAATGAACTTAAGCCTCGAGGGGATTGGTGCGCAGTTACAGCTTGAAGACGATTACACTGTCATCAAGAGTTTGATTGCAGGCGGTCCTGCGGCCAGCAGTGAAAAACTGTCGCCTGAAGATAAGATCGTCGGCGTCGGCCAAGAAGGCGGTGAGATTGTTGATGTGATCGGCTGGCGATTAGACGATGTGGTCGATCTGATCAAAGGGCCTAAGGGCAGTAAAGTCGTATTACAGATTTTACCTAAGAAGGGCGGCTCTAACGCTAAACCGTTTAATCTAACCTTAGTGCGCGACAAAATCCGTTTAGAAGACCGTGCCGCGACCTCAAAGATCATCGAGCCAAAAGACGGTGAATACGCCAACCGTAAAGTGGGTGTGATTCAAATCCCTGGTTTCTATATGAACTTATCCCAGGACGTCGAAAAAGAATTGGTGAAGTTAAACGAAGCCAAGGTTGAAGGTGTCGTCATCGACTTACGTGGTAATGGCGGCGGTGCGTTGACCGAAGCCGTGTTACTGACGGGACTCTTTATCGATATGGGCCCAGTGGTGCAAGTGCGTGACGCCGATGGTCGAGTGTCTGCCCACCGTGATAACGATGGCAAGACGACCTACGCTGGTCCGTTAACCATTATGGTTGACCGTTACAGTGCATCAGCTTCGGAAATTTTTGCCGCTGCGTTGCAAGATTACGACCGTGCGCTGATTGTTGGTGAGTCAAGCTTTGGTAAAGGCACTGTGCAGCAGCATAAGAGCCTTGGTCGAATCTACGATATGTACGAGAAGCCGATTGGCCACGTGCAGTACACGATTCAAAAGTTCTACCGTATCAACGGTGGCAGCACTCAGCTCAAAGGCGTAACCCCTAACATTGCTTACCCAAGTGCGTTAGAGCCGGGTGAATACGGTGAAGCGGAAGAGAAGAATGCTTTACCTTGGGACAAAGTGCCAATGGCGCAATACGGCACCCTAAACGACATCACCCCTGAGTTGGTGGCGAGTTTAGATAAAAAGCACCTTGCCCGTATTCAGAACAATGTTGAGTTTAACTATATCAATCAAGATATTGCCGACTTTAAAAAGCATCATAAAGAGAAAACTGTCTCCTTAGTTGAAAGTGAGCGCATTGCCTCGCGTGAAGCCGATGAGAAGAAAGTACTCGATAGAACCAACGAGCGTCGTGTTGCCCATGGTTTAGCCGCGGTTAAATCGATGGAAGACATTAAAGACAAAGACGACATTGAAGCACCGGATGCCTTCTTAGACGAAACGGCCTATATCACCTTAGATATGGCGGATGCAAAAAAGCTGGCTAACGCTGGCACTAAATAGGCGGTTATTGCGCCTGTTTACCGTATCTTAAAACGCGCTTATGGCGCGTTTTTCTTATTTAGAACAGTGTTAAAGGGAACGACATGACACAAGCACAAGCAAAATACCTTAAAGATTATCAAGCTCCCCAGTTCACGATCGAAACCATTGATTTAGATGTTAATCTCGATGGTAAAAACACCCTGGTTAAAGCCGTTAGCAAAGTCAAACGTACTTCTTCCCACACCAATCCCTTAGTGCTCGATGGTGAAAGTTTGACCTTAGTGAGTGTGGGCATTGATGGACAAGCGGCGACGTATCACGCGAGTGAAGGGCAGTTGTCCATCGAGACATCGCTGAATGAATTTGAGTTGACCATCATCACCCAACTCGATCCCGAGGCTAACTCAAGCCTCGAAGGTCTCTATATGTCCGACGGCGCCTACTGTACTCAGTGCGAAGCGGAAGGCTTTAGACGTATCACGTATTTTCTCGACCGCCCCGACGTGTTAGCCAAATACACAGTGCGAATCGAAGCCGATAAACTGGCGTTTCCGTTCCTGCTCAGCAACGGTAACTTGATTGAGAAAGGCGAGCTCGATGGTGGCCGCCATTACGTGCGCTGGCAAGATCCTTTCCCAAAACCCGCCTATCTGTTTGCCCTAGTCGCTGGTGATTTCGATCTGCTGCAGGATGAGTTTATCACCCGCAGTCATCGCAAAGTGGTACTGCAAGTGTTTGTCGATAAAGGTAATTTACAAAAAGCGCACCATGCAATGGCGTCCCTGAAAAAGTCTATGGCCTGGGATGAATCTCGTTTTGACCTAGAATACGACTTAGATATCTACATGATAGTCGCGGTCGACTTTTTCAATATGGGGGCGATGGAAAACAAAGGCTTAAATATCTTCAACACCAAGTATGTGTTGGCAGATACCTTGACCGCAACCGACGATGATTACCACGGTATTGAATCTGTGGTCGGCCATGAGTACTTCCATAACTGGACGGGTAACCGCGTGACTTGCCGTGACTGGTTCCAATTAAGCCTCAAGGAAGGCTTGACAGTGTTTCGCGATCAAGAGTTTAGTTCGGATTTAGGCTCTCGTGCTGTGAACCGAATTCACGCGATTAAAGTCATCAAAAACCAGCAGTTCGCTGAAGACTCAGGCCCCATGGCGCATCCGATCCGCCCCGAGTCTGTGATTGAGATGAATAATTTTTATACTGTTACTGTGTATAACAAGGGCGCTGAAGTTATTCGCATGATGCACACCCTGTTGGGTGAAGCCCATTTCCAAGCGGGGATGAAGTTATACTTCAAACGCCACGATGGCCAAGCCGTGACTTGCGATGATTTTGTCGCGGCGATGGAAGATGCCAGTGGAATCGATCTAACGCAATACCGTCTCTGGTATAGCCAAGCGGGCACGCCACTTGTCACCGCAAGCGACAGTTTTGACGCTGAGGCTGGGACTTACCAGTTAACCCTCAAACAAACCTTAGCTGGTTGTGCTTCACCTTTGCATATCCCCTTTAGCTTAGAGCTGTTAGATGAGAAAGGGCTGTCACTGGTAAATCAAGTGCTTGATTTTACTCAAGCAGAGCAAGTATTTACATTTGAAGGTATGCGCCATAAACCCGTGGCATCCTTACTACAGGATTTCTCTGCACCGGTTAAATTGCATTATCCCTTTGAAATCGATCAGCTTGTACATTTGATGCGCTTTGCCTCGAGTGAAGTGGCGCGTTGGGAGGCGTCGGTGGCGCTCGTGAGTCAAGCGATTTGGCAAAATGTGGCGCATTTGCAGCAACATCACACCATGACATTAGACGAGCGAGTGAAGGACAGCTTTAAAGGCGCCTTACTCGATGAGCAGTTAGATCAGGCGCTGATGGCGGAAATGTTAGCTATACCATCGGCCTCAGCGTTGATTGAGCAAACCGACACGGTCGATTTAGATGCCTTAGCCCTAGCCCGTGAATTTGTGCTCACAGAGCTTGCCGCCTATTGTGAAGATGAGTTAACGGCGCTGTATCGCTCATTGGTAAACCGTGATTGCACAAAAGCGCGAGCGCTGAAAAACCAATGTCTTAACTGGTTGAGCCGAGTCAGTAGCGAGGCCGAAAGCTTTGTGGTTGAGCAGTTTGATAAGGCTACCAATATGACCGACTCACTTGGCGCATTAAGTGCGGCGAATGTCGGTTCGCTACCTTGCCGCGAACATTTGATGGCAATGTTTGAAGCCCGCTGGCGCGATACGCCGCTGGTGATGGACAAATGGTTCATGCTGCAGGCTACCCATGATGTGGAAGGGGTGATTGATAGTTTGCGTCAATTACAACAACACGCGAGCTTTAGCATGAGCAATCCTAACCGCGTGCGTTCACTGATTGGCAGCTTTGCTGCCGGAAATATTTATCAATTCCACCGCGCCGATGGCAAAGGTTACGAGTTTTTAACTGAATGTCTTATCAGCTTAAATAAACTCAACCCGCAGGTTGCGGCGCGTATGGTGACGCCACTCATCCAATTTAGTAAGTTTGATGAGGCGCGCCAAGTCAAGATCAAGGCTTGTTTAACGCGATTGTTGGCGCTGCCTGAACTGTCGAAAGATTTATTCGAGAAAGTATCTAAGGCATTAGCACAGTAGCTATGAAGAGGGCAGCATTATGCTGCCCTCATTCTTCCAAGCAGTAATTGAGCTGTTAGAGTCATGAAGGCCATGTACCCTAGTTATACTATTTAACGAGTTAAGTTAAATCTAAGGTATGACGCTTTATACTATTGAATATGATGGCCTTTTGACGAGGGGAGTAGAGTGTTCTTTGTCCCTGTGAGGCCGATAATTCAAGGCAATAGCTCTGTTTCTACGACATGCTGTTTGTTGGTCCAACAGCTGTAATTGGCCCGTCGTAAATTCCCACTACCAGTTTTATGCCGATTATTTGAGTTTTAATATGGAATTGTATTTTAAGCTAAATCTAAGTTATCGAGAGTTTTTACCTTACTATCAAGGCATTGCCGATAAGGTTGAAGTGCGTGAGCGTCAGGGGCGGATCCTGTGGATTAATGGCCGACATTTTAGGCGTTTTTTAACCGATAACGGTATTCATGGACAGTTCAAACTGGTGCTCGATGATAAAGGGCAATTTGTGTCGCTAGAGCAGTTAGCCTAATAAATTATTGATTTTTACTTAGAGTAATTACTTTAAACGGTCGACTAATTACAATCACGGAAGTATGATATTTTCTTTGTGATTATGTTAATGAAATATAAAGTTTTTTGCATAGTTTCCCCCACGCTTTTCAATCTTCTGCTTTTCTAATTTAAATTCCATCCCTGTAGTAGATGACATAAATGTGTCTACGTGCTTAATTCTTTAGAAAATTTTCTCTAACTGTTCCTTGCTCATGGGGATTAATTGCTGTAACAATGATGTTACCTGTGAGCTAACAAGATGTTGGTTGTAATTCCAAAAACAAAGAATCCAGCAGGGTACGGAGAGCTAAAATGAAAATTGTTAAAAAAAGTTTTAACAAGTCGGCGCTTGCTTTGGGGGTGGCGTCGGCATTGAGTTTATTGATGGTGTCGAATGTTAATGCGGTTGCGTTCGATTGGGGGGAGATACAAGGGACTTTTGACTCGACTTGGACTGCTGGTGCCAGTTGGCGTGTAGGGGAGCGCGATTGGGATGGACAAATTGGTAAGGTAAACCAGCCACAGTTTGATTGGTCAAACTACACAGCGTTTGACAGTACCAAAACTAAATATACTTCTGCTGAGATTTGGGCACAACCTGGTTCTTATTCTAGCAACAACGATTTGAGTAATTTACTTTATTCTCAAGGTGATACTACATCCGAAATCGTTAAAGGATTACACGAGTTATCCCTTAAGTATGAGAACTATGGTCTATTCGTTCGTGGTATGTATTTTTACGATCGTAAGCTAAACGATGGTAACTACGACTTCAATGACCCGTTAACAGGGAAAGAATACGATCCTTGCCGCGACAGTAAGGCTTCTGAAGTGCAATGTAAGGACATCCGTCTGCTGGATGCCTTCGTCTACGCGAATTTTGATTTAAACGATGGTGCCAACCCGCTGTCTATCCGTGTGGGTAACCAAGTGGTTTCTTGGGGGGAAAGTACGCTGATCGCCCACGGTATTGGTGAAATCAACCCAGTCGATTTGAACATCCTGAACGCGCCAGGCGCGGAACTCAAAGAAGCCTTCCGTCCTCAGGGTATGGTGTGGGCCTCATTGGGGATCACCGAAAACCTATCGGTAGAAGGATTCTATCAATATGATTGGGAACCCGTTTGGATCCCAACCCCTGGTTCAATTTTTGCGACTAACGATTTCGCCGGTTACGGTGGTTATAACCAGAACGCACAGTTAGGCTTCAACGCCAACCCAGACATCAATTTAGACTTCTTAACGCAGGAATATCAGAAACTGGCAGGGATGATCGCCAGTGGTCAACCTACGACGGATCAGTTGGCTGCTATGGCCTTAGCTTATCCAACGAAAGTGACGTTAGTGCAAGATGAGCAAGCGCCAAGCAACAGTGGCCAATATGGTATCAAGCTAGGTTATTACGCCCCTGAGTTAGGCGATACCGAGTTTGGTTTCTACTTTATGAACTACCACAGCCGTCGTCCGCTGATCAGCGGTACTGCTGCCGACTTTAGCACTGGCGCTCTGTTGTCAGATCTTGCGGTACTGGGTCAAAACGCGGGAGATATTAACCGCGAATTGCTGCTCAGCTTAAAGAGCTTCTCTAAGGCGCAAATTGTTTACCCTGAAGACATTAAACTCTATGGCTTCAGCTTTAACACCTCATTGGGCGATACCTCAGTCGGTGCTGAAATCGCTCACCGCCAAGACGAACCGCTGCAAATCGATGACGTAGAACTGCTGTTTGCGGGTATGCCACAACAGTTAGCCAACGCGGGCATTCGCCCCGACTTCGACGGCATTTCTCAAATTGATGGCGTACAACCTGGCGAAACCGTTGACGGTTTTATCCGCCTCGATACCACTCAAGCGCAAGTCACTTTCACTCACTTATTCGGTCCTACCTTGGGATTGGATAACTTGACGATGTTGGCCGAAGTCGGTGGGGTATGGATCCACGATATGCCAGGTTTTGATGAACTGCGTCTCAATGGCCCTGGTACTGCACGTTCTGGCGGTAATCCCGATATGCCTGGCATCATCCAAGCGCTGCATAATGGTCCAGAAACCAACCCATTCCCAACGGATTTTGCTTGGGGATACCGTCTGGTGGCTAAAGCGGACTTTAACAACTTGTTTGCGGGCGTGAACATGTCTCCTCGGTTGATTTTCTCACACGATGTCGACGGTATTACGCCTGATCCTATGTTCCTCTTTACCGAAGGACGTAAGTCAGTGGCCTTGGGTCTGAATTTTGAATACCAAAATCGTTGGGGCGCAGACTTATCCTACAACAACTTCTTTGGCGGTGTAGGAACAACCAACGCGATGTCAGATCGTGATTATATTTCTTTCAATATCAAGTATTCGATCTAAAGGACTATAACAATGAAGAAACTGTCGATATTGGCAAGTGCCGTGATGATGGCCCTTGTAGCACCTGTAGCGATGGCAAAGGTATCTGAAGCCGAGGCCGCTAAATTAGGTAACGAATTAACGCCATTAGGCGCAGAAAAAGCCGGCAATGCCGATGGCTCTATTCCCGCTTGGGATGGCGGTATTACTAAGCCAGTTGCTGGATATACCAAGGGAATGCATCACCCCGATCCTTTCCCTGAGGATAAAATTGAATTCACTATTACCAATGCGAATAAAGCCCAATACAAGGATTTCTTGACCCCAGGTCAAATGAAACTGTTTGAGCTTTACCCCGACACTTACAAGATGAATGTGTACAAAACGCGCCGCAGCGCATCAGTGCCACAATTTGTCTATGATGCGACAAAAGCCAACGCCACTCGCGCTGAATTAGTTGCACAGGGTAATGGTATTGCGGGGGCATCGATTGGTATTCCATTCCCTATCCCTGCCAATGGCTTAGAAGCGATTTGGAACCATATCCTGCGCTTCCGTGGTGTGGATGTGGAAACCTCACGTAGCCAAGCGGCACCGACGGCCGATGGCAGCTACACCTTAGTGGAAACCGCTGAGGAAATTCGTTTCGAGTATTCTCGCCCTGAAATTACCCTTGATCAGTTAAAGGCCAGCAACACGCTGTTCTACTTTAAACAAGTGGTGACTCAGCCTGCTCGTTTGGCTGGTACTGCGCTGTTAGTGAAAGAAACTATGGACCAAGAGGCGCTGCCACGCCAAGCATGGACCTATAACACAGGTCAGCGCCGCGTACGTAAAGCACCAAACGTTGCCTTTGATACACCGGGTACAGTATCCGATGGTCTGCGCACCACAGACGATTTCGACATGTTTAACGGTTCTCCCGTGCGTTATAACTGGGAGCTTGTGGGCAAGAAGGAAATCTATATTCCTTACAACGACTACAAATTGCACTCAGATAAGCTGAAATATGACCAAATTTTAAAACCCGGCCATATCAATCCTGAGTTTGTCCGTTGGGAAAAACACCGCGTATGGGAAGTGAAGGCGACCTTGAAAGACGGTATGCGCCACATCTACAAGACGCGTGTGATGTATCTTGACGAAGACTCATGGCAAGTATCGATTGCCGATCTGTATGACAACCGTGATGAACTCTACCGTGTGGCGGTTGCCCACGGCTTGAACTACTACGAAGTCCCCACACAGTGGGATACCTTAGAAGTGTTCCACGATCTGCAGTCCCGTCGTTATTTGGCCATGGGGTTAGACAACCAGAGTGGAATGTATAACTTCGATGCCAAGTTGAGTGAAGCGAACTTCACCCCAGACGCGCTACGTCGCGAAGGTATCCGTTAATCGGCCACGGTTTAAAGGGGCGCTAAGCGCCCCTCATTAGTTAAGGAAGTTTGTATGTCGTTTCGCATCCTTCAATGCGCCGCTGCAATCAGTGTTGGTTGTTTATTTTCTTCCCCTTCATTTTCTGCGGTGTCTGAGACTTTCCCGCAAATTCAGCCCTTAGCGGCATCTTCTTTAGTGTTAGATATTGCCCATGCGGGGCAGCGTTTAGTCGCCGTGGGCGAGCGTGGGCATGTGCTCGTGCTGAATGACACCTGGCAACAAGTGCCGACACCAACCTCGGCGCAGCTGACAAAAGTGTTCTTTTTAAATGAAAAACTCGGTTGGGCAGTGGGGCACGATGCCACTATTTTGCACACCCAAGATGGCGGCCAGACATGGTCGTTACAAATGCAGTCGAGCGAAATTGAAAAACCCTTCCTCGATGTGCTGTTTCTCAATGAGCAGGACGGCATGGCCATTGGGGCTTATGGACTGTTTTATCGAACCCATGATGGCGGCAAGACCTGGGCGGAAGAATTCCACGAAGAGTTGCTGGCCGAAGAAGACGTGTCCTATTTGGCTGAGTTAAAGAATAGCGACCAAGCCGCTTATTTGACCGAGCGCGCCTCGTTACTGCCGCATTTTAATCGAATGATCGTGCTCAATGATGGTCGTTTGTTATTAGTCGGAGAGCTTGGGCTTGTGGCGGTATCGGCCGATAAGGGCCAAACCTTTACCCGTACCGGGTTTGATTACGACGGCTCTATGTTCAATGCCATTCAATTGCAGGATGCGGTTTACGTAATGGGATTGAGGGGGCACGTGTTTAAAGCAGATTTGAGCCTTGGCCAATGGGATGAGATTGAAATGCCTGTGCAGTCATCCATCAATGGCGCCTTGGTGAGCTCAGATACTAGCTTGTACCTTGTGGGGAATGCCGGCGTCGTTATCCAGCTAAATCAGGATGATAGTGCGAGTATTGTCACTCGCCGCCAGGGGGAAAACTTAGTTTCGATTGCCAAAGATAACCAAGGGAATGTGTGGTTATCGGGTAGCCAAGGGCTACTTACACTTAAGCCATAAATTATAAAACAACAATAACAGGGCCGATAAGATGTTAGAAAAACTGGTCAACGGATTTGAGTCATTTTTATTCCGCAACCGTGCTTGGGTGGTGAGCATTTTTATTTTGCTGACGGTTTTTTTGGGATACCAAGCTAGCCAATTAAAAATGGATGCGGCATTCATTAAAAATATTCCGCTTAATCATAGCTATATGCAAACCTACCTCAAACATCAAAAAGATTTTGGTGGCGCGAATAGCATTATGGTGGCGGTGGAAGATACCAGCGGCAATATTTTTAACCCTAACTTTTTCGACACCCTGAAAAACGTTCACGATCAGCTGTTTTTTATTCCAGGTGTTGACCGCTCACAGGTGAAATCTTTATTTTCACCTTCGACCCGTTTTACCGAAGTCGTGGAAGATGGTTTTGCGGGGGGCCCTGTGATCCCCGCCGATTTCACGACCACCGAAGCGGGCTTAAACACGGTGCGCGATAACATTGAAAAAGCAGGCATTGTGGGACGCTTGATCGCCAACGATTATAGTGCCGCTATGGTATCGGCTCAATTGATGGACTTTGATCCACAAACGGGTAAGCCCTTAGATACCATCGCCTTTGCCGCTCAGCTGGAGAAGGAGCTTCGCGGTAAGTATGAAACCGATAAGGTGAAAATCCATATTATCGGTTTTGCTAAGATGGCGGGTGATGTGGCCGATGGCGCCAAAGGCGTATTGCTGTTCTTCGTGATTGCCATTTTGATTACGGCAGTAATGGTTTACCTGTTTTCCAAGTCACTTATCCTGACCTTATTGCCATTAGTCTGTAGCTTAACGGCGGTGATCTGGCAGCTGGGTTTACTGACGGTCATTGGTTTTGGCTTAGATCCTATGTCAATTCTGGTGCCATTCCTCGTCTTTGCCATCGGGGTGAGTCACGGGGTGCAGATGATCAACGCGGTCAGACGCCGCGTGATGGACGGACAAACCACTAAGGCGGCCTCGGCTTCTGCGTTTCGCAGTTTATTGGTACCTGGTGGGGTGGCGCTGCTTTCTGATACGGTTGGTTTCATCACACTGTTATCCATTGATATCGGTATCATCCGTGAGCTGGCCATTTCGGCCTCCCTCGGTGTGGGCGTGATTATTTTCACTAACCTTATCCTTCTGCCTTTAGTGATTTCTTTCACTGAACTCAAGGTTGCACCACAGGGCGTGCCGACCTCGGATGAAGTGCGGGCCGAGGCAATTTGGCGCTACCTTGCCAAATTTGCTACGCCGAAATACGCAGTGGTAGTGATTGCGGCGACCATTGCCTTGTATTTTGCAGGTCTGCAACAGGCGAATCAGATGAAAATTGGCGATCTGCAGGGCGGCGCGCCGGCTTTACACCAAGATTCTCGCTACAACTTGGACACCTTCTTTATTACCGATCACTTTTCTATCACCACCGATGTGATGACTGTGATTGTGGAAGCGAGCCCAGAGGCCTGTACTTACCACGATATGCTGACGCAAATTGATGAGTTTGAATGGTTAGTGCGTAATACCCCTGGTGTTGAATCGACAGTTAGCTTGGCCTCGGTGGCGAAAAAAGTGAATGCGGGCTTTAACGAAGGCAACCCAAGATGGGAAGTACTGCCCCGTACGACCGCCAGTTTAGTACAGGCGATTGGCCAGATCCCTACGACATCGGGCTTGTTAAATGGTGATTGCTCAGTGATGCCTGTGTATCTATTTATGCAGGATCATAAGGCTGAAACCATTGAAACTGTTGTCGCTAAGGTGAAAGCGGTCGCGGCCAAAATGGACAATGACAAGCTGCAATTTAAGCTAGCATCTGGTCCTGTTGGGGTGATGGCGGCGACCAACGAAGCGGTGGCGGAAGCCCAATTACCTATGATGATTTATGTGTATGGCGCGGTATTTGTGCTTTGTCTTATCAGCTTTAAGTCATTAAAAGCGACAGTCGCGGTGATTATTCCGCTTTACGTGGTCTCCACGCTGGCACAGGCGCTGATGACTCAACTCAATATTGGCTTAGCAGTCAGTACTTTACCCGTTATCGCCCTCGGTGTGGGTATCGGTGTTGACTACGGTATTTATATCCTGTCGACCATGTCATCTAAGTTGTCGAATGGGATGCCAGTACAACAAGCCTACTATGAAGCGTTAGTCGAGCGGGGCAGTGCGGTGATTTTCACAGGACTGACGTTGGCGATTGGGGTGAGCACTTGGTTTTTCTCGGCGCTTAAGTTCCAAATGGACATGGGGATCCTGCTCACCTTCATGTTTGTGGTAAATATGTTGGGCGCCATAATTATCCTGCCAGCACTGGCAGCGGTATTCTGGCGGCAGGCTAAGTAGTTACAAACAATGGGGAGTTTTTGACTCCCCATTGTCTTTGAATATAAACGCTGTTTTTTTGATTTTTTGCTCACCTGTTATCACATCTTTACGCTCTGGCTGGATTTACAGAGGATGTACCACTAAAATTTTCCTCGAAATACAGAGGATTTAGTAATAAACTTCGCGCGACGATCTGGATCACACTAATTTTCTGAGATCGTTAAGCCGAAGCATCCAAATAATGAAAAAAAGCGCTGCCATAGACGCTTAAGGAAACAGCAACATGGCCTTGAAAGATGCAATGCCTTCAGTACTACTTGAAAATGTAGTCAGTTTAATTCACGCTAAAGTCCCTAATTCACAAGCCAAGCAAGTTGAACAGTTCGCGACCTGCCTTTATGCCCACATGTCGAAAGACGACCTCAATGCGCGTAACGACAGCGACCTGTATGGTGCGGTTCTCAGTTTATGGAATGCACTAAACAAAACCCCGAAAGGGGAGACTCACCTCAGAGTATTCAATCCAAGTCAGTCAAAACACGGCTGGCAATCAACTCATTCGATCATTGAAGTTATCCAACCTGACATGCCATTCCTGGTAGATTCAGTTGGTATGGCATTGAATCGTATGGGTATTACGGCTCACATGATGTTACACACTCCGCTGGCGATTGAGCGTTCAGCCCAGGATGTAACTAAAGTCACTTACCTGAATCAAAGCCCTGACAGCACTGAACACGTTGCCGTTTTCCTGATTGAAATCGACCGTCAAAGCAGCAGTGTGGATATCAAAGCCCTTGAGCGCGAAATCCAATCTGTGCTGGGTGATGTGGCTGCATCAGTCAACGACTGGAGCGCGATGTCAGCTAAGCTGAGTGAGACCATTAAAGATTTACCTAAGCGTCCATTCCCCGGTGAGAAGCAAGAGTTAGAAGAAGCGATTAACTTCTTAACTTATCTTAATAATCATCACTTTACCTTACTGGGTTACCGTCAATACGATTTAAAACGCGTTGAAGGCGACGTCGAACTAGTGCCAAATATGGCCTCTAGTTTAGGCTTAATGAATAAGCACCATAAGACTCAGCCAGAGCAAGGTTTATTATTATCAAGCTTCTCTGACAGTGCCCGTAAAGAAGCCTTAGACCACAGTTTACTGATCCTGACCAAGAGCAGCGCCAAGAGCCGCGTGCACCGTCCTGCTTATGTGGACTATATCGGTATCAAACGCTTTGACAAGAAAGGCAATGTGGTCGGTGAAGATAGATTCATCGGTTTGTACGCCTCAAATGTGTATAACCGCAGCCCACGTGAGATCCCGCTGCTGAACGAAAAAGTCCAGCGCGTATTAGACCGTTCAGGTTTAACGCCACGTTCTCACGACTATAAAGCCCTGCTGAACATTCTCGAAAACCTGCCGCGCGATGAGCTAATCCAAGCCAATGTTGATGATTTAGCACACACGGCGCACGGTGTGCTCGAGATGCAAGACAGGGACAAACTGAAACTCTTTGTTCGCAAAGATGGTTTCGGTCGTTTCTTATCCTGTTTAGTGTACGTTTCAAAAGATCGTTACAACACTAAACTTCGCCAAGATACTCAACGTATTCTGGCTCAGCATTTCAACAGCAAAGAAGATGTAGAGTTTACGACGTATTTCTCCGAGTCAACCCTGGCCCGTACTCACTACATTGTCAAAGTTGATAACAATAATATGGATGTAGATGTGGCTGCCATTGAAAACAATTTAATTGAAGCGGCACGCTCGTGGGAAGATAAGTTAAATACCGCGCTAAACACCGCCTTAGGTGAAGAAGCCGGTACTCATCTGATGAAGCGTTACGCTAACGCCTTCGAACAAAGCTATAAAGAAGACGTATTACCAAGCTCTGCCGTTGTGGATATGCAACAGCTTGAAGCACTGGATGACGAACACAAGTTAGGCATGTTGTTCTATCAACCGCAGGAAGCAGCGTTGAACGACAACAAAGTGCGTTTAAAACTATTCCATAAAGATGAGCCAATCCATCTTTCTGACGTGCTGCCGATGCTGGAAAACTTTGGTCTGCGCGTGATCAACGAGCGTCCCTATGAAGTGACGACCTCAGACGGTTCTACCTTCTGGATCTTAGACTTCTTAATGACGGTTAAAGTCACTAATACCGACAATATTGCCGACAGCCAAGACAGATTCCAAACTGCACTCTCTCAAGTGTGGCAAAAGAAACTAGAAGATGACGGTTTTAACCGCATCATTCTGGCGTCAGGTTTAACAGGCCGTGAAGTGTCAGTACTGCGTGCTTACGCTAAGTACATGCGTCAAATCGATGCGACATTCAGCCAAGCTTACATCGAAGAAACCTTCGGCCGTTACCCACAAATCGCTGATTTGTTGGTGAAAATGTTTATTCGTAAGTTCAATCCAAAACTGAAGACCCGTACTCTGGGCAAGTTTATGGAGCAGATCAACCTACGTTTAGACGAAGTATCGAGCCTAGACGATGACCGTATTATCCGTCGTTACCTCGATTTGATTAACGCCACGCTGCGTACTAACTTCTACCAACTGGATGCCAAAGGCGAATCTAAGAGTTATATCTCGTTTAAATTCATGCCTTCGTTAATTCCTGAAATGCCGCGTCCGTTGCCGAAATTCGAAATTTTCGTTTATTCGCCACGGGTTGAAGGTGTGCATTTACGCTACGGTAAAGTGGCTCGTGGTGGTCTGCGTTGGTCTGACCGCCGTGAAGACTTCCGTACTGAAGTGCTTGGCTTAGTAAAAGCACAACAAGTGAAGAACACCGTAATTGTGCCTGTGGGCGCGAAAGGTGGTTTCGTTTGTAAACAACTGCCTACTGAAGGTGGCCGCGAAGCCTTCTTCACCGAAGGTCAAGAATGTTACCGCATCTTTATCCGTGCGCTGCTCGATATCACAGATAACATCGTTAACGGTGAAATCGTTCACCCGGTAGATGTGGTCCGTCACGATGAAGATGATCCATATTTAGTGGTCGCGGCAGACAAAGGGACTGCCACCTTCTCTGACATCGCTAACGCCATTTCTCAAGAATATAACTTCTGGTTAGGCGATGCGTTCGCATCGGGTGGTAGTAACGGTTACGACCATAAGAAAATGGGTATCACGGCCAGAGGTGGTTGGGAATCGGTTAAACGTCACTTCCGCGAAGTGGGTATCGATTGTCAAACCACAGACTTTACCTGTTTAGGTATTGGTGACATGGCGGGTGACGTATTTGGTAACGGTATGTTGTTGTCTAAGCACACAAAACTTGTGGCTGCATTCAACCACATGCATATCTTTATCGACCCGAATCCAGATACAGCTGCCAGCTATGAAGAACGTGCCCGTTTATTCGCGCTGCCACGTTCAACCTGGGAAGACTACAACAGCAAGCTGATTTCTAAGGGCGGCGGTATCTTCCTGCGTTCATCTAAGTCCATTCCATTGTCTGCTGAAATGAAGCAAATGCTGGAAACGGAAAAGACGTCGATGACTCCGACTGAGCTGATGAAAGAACTGCTGAAAATGCCAGTGGATCTGATTTGGAACGGTGGTATCGGTACTTATGTTAAGTCATCACGCGAAACCCATGCAGAAGTAGGCGACCGCGCTAACGATGCGCTGCGTGTCAATGGTCGCGAACTGCGCGCCAAGATCGTGGGCGAGGGTGGTAACTTAGGTTGTACTCAGTTAGGTCGTATTGAATACGCGGCAAACGGCGGTCGTATCAACACTGACTTCGTGGATAACGTAGGTGGTGTGGACTGTTCTGACAACGAAGTTAACATCAAAATTCTATTAAACGCGTTAGTCGCTGAGGGTGAACTGACACTCAAGCAACGTAACCGTTTACTGGAAGAGATGACTGAAGAAGTTGGCCAAATCGTACTGCAGGATTGTAAAGATCAAACCCGTACGATTTCGGTCACCCAAGTCCGCGGTGCTGAGCAGTTAAAAGAGCAAATTCGCTTTATCCAGTATCTGGAAAAAGAAGGCAAGTTAGACCGCGCCTTAGAATTCTTACCATCGGAAGAAGAGCTGGCAGAACGTTTAGCCAATGGCCGCGCCTTAACGCGTCCAGAGCTGTCGGTACTGGTGGCGTACGCTAAGATGGTACTGAAAGAGCAGTTACTGACTCAAGAAATCACCGAAGACACGCTGCTGAGCCAACTGTTGATTGCTTACTTCCCGAAACAACTTCAGGAACTGTACAGCCACAGAATGGTGACGCACCCACTGCGCGGTGAAATCATTGCCACGTCACTGGCCAACGAATTGGTCAACGACATGGGTCTGAACTTTGTTCAACGTATGCAAGATGAGACTGGTGCCTCAGTTGCCGACGCGGCAATTTGTTACACTATGGCTCGCGAAGTGTTTGGTTTAGCTGAATTAACTAAAGCGATCACTGACTTAAACGGTATTGTTCCTGCTGTGGTTCAGGGCGAAATGCTGCATCAATTACGTCGCAATATGCGCCGTGCATGCCGCTGGTTCCTGCGTCACCGCAACCGTACTTGGAGCATCGAGCAAACTGTAGCCTTCTTCAAACCCGTATTTGAACAAATCAAAGCGAATGTTCATTCCTACTTGGTAGAAGAAGAAGCGGCGGGTATCCAAGCTGAGATCAACGCTCTTATCAAAGAGAACGTGCCTCAGAATGTGGCGACCGTCGTGGCTAACATGAGCACACTGTTCTCGGCTCTGGATATTGCGCAAATTGCCCAAGCCGAAGAGAAAACAGTTGAGCTCGTTGCCGAGACATATTTCAAACTCGGTGCCCGCGTTGAGCTGCATTGGTTCCTAGAGCAGATCAGTGCACAGCCTGTGGCAAACCATTGGCAGGCACTGGCTCGTGCAGCCTTTAGGGAAGAGTTGGATTGGCAACAACGTGCGTTGACGTCAGTGGTCTTAAGAACATGCAGTGCAACCTGTGACGCTCAAAGCGTTATTTCTCAGTGGATTGATACCAATCAAGCCCTACTGGAAAGATGGTTCCATATGCTCGCTGACTTCAAAACGTCGCAAAGCCATGAGTTTGCTAAGTTCTCTGTCGCCCTGCGTGAACTGAACCTTCTGATCCTTCATTGCGAAGGCCATAAGTAAACTTTTATAACAATCAGAAGCCCTGGCGATCGCCGGGGCTTTTTTTAGGTCGAGGAAAATACATGTTTTATAAAATCGCACAGAAAGTCATGTTTCAGATGGATCCTGAGCGAGCGCATAATTTAGCCATTGGCAGCCTGAAAATGACAGGTAATAGTCCATTGAATGCGTTTTATGCCCAGAATATTGCGCCCGCGCCCGTCAGCTTTATGGGACTGACTTTTCCTAATCCTGTCGGTCTTGCCGCAGGTATGGATAAAGATGGCGAATCGATAGATGCCTTTCATGCGATGGGATTTGGTCATGTGGAAGTGGGTACAGTGACCCCAAGACCACAACCCGGTAATGATTTACCCCGTTTATTTAGATTAAAACCCGCAAAGGCGATCATCAATCGGATGGGCTTTAATAACAAGGGTGTCGATAATCTGGTCAAAAATTTGATCGCAAAGAAAACCGATATCATGGTTGGGGTCAATATTGGTAAAAATAAAGACACTCCAGTAGAGCAGGGTAAAGACGATTATTTGATCTGCATGGACAAAGTGTATCCCTATGCAGCCTATATTGCGGTGAATATTTCATCACCGAATACACCCGGATTACGATCGCTACAATATGGCGATCTATTAGACGAATTATTAAGCGCATTAAAAACTAAGCAACTTGAGTTGGCCGAGAAACATAAAAAGTATGTGCCAATTGCCCTTAAAATTGCGCCTGATTTAACCACGGAAGAAATCGAAAATATTGCTCAATCCTTGATTAAAAACAAGTTTGATGGCGCGATTGCGACTAACACAACATTAACCCGTGACGGTGTTAGCGGCCTTGCGAATGCCAATGAAAGTGGTGGGTTAAGTGGTAAACCATTGACTGAGCTTTCAACTAAAGTGATCAAACAATTAGCCACCTGTTTAAATGGTCAGATCCCGATCATTGGTGTGGGTGGAATTAACAGCGCAGAAGATGCGTTAGCTAAATTTGATGCGGGCGCGACTATGGTACAGATTTACTCAGGTTTTATTTACCAAGGTCCAAAGTTAATTAAAGAAATTGTTGAAGCTTACCGCTTAAAATAATGATCTTTAGATCTCAATAGGGATCTAAATTACGATCATTTATCTTAACTGCGATCTAAAACGATCAATAGATCGCAGTTAAGATCCTTAAATAGATCTACTAAGTAATTGTTAACTAATCTGTATTTTTATATTTTTATTTTGATATTGAATAAAATATCTACTATGATGTGCCAGTGTTCAAATAGTAGGTAAACGTTATGTTATTATTGCCACAAAAGGATTGGCACTGGAAATATAACGATTCGTATGGTGTATTAGGCGTTTCGTTAGGTTCCGAGATAGAATTTCTGACGGCTTATAAAGCAAAATCATTAATTCCTGATGCCTTATCAAGCATGGAATTTAATATTGCGCACGCCAAATTCTATATGAGCTTGCTCGACAAGTTGCCGAAAACCTTATCCCTTACCGATGCCGCCATAGTGCAAATTGCTCTAAATGCGACAGCCGCGCATTTTATGCTGACACCACAAATGCCAAAATCATGGTTTTTTGATTGCAGCGATGTGTGCGTATTTAGCGATGTGGGTAAAGTCTTTGAGCTTAAATGCCAAAAACAACGCGCATTAGTCTTAGTCATCGAAAACACCCTACAATCCGCGTTGGTGATGTTATTATCGCCAGAATGTGTGTTATCAGGCGCTAAAACCATGACGCAATTTGAAACCATTAAGGTGATGCATAATCGCTTGCATCCATTAAGGGTACAGCGCCATGTTGTCGCAGCCTAAATGACGGTCTAGCCAAATCTTGGCCGTCATTATTTATTTCGAGCTATTGGCAACATAGCTTGGTATTTTGATTATTTCCGCACGGTTTTCCGCTTATCTGACACTATTCATTTACCCTATAAATCGACATGATTTACTGAAAGGTCAATTTAGAATATCTACAGCGTTATACTTCCTCGTTAATCCAAATCGTAGACTTTAGTGATACTCTTTGTCCCGACTTTTTGAACGCAAGAAATAGGGGTAAATATAGCCATAAGCGCTCTAGGTTCACTCTCTATTTATCTTAGAAATAGTCTTAATAAACTATAGGGTTGAGGATAGACAATAAGCTTGGGGACTGGTGATTCATTCGATTGGTAAACTTAAGATAAGTCGGCCAGTTGAATATATCTTCAAATTTCTTTGTCGGTACTTTAGTGAATAATGGGCTTTGTTTACCTATATCACTAAGGAAACAAAGCCCAGTCAATTTCAGTGACTATTTAATGCACTATTGCTCGGTGAAAGGGCGGCCATAGTAGCTGTCGAGCAGTAGCTGTTTTAGCTCACTAATCAGAGGATAGCGAGGGTTGGCGCCAGTACATTGGTCATCGAAGGCATCCTCGGCGAGCTCGTCTAGTTTGGCGAGGAAGTCGGCTTCGTTAACTCCCGCTTCTTGGATAGATGCTGGAATGCCCAGCGTCTTCTTGAGTTGCTCGATTTTTTCCAGCAATTTCTCGACTTTTTCCGCATCTGAACTTCCACCTAAGGCTAAATGATCGGCAATCGCGGCGTAACGACACAGGGCTTTGGGTCTGTCGTATTGGCTGAATGCGGCTTGCTTAGTGGGTAAGTCGGTCGCATTAAAACGGATCACGTTACTGATGAGTAGCGCATTGGCCAGTCCATGGGCTAAGTGAAACTCGGCGCCCAGTTTATGGGCCATTGAGTGACAGATCCCAAGGAAGGCGTTGGCAAAGGCGATACCGGCTATAGTTGCGCCATTGTGCACTTTTTCACGGGCGATGGGGGATGCAGCGCCAAGCTCATAAGCATCGGGCAGATATTTGCACAGTAGGTCGAGTGCCTGCAGGGCTTGACCATCGCTGTACTCATTCGCCATCACGCTGACATAGGCTTCGAGCGCGTGGGTGATCGCATCGATCCCGCCGAAAGCGGTTAAGGATTTAGGCATATCCATCACCAGATTCGGGTCAACAATCGCCATGTTAGGGGTGAGTTGATAGTCGGCGATGGGGTATTTTTTACCGGTTTGTTCATCGGTGACTACGGCAAAAGGTGTGACCTCAGAGCCTGTGCCAGATGTGGTGGGGATTGCCACCATAGTGGCTTTGACGCCCATTTTAGGGAATTTATAGATACGTTTACGGATATCCATAAAACGCAATGCTAAATCGGCAAAGTCGACATCGGGATGCTCGTACATGACCCAAATAATCTTGGCCGCATCCATGGGTGAGCCACCGCCTAAGGCAATAATCACATCGGGCTTAAAGCTATTGGCGACTTTGGCACCTAGGCGTACGGTGGCCAGTGTGGGGTCGGCTTCCACCTCGTAAAAGACTTCGGTTTCAAGGCCCTGTGCTTTTAAAATCTTTAAGGTTTCGTCGCAATAACCTTGGTTAAAGAGGAATCTGTCGGTCACTACGAGGGCGCGTTTTTTATCGCTCAATTCTTCAAGCGCAATGGGTAAACTGCCGCGGCGAAAGTAGATAGACGAAGGAAGCTTGTGCCACAGCATGTTTTCAGCCCTCTTAGCGACGGTTTTTTTATTGATTAAATGACTTGGGCCGACGTTTTCGGAAATCGAGTTTCCGCCCCAAGAACCACAACCTAAGGTGAGCGAGGGAGCGAGTTTAAAGTTGTACAGATCGCCAATGCCGCCTTGCGAGGCTGGGGTGTTGATTAAAATACGCGCGGTTTTCATTCTAAAACCAAAGGTTTTCACCCGCTCGGTTTGGGTGTCTTGGTCAGTATATAAGCCTGATGTGTGGCCAATCCCGCCTAAGGCAACTAAGGCTTCTGCTTTATCGACGGCATCACTGAAATCGGCGGCGCGGTACATGCCAAGCAATGGGGATAGTTTTTCGTGGGCAAAGGCTTCGGCCTCAGTGATATCGGTGACCTCACCAATTAGTACCTTAGTAGTGTGGGGGACATCAATGCCCGCCATTTGCGCTATGGTCGCGGCGCTTTGGCCGACGATATCGGCATTTAAGCCGCCATTTTTAAGGATGACTTGCTGCATTGCTGCGGTTTGCGCGGCATTTAAGAGATAACCACCATGAGTCGCGAAGCGCTCTTTAACTTGCTCGTAGATGCTATCGACCACAATCACCGCTTGCTCTGAGGCACAGACAACGCCGTTATCGAAG